>JBMOFU010000322.1:0-4446 GCA_049318725.1 Phototrophicaceae bacterium | reverse complement strand
CGCACCGATGAGCTAAACGGGCTGATTCTGCGTGCGTTGACCACACAGGCGGCGGCGCTATTGCGCTCTGGCACGCCAGACACGCTGGCGGCGGGGATCGTCAAGGCGAATGAGGCCAGCCGCTATGGGGATATTGGCGAGCTAACCTATGAGGTGTATATCGCAGGGCTGTACCTCAACGCTGCCAGCCGCGAATCCACCGACCCGCTAGCGGCAATCACCGGCTTTAGCAACGTCGTGGCGCAAGCGCCGAACTACCTCAACACGCGCACGCGGCTCTATAACCTGCGCGTCAAGGTAGGCGATGAAGCCATCGCGTTATTTGACGCTTGCGCGGCAGTGCCACAATATCAGGCGGCGCTGCAATTGTTCCAGTCTGGCGACGTAGAATTAAAGCTCCAGAGCGCGCAAACAGCATGTTCCAGCGGACAAGCGCCCGTTGGTGTCACGCCCAATGCCGACGGGAGCGCCCCAGTCGTAACCACGACGCCCGCAGGCCCATCGCCCATCGGTCAACGGCAATAGGGGTCATGCAGTGTAAGGGCGAGACATGTCTCCGCCCCTACAGGGGGTAACGGTTCTGTAGGGGCGCAATGCATTGCGCCCCTACAAATAGGTGTGTTTGCGTCATCCCGCCCGTGTGATGCCATCGCCCTGAATCCGCCCATTTTGCCCTTTGACTTCGCCCCACGCCTGTGATATAGTCACCCGTGAGGAACTGTTTTCCGCTCACACCCTGTTTTTACACCCCGCATGACCTCCCCACATCCAACCTGACTCGGATGCACACATGAGGTTACAGCGGTTACCGCCCACGCCAATCCAATTGGATTAACTCTGGTTTTGACCCCCAATACCCCAAAACCAACCCGTGCGTGAACGGATTTCAAGACTCTACACCTATGCATCGGTCAATTCAGCCCAAGGCTGAGGAATCATTATTCTATGGACATTGCAGAATTAGAAAGCAAGAACCTCGAAGAATTGCGCCTGTTGGCGCGCGATAACGAGATTGTCGGCTTTGGCCGCCTCAAGAAGCAAGACTTGATCTTGGCCTTGCTCCGTGAAAATGCCGAAAAACGCGGGTACAAGCTGCGTGGCGGCGTCCTCGATATTATGGAAGATGGGATGGGCTTCCTCCGTGCCGACGGTTTCGTGGCCGGCCCCAACGATATTTACGTCAGCCAAACGCAGATCAAGCGCTTCAACATGCGTAGCGGCGACATGGTGATTGGGCAAGTACGCCCGCCGAAGGATTCAGAAAAGTATTTTGGCCTGTTGCGGGTAGAAGCGATCAACGGGGTTTCACCCGAAGAAGCCAAAGACCGCCCCTACTTTGAAGACCTGACGCCGATCTTCCCAGAAGTGCGCTTTAACCTAGAAACCAACCCGCGCATTCTTTCCACACGGCTGATTGAACTGATTGCGCCGATTGGCAAGGGACAACGCGGTTTGATCGTTTCCCCCCCGAAGGCGGGTAAAACCACCGTCTTGAAGGAAGTCGCCAACGCCATTAGCCGCAACCATCCCGAAGCGCATTTGATGATTTGCTTGGTGGGGGAACGCCCAGAAGAAGTGACCGACATTGACCGTTCGGTAGAGGCTGAAGTCGTGGCTTCTACCTTTGATGACCCGGTACAGCACCATGTGCGCGTGGCAGAAATGGCCTTGCGCCGCGCCAAGCGGCTGGTCGAAGTCAAGCGCGATGTGGTCTTGCTGCTAGACAGCATCACCCGCCTTGCCCGCGCTTATAACTTGGTCGTCCCCAGCAGCGGACGGACGCTTTCGGGTGGTCTTGACCCTGCGGCGATTCACCCTCCAAAGCGCTTGTTTGGGGCCGCCCGTAACATTGAAGAAGGCGGCAGCTTGACGATCATCGCCACTTGCTTGGTCAACACCGGCAGCAAGATGGACGACGTGATCTATGAAGAATTCAAGGGAACAGGCAATATGGAATTGCACCTCAGCCGTAAGCTACAAGAACGGCGCATCTTCCCGGCCTTTGACCTTGAACAGTCCTCCACACGGCGCGAAGAAATGCTGCTCGGCTCTGACGTACTCCAGCGGGTGTACACCATGCGGCGCATGGTCGGCCATCTGTCTGAGGACGATGAATTGGGCCCAGTGGGCGCATGGGAACAACTGATTAATGAGTTCCGCCGCACCGAAAGCAACGAAGAATTCCTCAATACTTTGCCTGCGGGATCATCGAACGGCAACTGGTAAGACAACTACAGTAACTACAGTAAAAGAAGTGATGAGTAACGAGTAACTACAGTAAGGGCAGTAGGAAAAGTGATGAGAGATGAGTAACTACTCATCACTGAAGCACTCGTTACTGCCCTGACTTGCTTTTACTCATCACTGTAGTTACTGCCCTTACTCGCCACTGCCGTCAGCTGGCCGTTGCGGACGCTCACCATTGATGAGTGCTGTCACGCGGTCGCGGGCGTTGGCCTTCATTTCGGCGGCGCGCTCGTCAATCTCGGTTTCGATTTGCGTCACGGCGGCGTTGGTAAATTCTTCCACACTGCGCCCGTTGGCCTCAATCAACTGGGCTACCGTTTGGCCGCCCTGTACGGCTTCGCGCAGGTCTTGGCCGCTCAAGCCGGTGTATTCTTCCACCAGTGCGCGTAGCTCGCCATTGCCGCCGAGTCCGAAGCGACCACCGCGTTGCCCTTGACCAAATCCGAAACGGCCACCCTGTTGGGTTTCAGCGGTAGGGGCGGTGGGGGTGGGGGCATCTTGCGCGCCAACAGCGGCGATGCTGATAAGCAAGAGTCCAGCGGCGGCGGTGGTGGTGAGGATTTTCTTGAAGTGGTTCATGGTGGTTCTCTCCTTGAGTGAGATGGTTTAGTTGTTCACTTGACCTTATGAACTCTATTGTGCCAACAGGTTGTAACCGTTGCATGGAGACGCTGTAAAGTGTCTGTAAACTGTGGCAGACCAACATCACCGTTGTGATGGGGTAGGGCTTGGGCTATCATCCGCCTTCGATGACCGCCGCTACACTACCCAAGCAGGATGTTGCCCGATGCTCCCCACCCCAGAAACCGACGCCCGCCGTGCAGCAGATTTTGTCAAGCGCTACACGCCCCCCCGCATTCACGGGGATTTCGTAGACAAGCACATCGTCACCGTAGAGCAATTTGAGCGCTCCGACTTAGATCGGTTGTTTGCCGTGACCCATCAACTGCGGCGGCGGGTGGTCGCTAAAGATGCCGATGTCGCGCGCTTGGCGGCAGGCCGCGTGATGGCGTCTTTGTTCTTTGAGGCCAGCACGCGCACCGATATTTCATTTCAGGCGGCGATGCGCCGTTTAGGGGGGGATGTGGTCGCGCCGAGCGGCGGGGTGCAGTTTTCTTCGGTGTATAAGGGGGAAAACCTTGCCGATACCGTGCGTGCGGTGGGCTGCTACTCAGACGTGATTGTGTTGCGTCACCCTGAACGCGGCTCGTCCTATGAGGCGGCCTACTACCTAGACACGCTGCGCGGCAAAATCACCCGCCAACCGATTTTGATTAGCGGCGGCGATGGCATTGGCGAACATCCCACCCAAGCCCTGCTTGACCTGTTCACGATTTTAGACGCCAAAAAGACGCTGGATAACCTGTCTATCACCATGGTGGGGGATTTACGCAATGGGCGCACGGTGCATAGCCTTGCCAAGTTAATCGCCCGTTTTGACGCACAGCGCGTGTGCTTGAATTTCGTCGCGCCAGAGTCGCTCAAGATGCCGCGTGAAGTCGTCGCTTACCTGAATGTGCGGAAGGTCGCCACCGTAGAAACCCATCGCCTTGCGGATGTCTTGGCCGACAGCGATGTGATCTACTGGACGCGCGTCCAAGAGGAACGCTTTGCCGACCCGACCGAGTACGACGCCATTGCCAACGCCTTTATCATGCGCCCCGAACTGCTGGCGCAGGCCAAAGATGAAGCCATCTTGATGCATCCGTTGCCGCGCAAGCACGAAATGGGCAACGCTGACGACCATGACCGCCTTGACCAAGATACCCGCGCCATCTACTTTACGCAGATGGAAAACGGGATGTTCGTGCGGATGGCGCTTTTGGCACTGGGGCTAGGGTTAGAGGTCTAGGTACAACGCCGGACGCCCCGGTGGGTCGTCCCTACAACCCATGAATCTGTAGGGGCGAGGCCTGCCTCGTCCGCAAAACTCACAATCATCGGCATCTTTTATTCCGTGCCAGCCACCACAGGGTAAGACGGATGTAAGCTATTAAAGACGCTATCCCACTCAATGCCGCTGTCAATGCCTGCTTCAGCCAAGTTGAGCCGCTCGGAAATTTCTTCAGGGCTACGGCAGATGTCGCGCTGATTGCCCGCGCCGGACAAGCGCCCATACATCTGAACGTACACATCACCGCTTAAGGAGTCACTGAGCGACAGTCCACCGCCCCAGTTGCGGTGTTTAATAAGTTCTGC
>JBMOFU010000321.1:0-4455 GCA_049318725.1 Phototrophicaceae bacterium | reverse complement strand
TAGGGGCGAGACATGTCTCGCCCCATGAGACCCTCTTGCTAAGGGGCTACGTAACGTGAATTAGCGGCTTACGGTAGCGGTGCGGAAGTCCGTGCTGCCGGGGAACGAGTGCAGATCAATGCCTTCAACACCTTCAGCAATCACGCCAACGGTGGGGGCAAAGAATGGGATAATCACAGAGCCTTGTTCAGCGAAAATCTGCGAAATTTGCGCGTAGATTTCAGCGCGGGCGGCGATGTCTGCTGTGACAGAGGCTTGTGTTACCAGTTCATCCAACGCAGGGATGCTCAAGCGGCTTTCGTTGAAGCCACCGTTTTCTGGCAGGGCAGCGGTGATATAGGCTTCGACCAAGTACTGTTGCGGGATCGGACGGCTGCCCCAACCCGTGACGCCGAACTCGGCATCTAGCCATTCATTGTCGCCATAGTAGACATTTTCTGGGCGAACCAAAATTTCTACGTTGATGCAGCCCGTTTCTGACCATTGCGCTTGCAGCAGTTCGGCCATGTCGCTGTAATTGAACGAATCTACCACATAGAATTGCAACGGCTCATCCGCGCCCAAGCCTTCTGGGAAGCCTGCTTCGGCCAGCAACGCACACGCGGCTACAGGGTCATAGGCTTGCTCAATCGGGGTGTAAAATTCACCATACACCGGGCCGATGGGGTCATTGTTGCCGACGGTGGCAACCATTTCACCGAACAAATCTAGCACCAGCAATTCGCGGTCAGTCGCCAACTTCAACGCCTGCATCACACGCGGGTCTTCGCCTAAGAAGCCAGCATCGCTACGCAAACGGATCACCGGATGTTGGTTGGTGGCGCGGGTGACGACGTTCAGCCCGGCAGCACGCAGTTCGCCAATGCGGTCAGCGGCCACCTTGAAGATGAAGTCCAGTGAACCCGCACGGAAGGCGTCAATTTGGGCTTGGCTGTCTTCGATAAAGACAAAGCTCAGTCCAGCCACTTGGGGTTGGCCTTCAATCCAGTAGGTCGGGTTGGCGGCCAACTCTGCACCGACGCCTTCGCTATAGCTGGTGAGGATGAACGGCCCGGTGCCGATAAAGTTGCTCACATCGCCCGTGTTGACTTCGGTCACGCCGTTCTTGAGAATGAACGACCAGCGCGAGCCAATCCCGAATAGGAAATCTGCATTGGGGCTAGGCAGGGTGAAGGTCACTGCGCTTTCACCGTCGGCGGCCACTTCAAACTCACCGAGCAAGTTCAACGCGGGCGAACCCACCGATTTCAAGCGATCAAACGAGAAGACGACATCCGCAGCGCTAAAGGGCGTACCGTCGCTGAAGGTCACACCCTCAACAAGGGTCAAGGCATACGTCAGGCCGTCTTCGCGGATCGTCCAGTCGGTCGCCAATTGTGGGATCAATTCCCCTGTTGGAGAAATATCTATCAGGTAGTCGTAAATTTGACGGTTTAACAAGATTTCGGGGTCGTTCGTCCCCACATGCGGGTCAAGCTGCACAGGGGCGTTTACCCCCACACGCAAGACACCCTCTTGAGCGTGGATGAAGGTCAACGGCAAAAGCAGCAGTAGGACAACGAGTAGAGCAGGACGGAATTTGTTCACTGAGGAACTCCTCTGTTGCATTAGACTACAGAAAGCACAAGGACTAGCGTACAACAAAATCGGGGTGCTGCATTGTAATTTCGCCTACACTTCAGGGTGTCTAAGCCAAGACACAGGTAGAACAAAATGACGACTTTCTAGGGCATTTTCTTACCCATTGGGGCGGCCTTACACCAACATTTAACCAACCCTTATCTAACGTGCGGCGCGCTGTCTTTGAGCGCCATCTTATGTAACGGCTGAAATATCACTTGCCCACCTTGTTTGAACACGTTGTATTGTTCAAGCGTGTAGTATTCAAAGTAGATCAAGCCCTCTTGCACGGCCATGCGGTGGCCGGGTTTAGCAGAAGCAGCGGCGGCTTCTGCTTTACTGTTCCACAAGCAAAAAGACAGGCATTCGCCCGTTGCTAATGGGACGCCCATAAAGTAGAACAAAAAACCATCAGATTCACTCGCAGCATGACGCGCCTGTGCATCCAGCCATTCAAGGCGTTCTTCGTCCGCGTTGGCGCTGTGCTTGCTCCGAAAGGCAACCAGATACCATTGCCCGCTGTCGGTGTTCGCAAAGATGTCATCCCAATTAAAGCTCGTTTCAACCGCCTCAATCATATAACAGGGGGTGAGTGGGGTTGGCAATGCAGCGAGCAAATGTTGAGACGGCGCGACAAACGTCATGGGTGGCTCCTGTGGGTAGTGGCTTTAGCCATACATTATAGACATGAGAATCATACCATTTTTAGTATGTTTATCCATGCAAAAGTTGGCCTTCGGCGTGTGGCATGTGTTTAACGCATATCAATTTTTATCACTTGCCTATTTTTTGTCGGGGTATGCTGCAAAACCTTAGCACTTCTTTGCCGACAAAAATCCATATCTTCCATTATAATGGTCGGACTAGATGTGAAATCTGTACGTATAGAGGACTTACTCCCATGCTTATCGGTGGACGTTATCAAGTTGAAGAAAAGTTGGGTTCTGGGGGGATGGGAACCGTCTACCGAGGCGTAGATACCCAAACTCAACAGATCGTTGCCATTAAACAGCTAGACCGCCAAGCCATTGAGATGGACGCTTCGATTTTGGAGCGCTTCAACCGTGAAGGCGAAGCCCTGCGCGAACTAAACCACCCCAATATCGTGAAGATATTGGACACCGTTGAGGAAAACAACGAACACTACTTAGTGATTGAATACATCGCCGGCGGCGACCTTGCCCATATGCTAGAAGCTGGCCCGCTTTCGGTGCGGCGTGCGGTGGAGCTTGCCCTAGACCTGACCGACGCGCTCACCCGTGCCCATCGGCTGAACATCATTCACCGCGACATCAAGCCCGCCAATGTGCTGTTAACCCCTAACGGCCAACCACGCCTCACAGACTTTGGCATTGCCCACATTGGCGACAAAGAAAACCTCACCCGCTCTGGCATGATGGTCGGGACGATCCGCTATTTGCCGCCAGAGGCGCTCTCAGACCGCCCGGTAGACGCCCGCTCTGATATTTGGGCGTTTGGCGTGATGCTCTATGAAATGCTTACGGGCAAGCACCCGTTTGATGGCGAAACCAGCAGCAGCATCATGCTGAACATCATTCAACAGCCCCACCCAGACATCACCGACTATCGCAAAGACTTGCCCGCCGCGCTGGTCAACCTGATTAACCGTATGATCGAAAAAGACCCAGACAAGCGCATCCCTTCGGTGCGGTTGGTCGGTGCAGAGCTAGAAAAAGTCTTGCAACTGTTAGATGACCCGACTTCTAGCACCAACTTGTCAGATTCGTTCATTCAGCGTTTGGCGCGCCACGAACGGCAAATCTTCATCAGCTACAGCAGCAAAGACCGTAGCCGTGTTTCGGGCATCGTCAAGCAGTTGCAGGGGATGGGTTATTTAGTCTGGTATGACCAAGAACTGACGGGCGGCCAAGAATGGTGGGATCAAATCTTGACGCAAATCCGCAACTGCGACTTGTTCCTGTTCATGGTCACCCCGCGCTCGATGGCGTCTTACCCCTGCCAACTGGAACGCGACTACGCCCGTGCGCTAAACAAGTTGATTATGCCGCTGGTGCTAGAGCCGGTAGACATCCTTGGGGACATCGCCACCATTCAATTGGTCAACTACCTTGAAGGCGATGAAGCCGAAGTTGCCGTTTTGAAGAACGCGCTGGAAAAAGTCCCCGAAGGCGCGCCGCTCCCCAACCCACTCCCCCCCGGCCCAAGCGCCCCCTTACGGGCAGTGGACGAAATTTCAGAGAAGATCAACCGCGAATCGCTGCCCGTACACTCCGAAATCATGAATATCACATGGGAGTTAGTCAAGGCTTACCGCGACGAAGAAACCCGCAGCCAGTCGGTACGGCTGCTAAAACAACTCCGCAAGCACAAAGACCTCAAAGCGTCTACTGCGGAAGACATGGACGAGATCATCAACAACGTGGGGATTATGCTGGACGACAGCAGCAGTAACATTCGTCGCGGCGGGACGACTCAGCGCGCCGTGCCGCGCTTCGGGAACACCGTCACCAATACCCCCCGCCCGATGATGTCTATGCCGATGAACTCCCCCACAGGCATTGTGACGCTGATCGGCGTGATTGCTATTGTCCTGCTGATAGGCGTAGGCATCTTCTTTAGCGTTAACAACAACAATACACAGCCAACCCCCACCCCGCGCCGTGCGGTAGCCGCCGCCCCTGCGACCCAACCGCCAGCAACCACATTGCCCGGCGTTACCCCATCGCCCACGTTGCCGCCAACGGTCATCCCCACCCCACGCCAAATTGACCGCCTAGACAACCGCGCCAACTGGGTGAAAAGCCTGCGCGTGAGCAGCGACGGCAGCGAAATGCTCATGGCAAGCACCGATGG
>JBMOFU010000320.1:0-4468 GCA_049318725.1 Phototrophicaceae bacterium | reverse complement strand
CTAGCAACCCTAGATAGGCGTAACTGGCACGGGTTGTGCGCGTCGTCCACTCTAGGGTGATTTGCATGGCGCGGTCGGCGTCTAGCGTTTCGTTTAGTTGGCGGTCAATCCGCCGCAGTTCGGTGAGGGTTTCTACCGTTTCGGCCAATTCTTGGTCGGTTTGCTGGAACAAGCGTGCGTTGTCAATGGCAACCGCCGCTTGCCCGGCGAAGGCTTCTAGGGCGGCAAGGTCTTCTGGCTCAAACAGGCTGGTAATCACGCGCGAATCTACATAGGCCACACCGATCACCGTGCCGTGTGAGCGTAACGGCGCTGCCATGATCCTGTGAAGCGATTGTGCCATGATGCTGGCTTGTGTGGCAAAGCGTGGGTCTTGGCTGGCATTGGTCGTCAAGAGCGCTTGACCGGTGTCTAGCACTTGGTTGGCAATCGTGCGGCTATACATCTCGTTGCCGTCCAGCGTTTGCTGGTCAAAGTTGCGGGCGGCCTTGATCGCCATACCGCCGTCAAGGTCGCGCAGCATCAAAAACCCGCGTTCGGCCTGTGTAAGCTGGATCGTGGCGTCCATCACCTGATTCAAGACGATTTGCAAGTCTAGCGAGTCTCCAAGCATTTGGCTAACCCGTGACAGCGCGAAAAAACGTTCTGACGAGCGCCGTTGCTCTTGGTCAAGGGTGACCTGCTCTAACAATATTTCTAGCCGAGTCAGTTGTTTCTTGAGGAAGTCCGCATCAAGCCGCCCTGTGTTGATCTGGTTATTAATCAGGCGCAAGTTTTGGCGGAGCATCGCCACCTCTTGAATGGGGACGTTGGCCTTGCGCGCATCTGTTTGGGTCATGAAGCCGATTCCTTCTCTTTTACCAAGCCGTGTGCATAGTCGCAATGGGTACGGATCGGGCATTTATCACATAGCGGGTTCCGTGCGCGGCACAGGGTACGGCCATGCTGAATCACTTGGATGTGAAAGGCGTAGTAGTCTTGGGGCGGGACGATTTCTTCCATAATAAACATGGTTTTATCCGGCGTGCTGTTGGGCGGGGTAAAACCAATCCGTGCGCTGACGCGGGTGACGTGCGTATCTACCGCAAAGGCCGCCCCGTTAAAGCCAAAACTCACCACAATGGAGGCGGTCTTGAGGCCAATCCCGTCAATGGCGGTCATCCATGTGCGGGCGTCGTCTACCGATAATTGCCCGATCCACTCAAGGTCAAATTCACCGCGCTCCTCTTTTATTTTTTGCAGCGCGGCCTTGATGCGCGGCCCCTTTTGGTTGCCCAACCCCGCTATACGGATGGTGTCAATCAGTTCTGGCATCGGCGCGTCCAGTACATCCTGCCATGTTTCGTAGCGCTCGCGCAATTGCTCATAAGCGCGCCCGCTATTTTTATCGGTCGTATTCTGGCTAAGAATCGTCCCTATGAAGGTATCCAGCGCAGTGCCGCGCTTGCGCCAGGTATAGCGCCCATAATTTTGCTCAAAGGCCACCGCCACCGGGGGATATTTGTCACGGCGGGCGTCTAGGTCGGTTAAGTTGCGTAAAGCCAATTGCCGATCCATGCGTAAAAGTGCCATTCCTGTATATGAAAAAGATTCAGACAAATTATGGCGCAAAAGTGCGAGTGTGTCCAATAACCTTGTGAAAAAAGTAAATCTGTTGTTATTCTAGCATCCACGCTTGCACAGCCATAATCGCCCGCAGGTTGCGTTCAAATTCTGAGTTACGGCTGGAGGCCAATTCAACGTCTGCCGCCGCAATGCCTAAGCCATCTGCCCAGCTTGGCGCGGTTCCGGTCACGGGATAGGCGCTAAACGGTTGGTCAGCGGCGTAATCCGCCGCCGCGCCGTAAACCAACGCCATTCGCCCGCTACGCCATTCGCCGCGCCGCTGGTCACAGTTGCCGGCAAACACCCCCTGCGCGGCACTGTGATAAAAGAGCGCCACTTGTGGCCGCAACCCTTCGATGAAGGTTGCCAGCGCTTGCGTTTCTGGCTCGCTGAAGGGGGATGCGCCCGGGTCTACCGCGCCTTCACGCCATACCGCCTCTGGCGACCAGCCACAGCCCCAATTGCGGTTGAGGTCTACGCGGTTGTCGTTGAAGCGCCCATCAATCGTGGTGCCGCGTGCCAGCCCATCTGGGTTGAGGCTGCGAATCAAATAGATTGAAATGCCGGGCAAAATGTCTGAGGGGGTATTGGCAAAGTGCGCGCTCAATTCATCCATCAGCGCAACGGTATTGCGCTCCCAACCGCCGTGTATCCCGCCGACCAACAATAGCGCCCGCCCGCCGCGCCCAAAGCGTTGGCCGTTGATGGCTCTGCCGCCTGCGGACTGCCCAATTACAAAATCGGCGCTGTAGCCTAGCGTCGGGATCGGCGTAGGGATACTAGTGGGGTTTTGGGTGGGGGCGATCGTCGGGGAAGGGGTTAAGGTGGCAAGCGCAACGCCTACCGCAGTGGGGATGCTCGTCATCAGCGGGCGGGCTGTCGGTAGTGGGGTGGCGGTCATGGTTGGGGAAGGCGTCGCGGCGCTACAGGCGGCCAAGATCAAGGTTACGGTGAGGATCAATGGCGTTAGCCGTTGCTTGACGGCGAATCGAGTTTGTGGCATGGTTTTGATGAACACAGTGCTTTTTACCTAATGGAAAACGGGAAAGAAATCAAACCGTAAAGGTGGGTTTTCCGGTCTAACGGACGCGCCAGTGGCGCATCCCTACACCCCCATTCATAGGGTAGAGACGACCCACCGGGGCGTCCGCGCTTTGGCGTTAAATTTGGTTCTTCATAAGAAGGGATGCCTTGATGTTGACCGTTAGCGGATTGTACACCTACCCGATTAAATCGTGTGGGCGGCTTGCCCACACACAGGTTACGCTTGGTGAGCGCGGCCTTGCCTATGACCGCCATTGGCTGATTACCGACGCCAGCGGCCAGTTCCTCACCCAACGCGAATACCCGCGTATGGCGCTCATCCAGCCAAGCCTTGCGGGTGATGGGCTGCAAATCAGCGCGCCGAACATTGAGCCGTTGACCGTCCCCCTAACAGCCACCCCAGACATGCCGCGTCTGCCTGTCACCGTCTGGAAGGATACATTTTTGGCTGCCGCCGTCGGGCATGACGCTGATACATGGTTCAGCACCGTTTTGGGTGCAGATGTGCGCTTTTGGGCAATGCCGCCGGAAGTGCAACGCCCAGTGAGCAATAAATACAACACAGGCGCAGACGCCCACACGGGCTTTGCCGACGGCTACCCGATTCTGGTGATTAGCGAAGAATCGCTGGATGACCTCAACAGCCGCCTACTGGCGCACGGCAGCAGTGCTGTGGCGATGCAGAACTTCCGCCCGAACGTGGTCGTTAAGGGGCTTACCCCGTTTATCGAAGATGAAATGGCGGACTTTGACATCAACGGCATTCGGTTCAACGGCGTTAAGCCGTGCGCCCGTTGCGCCATCACCACCGTAGACCCCACCAGCGGCGAAATCCCCAACGCCAAAGAGCCGCTTGGCACGTTGGCAACTTTTCGGCGTGGGGCAAATGGCGGCGTGATGTTCGGCCAAAACGTCATCCACCGCAGCACAGGGACGTTAGCGGTGGGCGCAACCGTAACGCTCTATCAATAGGTGCGCCACCAATACAGCACAATATAGAACAACAACCACGCGGCGAACACAAAATCCCACAGGTTGACGGCACTTTCTACCGCCCACACATTGGCGCTGCCGTAGCGCTCTACTGGCGCGCCTTGTTGGGCGAATTGTGCGGTGCGGAACACCTGCCAGATATATACGCCGATTGCCAGCGCGTGAACCAAGTGAAAGCCTGTCATCATGCGGAACAGCGCTTGATATTGGGTGTCTAGGGGGTCAATACGGTCTGCAATGAACCACTCTGCAACCATTACCGCCACAAATAGGCCGCCGAGCAGCAACGTCCAGCGCCAATTGTTCAGCAAGCCGTGCAGGTCGTCGGCCTTAGCGCGCTGGAGTCCGCGCCGCGCAAAGATCACACTGGCGAACAGGCCAAGCGTCGCAGCGCTTGCCAGCCACACGCCCATCGGTTGCACGCCCGCTGGCGGCCATGTAGTGTATTTAGAGCGTAACTGCCAGTTGACGAACACCAGCAGCAAAAACACCAGCATCCAACTGCCCTGAAAGATCAACATCCCTAAGCGGCGGTTGTTGAGTTGTTGTTCAGCTTCACGGGCTTTGCGGGCGGCTTGCTGGTCAGCGCGTGAACGGGTCTTGCCAAAATAATCCGGTTGCGGAGCAGACATTAACGTACAGTCCTTTATTTCAGGTCAGGCATGATGTAGACTATTTTACCGCCAACGGATGAGTTCTCCGTAGCCCACAGATCAAGACTTGATGACAAAAAGTGACGAGTAAGGGCAGGAAAAGCAGTGACGAGTAAGGGCTTTTCCACTATATTTACTCATCACTGAAGTACTCATTACTGTATTTACTGCTT
>JBMOFU010000319.1:0-4484 GCA_049318725.1 Phototrophicaceae bacterium | reverse complement strand
GGGCGTTCGCGCTGCTTTGCGGCGATCGGTCTACCGATTGAGCCGTCGTTCCCCATCCAGACGGTTGGCTCCCAAAGCCCTGCGGCGCAAACGCCGGACGGGGCGGCAAGGTTGGCAAAGCCGAGTTGTTGAAGGCACCGCGTGAGATAAACACTTGCACGAACAGGTAAAACGCGCCCAAGAAAATCAGCCAAAAAGCGAAGTTGAACGTGAACAGTGCCACAAAAGGGGTGATATCGCCTGTATCGGTTGAGCGTGATCCAGCGAACTGAGTAACAACATTAACAGTTTCTATAAAAAATCCAGCAAGGGCCACTAACATCACTGCCCCGATTCCGCAGTTCAACCAGCGCACCACAGACCGCGCCTCGGCAAAGCCAACTGCCGCAAGGCTGGCAAAAAAGGCAATGAACCCGCCAACCGGAAAGATCCAAAGTAGGATGCTGCTTTGAACAACCGCCCGACCTAAAAAGTTCCCAGAAAGTGTAGTTGCGATTTGATAGACGGAGAAGCCTTCCCCTAAATTACCCATAAACGCTGGCACAAAGGACAGCACAAAAATTGCACCTGCGGTAACTAACGCTACCCAATCCGTCCAGTGAGCTTGACGTGTCATGTTGCCTCATCCCTTATTCGCCTATCGTCACTTTTCATAGCTCATCTATATAAACTATAAAAAGATTTTACCGCAATTCAACAGCAGACACAGGGCAATCGCATAGAATCAAAAATCATGCTAAAGTTATGCGCGTGGGCAATATTTTGATTTATGACGCCATTATTTGAATCACCCTAATTCGTGCGCCGCTGCGCTAGCCCCATGAGTGAACCTACTATGCACCCGATCTTCAAACGCCTCTTGCCTGTGTTGATCTTTGCCTTGACAGTGACGCTATTGGCGCGCCCTAGCCTGACCACTTATGCCATTTGTACGGGCGGCACCAGCGCCACCGTGACCACCTTGTCACAATTGAATACCGCCATTGGCAACTACAACACCTGTGATTCTAACGCGGATGCTTATACCATCACGGTGTCTGGCACAATCACTTATAATGGTACAGTAACAGCCATCAACAACGCGACTAATGCCACGCTGACGATCACGGGCGGCACGCTTGACGGCGCCAGCCTCTACCGCCTGTTAGACATCACCGACGGCAATGTCACGCTCAACAACATGGCCCTGCAAAATGGCAGGTTCCCCGCTGGCAACGGCGGGGCGATTGCCAATAGCGACACACTCACGATTATCGGTTCCACCTTAAACAACAACTTGGCAATCAATGGCGGCGCAATCAGCAATAGTGGCATCCTAACCCTAAATAGTTCAGTTTTGAGTAATAACACTGCCACCACAGGCGGTGGCGCCATTGTCAATTCTGGATCATTCAGCACCGTCAGCACCCTATTTCAAAATAATAGTGCCACTGTATATGGTGGGGCGATTCAAAACAGCGGGAACGGCATAGGCATCTACCGTGCGACCTTCCTCGACAACGGCACATCTACCGCGCTAGGGGGTGCCATCTACAACCTGAGTACCAATAGCGCTATCGAAAATTCGACCTTCAAGGGCAACGGGGGCGGGGGTACATCGGGCGGCGCAGTATGGCATAACTTAGGCGGCAGCACGTTGACCATCCGCAACAGCACCTTTACTGCCAATGGCTCTAATAATGGGGCGGTGCTGGCCGACAGCGGCACAGTCAACCTATATAACAACATCTTTGCCAACAGCGATAGCGGGGCAGACTGTTATCGCAACAACATTACCGGGGCAATAGTCAACTTCAGCGCGGGTGCATCCAACCTCATTGAAACGAATGCCGTCGCCCCCAACAACTGCGGCGTAGCCGTTACCAATTACATTGCTGCTGACCCCGATCTTGGCACACTGACAGGAAGCCCCGGCTACTACCCGCTGAACGTGAGCAGCCCGGCCATCAACGTGGGGGATGTTGCCACCTGTAACACCATAGATACGATAGGCACAGACCGCACCACGACCTACGCCCCGTGTGATCTTGGCGCGTTTGAATCGCTGGTGGTTGCTACCTGTACCGATGTCACCGTGACCAGCTTTGCCCAACTCTCTGCGGCGATTACGGACTATAACACCAACTGCATCGCTGGTGATACCAAGACTGTGACGGTGAGCGTCCCGGTCACTGACACAATAACCTACACGGGGACACTCCCCACCATTAGTAATGCAACTAATGCCACGTTGACGATCCAAGACGGCACGCTGAATGGGGTAGATACCTACCTGCTGTTAACTATCACCAACGGCAACGTTACCCTAAACAATATGGACTTGCTCGACGGCGATAGCACTGGGGCGTACTCCGGTGGGATCAACAATGCTGGAACGCTCACGATCATCAATTCACGGTTCACTGGCAATCGCTCCAACGGCAACGGCGGCGCCATCTACAATAGCGGCATAGCGACGGTCACGGGTAGCACCTTTACCAACAACACCGTCAGTGCTGGGGGTGGGGCGATTAGCAACCACAACCAACTGATCGTGAGCAATAGCACCTTTACTGGCGGTATAGCTGGAAGCGGTGGGGCGATTTATTCACAATTCAGCCTTCAAGTGAGCAATAGCACGTTTTCTAACAATCAGGCTGCCTTTGGCGGTGGCGCTATCCATAATCGCTTTACGGCTACTGCGACCTTGACTAACAACACCTTCTCTGCCAACACTGATACGGGGAATCAAGGGGGGGCGGTTTACACAGGGCTTGGTGCCACAACGACGCTGCAAAACAACATCCTTGCCAATAGCACCAGCGGGATTGATTGTTACAAGAATGCGTCCACCATCACCTTCAGCGCTGGTACATCCAACCTCATTGAAACCGATGCAGGTGGGGCGAATGCCTGCGGCGTAGCAGGCACGAACTACATCAGCGCCGACCCAGACTTAGGCACGTTAACGGGTTCACCGGCTTACTTCCCACTCAATATTTTAAGTCCCGCCATCAATGCGGGTGAAAACGCCGTCTGCCCGGCAACGGATATTCAGGGAACAGGCCGACCCACCGGCCCCAAGTGTGATCTTGGCGCAATAGAAGCCTCTGCCCCCACCTGTACTAACGTGTCGGTATCCAGCTTTGCACAACTGTCATCGGCCATCAACATCTATAACACAGCCTGCGGCAACGGCAATGCCATGACCATCACCGTAAACGGATCAATTACCTATGGCGGCGCAGTGGCAGCTATCAACAACGTGACTACGGCCACACTGACGATCACGGGCGGCACGTTAGACGGCGCCAGCGGCTACCGCCTGCTAGAGATCACCAACGGCAATGTGACCCTTAGCGGGATGACGTTGCAAAATGGCAACGTGGTCAGCATCGTGGGTGGGGCGGCAATCTCCAATAGCGACAGCCTGACGGTAAACAATAGCCGGTTCTTCACAAACACCGTCAGCAACGACGGCGGGGCGGTTTACAATGCTCCAACAGGCACAGCGACCATCACCGCCAGCACCTTTAGCGGCAATCAGGCAACCTCAAATTTCGGCGGTGCCATTCGCAATAACGGAACGTTGAGCGTGACCAACAGCACGTTCAAGGGAAATTCAACCCCCGGTAACGGTGGGGCGGTTTACAATCAAGGCGGGGCAACCCTTACCCTGCGGAACAATACCTTTGCCCAAAATAGTGTCGTAATCGCTGGCGCAGACCTGTATAACAACGGTACCCTGTTCTTGTATAACAACATCATGGCGGACTCCGCTGGTGGGGAGAACTGCTATACCAATGGCGGCACGATTACCCTTAGCGCGGGGACGAGCAACCTCATCGAGAGCAATCCAGCGGTGTCGAACCGTTGCGGCACTCTAGGAACACAGATCATCGCCGCCGAGCCGTATTTGGGTACGTTCACTGGCTCACCCAACTACTACTATCCATTGCAAGTGGTGAGTCCGGCCATCAACGCGGGGGATGCTGCCACCTGTGCCGCTACCGACGTGCTTGGCACAAACCGCACCACGACCTACTCCCCCTGTGATCTTGGCGCATTTGAAAGCAATACCTTGTCACCCACCTGTAGCGATGTGACCGTGACGGGCTTCCCTGAGTTCTTGAGCGCCCTCAACAACTATAATACGGTCTGCGGCAACGGCAACGCCATGACCATCACCATCTTCGGCACCGTGACCTATGACGGAACGGTAACAACCATCAACAACGCCACGACTGCTAGGCTGACCATCCAAAACGGCACGCTGGATGGTGACGGTAACTACCGCCTGTTAAATATCGCCAACGGCGATGTCACGCTCACCAGCTTGACGTTGGCAAACGCCAATGCACCGGGCTTGAGTGGCGGGGCGGTCTATAATGCAGATCTCCTCACGGTAAACGGCAGCTTGTTCCAGAACAACATGTCGGGGTCTTACGGCGGGGCGCTTTACAACGCGCTGGGGACGGCCATAATCCGCAACAGCACCTTCTTGG
>JBMOFU010000318.1:0-4502 GCA_049318725.1 Phototrophicaceae bacterium | reverse complement strand
TTTTCCGTCAATTTGCCGACGCGGGGCGCGCCCTTGCCGACCTGCACCTGAACTATGAAACCGTCGCGCCGCATCCGTTACAAGAAACGTGGGCGCAGGGCAAACCGATCACGTATCGGGTGGAAAAAATGCGGCTGGCAAAGGATAAAACGGCGTTACAGGTCAACGAATCGCTGACGCTGACGGGCATCCCGCCAGAGGCGTTCGCTTACGTGTTGGGCAACCGCAGCGCCGTCGAATGGGTGATTGACCAGTATCAGACCAAAACCGACACGCGCAGCGGCATCACGTCCGATCCGAACCAGTACAGCGCCGACGAGCGCTACATCACCGATTTGGTCGGGCGGGTGGTCGCCGTCAGCCTCCAGACGCAAACGATCATCGGCGCGTTGCCGCCGCTAGGGGGGGCGTAAAACACGGACGCCCCTACACAACGGAGGAACACACAGGTTCCTCCCTACGTGAAAACGTTTCGTAGGGGGCGACCTATGTGTCGCCCCACCCCCAACGGACGCCACAGGTGGCGTCCCTACGAACATCGTATGGCGTGTAGGGGCATGATAGTTCATGCCCCTACAAATACCCGTCAACGCCGCATTTGATACAATCGCCCTACGCTAGGGGGCGGCGGCGGGGGATTGCCCGCCATCGGCGCGGCGGATGAGAACCTTATCAATCCGCCGCCCGTCCATGTCTACCACCTCTAGGATGAAGTCGCCAATTTTCACGCTGTCCGCCTCTTGGGGCAAGCGCCCTAAGCGCTCAATGATGAGGCCGGCAAGGGTGGTGATTTCTTCCGTGTGCGGCAAATCCAGCCCAACGACGGCGCTCACCTTATCAAACGGCTGGAGCGCGTCTACCAGCCAACTGCCGTCTTCGCGCTGCACGTAGGGGCGGATTTCCGCTTGGTCGTACTCGTCGCGGATGTCCCCCACCAGTTCTTCCAGCAGGTCTTCTAGCGTCACCAGCCCGTTCACTTGGCCGTACTGGTCAATCACAATCGCCATGTGCGCGCCCTCTTGACGGAACAAGGCCAACACATCGTCGGCGTGGGCGCTTTCTACCACATATTGCGCCGGACGCAACAGCGGCTTGATGTCCCCCACCTGTTCCCCACGCGCAAACAGCGGCAGCAAGTCCTTGATGTACAGAATCCCCTGAATTTGGTCTATGTTGTCGGCATAGACCGGCAAGCGCGAATAGCCGCTGGTGATGTACAGGTTGAGCATGTCTTGCAGCGGATCGTTAATATCTAGCGCGGCCATCTGCGTGCGCGGCGTCATCATCGCCGTGACCGGGCGGTCTGTGAAGGCAAATACACGGTGGATCAGTTGCGCTTCTTCGCTCTCTACCGAACCGCTCACCGCGCCTTCGCGCACCATGTAGACAATATCATCGCTGGTGATGCTGTCGTCCGGCGCAGAAGTCATCCGCAACACCCCGACGACGCTGTTCACCGAAAACGTGAGCAGGCTCACCAACGGGCGGGCGACAATCTGGAGCAGGCCAACGACGGGGGCAGCAAACACCGCAAACGGCTCTGCTTGGCGCAAGGCCAGCCGCTTAGGAACCAGTTCACCCAGTACCAGCGAGAAGTAAGTCAACAGCGCCACGACAATCAACAGGGCGATGGTTTCGGCATAGGGCGCTAACACGGGGAATTGCGCCAACCAACCCGCCAGTTCCCCGCTAATCTGCGCGCCGCCGAACGCCGCCGAAAAGGTGCCGATGAGCGTAATCCCCACTTGGATCGTCGCCAGCAAGCGGTCTGAATGTTCAGTGAGTTGAAGCGCCTGCCGTGCGCCTAAGCTGCCCTCTTTGGCGAGCATTTCTAGGCGGCTGTGGCGTGCCGAAACCAGCGCGATTTCAGCCGCCGCGAAGAATCCGTTGGCTAAAATCAGGCCAAAAATGATGAGGATTTCTGTACCTATACTTCCAAGCATAGCCGTTATGCGTAAACCTCCGGGTTAATACAGTGGGGGAGCCGTTCGCCGCGCAAGCCCGCCAGAATATTTTCAGCGGCCAAGCGTGCAATCTGTTCGCGGGTGCGGTAAGTCGCGCTGCCGATGTGCGGCACGACCAAACAATTGTCCAGCGTCAATAGCGGGTGATCGGCGGGCAACGGCTCCGGCTCGGTCACATCCAGCCCCGCCGCCGCGATCATGTTGGCGCGCAACGCCACATACAGCGCTGAAGGGTCAATCAACCCGCCGCGCCCAATGTTGACGACCACCGCACTAGGCTTCATCATCGCCAGTTCGCGCTCGCCAATCAGGTGATGGGTTTCGGCAGTCAACGCCGTACACAGCACGACAAAATCGCTTTCTTGCAGCAGCGCATCAAATTCACGCGGTTGTGCTTTCAGTTCCGCTTCGGCGTCTGGACGACGACTGCGATTATAATACACCAACTTCATGCCAAAACCCGTACCGCGTCGGGCAATCGCCTGCCCGATGCGCCCAAACCCAATAATCCCAAGCGTTGCGCCGTGAATCTCTTGGCCGATCCAGCCGAGCGGCTCCCAAGTGTGCCACTTGCCCGCCTTAACATCCGCTTGGGCGGGGACGAGCTTACGGGCGGCGGCCATCAAGAGCATGAAGGCGGTGTCTGCGGTGGTTTCGGTCAATACGTCGGGCGTGTTGCCTGCGGGGATTTTGTGGGCGGTCAGCGCGGCAACGTCTAGGTTATCGTAGCCGACGGCAAAGTTACTCACCACTTTGAGCTTGGGCGCGGCGGCCAACAGTTCCGCGTCTACTTTGTCGGTGAGCAGGCTCAATAGCCCGTCCGCTTCTGCGACTTCTTGGAGCAATTCGGCACGCGGCATCGCGCCGTTCCCCCCCCATGTATAGACGGTATGGCCGTGCTGTTCAAATAGCGTCTGGGCAAGCTGCGGGATTCTGCGGGTGATGGTGATGTGCATTCGTCAATTTCCTGAGTGGGTTAAAAATACAAGTGTATCGGCGTAGGGGGCGGCCTATGTGCCGCCCCTATCGGCGGGATGCGTGCATAGGACACCCCTCCCTAAATCCCTCCCCCTACTGGAGAGGGACTTGCCCTGCTCCCTTTCTCCCGACGGGGGAAAGGGTTGGGGATAGGGGTTGCCTTATTGTGGGGGAACACATCGGTTCCCCCCTACTCATCACTCATCACTGCTTTTACTGCTTTTACTGCTTTTATCGCTTCCGCCTTTGCGCGTCGGTGACCGCCACCGCCGCAATCGAAACAATCGCTTCGACATCATCGCCGGCCTGTAACACATGGATCGGCGCGCCCGTGCCAAGCAGAATCGGCCCGATGGTTTCGGCGTCGCCCAAGCGTGCCAAGAGCTTATAGGCCACGTTCGCGCTGCCTAAATCTGGGAAGACCAACACATTGGCGTCTTTCACTTGGCTGATGGGGTAGCGCTGTTCGATGATCGTTGCCACTACTGCTGTATCGGCCTGCATTTCGCCGTCAATCGGGATGTCTGGCCGCCGCGCCTTCACCAGCCCTACCGCATCTTTGACCTTATTGCTGAAGGGGTGCGGCGCGCTGCCAAAGTTGGAAAACGACAGCATCGCCACTTGCGGATCAATCCCTAGCCCGCGTGCAAAGTCTGCGGTCAGGATGGCGATTTCTGACAGCGTTTCGGCGTCGGGATCAATGTTCACGGTGGCATCGGTGAAGAAGTACACGCGCTGCTTGATAATCACAATGTAGACGCCGCTGGCGTGTTTGACGCCCGCCCGCGTACCGACGATCTGCAAGGCCGGGCGGATCACCTGCGGGTATTCTGCCGTCAGCCCGCTGATAAAGGCTTCGGCGTCGCCCTGTTGTACCATCATCGGGCCGTAGTAGCTGCGGCTACGGAGCATACTGGTCGCTACGGCACGGGTGACACCTTTGCGCCCGCGCAGGGTATGCAGCGCGGCATGGTATTGGTCGCGCTTGGGGTCGGTGGACGGGTCTACCACAGTCGGCTGGAAGTTCAGCCCTAGTTCCTCGATGTTGGCGGCAATCACCGCCGCGTTGCCCAACAAAATCGGCTCACCGATGCCTTCATCTTGGATGATGGCCGCCGCACGGATGATCTTGCTTTCTTCGCCTTCCCCGAACACGATCCGCTGTTTGTCGCCGCGCTTGGCACGGCTAATCAGGCTGTTGCGGACTTGTACGCCGAAGCCCTGCCGCGTGAGCAGTTCATCGCGGTAGGCGGCTAGGTCAATCTGTTTGCGGGCGACGCCGCTTTCCATCGCCGCTTGCGCCACCGCTGGCGCGACATACAACAGCACGCGCGGATCAAACGGCTTGGGGATCAAATAATCGCGCCCAAACTTGAGCGCTGTCAAGCCATAGGCATTCAGCACGCTATCCGGTACGTCTTGATGGGCAAGTTCGGCCAACGCACGGCTGGCTGCCATCTTCATCGGCTCGTTGATTTGGCGGGCGTAGACATCCAGCGCACCGCGAAACAAAAACGGAAATCCCAACACGTTGTTGACTTGGTTGGGATAGTCGCTGCG
>JBMOFU010000317.1:0-4551 GCA_049318725.1 Phototrophicaceae bacterium | reverse complement strand
GGGGCATGATGCATCATGCCCTTACTATGCCCCTACTTTTGGGCAACGGCGGCTTCACGCGCACGCAATTGATCTAGTTGAACATCGGCGTCGGCGCAGCCCTCTGCCAGCAAGATTTTGTTGCCCATACGCTGGTATAACCCCATCAAGGTAGAAAGCGTCCCCCGAATGATGGGGTTCTGAGAAATCACCACCACCGCGCCCGGCTCTTTGTTGGTTTCGTCAATGTAGGCTTCGCCACGGCGCATCGCACGAGAAAACGCGCTGGTCACATCCACCCCAAGCAGGTCAGGCCAGCCGGAATGCGTGAGGTCAACCATCACATCAATGCGGTGGGTGTACTTGCCCACCACCTTCACCCCTGCATCAAGCGCTTCGATGAGGTCGTCAATCGTCCAGCGGGCTTCAAAATTGTAGAGCAATACGGACTTGTCTTCACGTCCCCACGTCAGCGTAATCATGTCGTTAAATCCTCTAACGCTAGAGTAAAATATACTTTACTCTATTTAACACGGCCAACAAAAGAACGTTGCTAATGTGGGATAAAAGACGGGTGAGAGACTGCCAACCCGTTAGGCCAGCGCGAAGTGTTCTGGGGCGCACACCCGCAACACCGCACCCACTTCATGACCCAGAAATTGCTCTTGTGCGTTGATCCGCACGCGCAAGGGGCCGTTAAACGGGGCAACTTCCATCAAGTCTAGCCCGACCCCCGGCTTGATGCCCATTGCCGCCAAATACTGCAACAACGACGCATCATGGGTATTGACGCGGCTAATCACCAGCGGGTCACCGACGTGACGCATGTTCAGCGGGGAATCTTTCACCTCTGGCATTTTGCCCGCCGCGTTCGGGATCGGTTCCCCGTGCGGGCAACGCTGAGGGAAGTTGAGCATGGCGGCCATGCGCGCCACAACTTTATCGCTGGTCGCAGCAGACATACTATCCGCTGCTTCATGGACTTCATGCCAGCCAAACCCCATTAAATCTACTAAAAAGCGCTCGACAATGCGGTGACGCCGAATATTTTGCAGCGCTTCTTGTTCGCCCGCCAACGTGAGCTTAATCCCGCGGTACGGCTCATGCTCCACGTAGCCGGCCTCTTTTAAGCGCTGCACCATGCGCGTGACGGCGGGGGCGCTTACGTGCATATGTTGTGCCAAGTGGGAGGTAGACACAAACGGATCGCCATTTTGGTAGTGGGCAATCCGATAGGCTTCGGCTAGATATTCTTGCTGTTTGAAACTCTCGCTGCTCATAAAGTCCATTCAACCGTCGGCGGGGTTTTTATCATGACCATAAGCGTAAATATAGCCCAATGGCAAGTCCTTACGCAAGGTTAAATTCTGAGTTGTGGGGGATGAAACTTGTAGGGGGTTCCCCAACGCCGTGCGGCATCCTTTTTAGGCAAGATGCCGCGTGCGTTTAGCTGGGTTGTGCCTGTCGCATGTGTGTGAGTTCGGCTTCAAGTTCGGCGCGGCGCTTTTCAGCGGCTTGTTGAGCGCTTACCCGTGCGGCTTGATAGTTTTCCCACAGGCGTACCCGCAGGGATTTACCCGTTACCGGCACAAACAAGGCCACCAAGACCGCCGCCACCAACACCCCAACCCCAAAGCCAATCAACAGGCCGAGCAAATTACGGTTCATACGCCCTGCCTTTTTTACATCTAAGCCAAGCGATCTTGTCAACTATAGTGGTGGCGCGGTGCATTTGCAAGCCTAGCGGTGAAGCCGCCGCAACGCGCTGGCGCGGCAGAGGCGCGTATCGTCGTCACGCGGCTTGATGCGTAAGGCCACATCAAAGTCATCAATGGCGCGTTGGTAGTAGCCTCGATAATAATGAATCATCCCGCGATTTTTGTGCGCCACAAAGATACTATCGTTGAGCGCGGGCGCATGGGCGATGGCAATATCGTAGTCGCGGAGGGCTTCCTCATCGCGTTGATGCTCAAAGTACAACGTCCCACGGCTGATGTGTACGTCAATGTGGTTGGGCTGAATCTTGAGGGCTTTTTTGTAATCTGCAAGGGCGAGGTCAAATTGCTTGGCGCGCTTGTGGGTGCGCCCACGTTGATAGTAGAAGTCCACTGCATGTGGCTGTAGGGTAATCGCCTCGTTGTGATCTTCTAGTGCGCGCCGGTAATCCTTGAGCGAGCGGTAGGCCATTGCGCGGCAGTGATACGCCAGCGCGGATTTTGGCTCGCGCCGAATGGCCTCATTAAAGTCTTTGAGCGCAGCATGGGGGCTATTCATGTGGCGGTAGGCCTTGCCGCGCTCTAGGTAGATCGTCGCGCCCCCCTCAAACCGCCTTTGAATGGCTTTGGTGAAATCGGCGGCAGCCTCTTGATAAGCGCCAATGGTCATGAATAGCTCGGCGCGCAAGGCATATATGCCCGGCTCTTGCAGAAGATCATTATTAATTACAAGTGTATATTGCTCAAGCGCTTCCGCCAATTTACCCTGTTTGTGCAGGTAAATGGCCGCGCTCAAACGATTGAGTTCCGTCCGCACGACAGCAGCAATAATCAGGCCAATCAGTTCTTCTAGCGTGACTTTGCCCTTAGACGGGTCTATTTGGCGGATGATGGCAAAGGCGCGCGTTTTGATATGATCTTCGCCGGTGATTTGCACTACCCCCACCAACACCGCCACGATTGCCAACTCGCGGTTTTGCATCTGCCCATAACCAATGGCTTTATCCACGACATGAATGGCAAATTCACGCGGGCTACCGTCAATCACAATTTCATAGGCAAGGTTTGGCTCGGATGAAAACGCTGCAGCGCGGAAGGCTAGGCGTGTTTGCCTGTCTGGTAAGGTGCCAGCCACAATCTCTTGAATTTCTTGCCGTATTTGTGATGAAACTTCACGCATAATCCTTCCCCTTATATCAGGTTCCCCAAACTACTATAGCATGATTGTTAGCACACGAAAAGCAAGTGATAGGGCGGCTGAAATGGTCAATTCTGGTAAGATAAAGGCAACTGAGCCTCAGGAGACTTTGAAAATGGTGATTGCCCTTTCCCCTAGCCGTAGTAATGCTGCTGAGTTTGACCACTATGCCCAATTACCCGAAAACCAAGCCTTACTGTTGGAGTTCGTCGCAGGAGAAATAATCCAGAAAATGCCCTCTAATCCTTTTTCGGCCTACATTGCTGGACGGTTCATTCTTTTTTTCGGGATGTACTTACTGCAAAACCCAATTGGCTATGTAACGGCATCAGAGGGGGGATTTATGATCGGTGACGACCGTTACGCGCCAGATATGGCATTTGTCCGCTATGCCCGCCAAGCCATGCCCGTCAAGCGGGGCTATAACCCCATAGCGCCAGATTTAGCCGTTGAGGTGATTTCTGACAGCGATAACGCGCAAGAGTGGCGCACACTGGTTTTGAAGATCAGCCATTACTTGGCCGCTGGAGTAGTCGTCCTTGTGGTAGAAACCACAGAGCGCCAGATTGAAGTCCATACCCCCGGCCAACCGCCGCGTATATTGGGGATACAGGATAGCTTTGATGGCGGCGACTTACTTCCCGGTTTCACACTCCAACTAACAGACATCTTCCCGCCTGAACTCACTGTCAGCAATGAGAGCTAACTTGATGGAAATTTTGACGACAACGCGCTACGTGACGATCTCTGAACTGGTGTACATCAATGGGCGCTTGCTCAACGATGAAAAGATTCTGCGCGGGGAACAGAAAATCCGCGAGATGGAAGGGCTAGAGGCCGCCGCCGCACGCCCGGCACAAAGCGCGTTCGGGGCAGATGCCTACCCGACGCTGCGCGAAAAAGCCGCCGTGTTGTTCCACTCCATTGCCCGCAACCATCCCTTCAAGGACGGCAACAAACGCACCGCCACCGTTGCGATGCTGTTCATGCTAGAAACCAACGGCCAACAGGTTCAGTGGGATGCCCCCACCGCGTTAGAACGAATCGTGACGGTGGCCGAAGGCTTACAAGCCTACAGTGTGCTTGTGGACTGGCTCCCCCTAACGCCCTGCCCGCCAACCCCAGACGCAGATTCTGAACGCGACATGCAAATCATCCAACACATTCTTGAAACCCAACGGTGGCTGCTTCATGAACTCGCAACACGCTAACGGCAACATTCATTACCTAACCACTGCTGACCTGTATCACATCAACTTGTCCGTGACTCATGGGCATACCTTCGTCCGTGACGTGCATCTGCTCGATTCGGCCATGCGCCGCCCGCAGATTATCGTCTTTGGCGAAGAACAGTTCCGCACCCCCCTAGAAAAAGCGGCGGCGTTGCTGCACTCGTTGGCCTATCATCACCTGTTTGCAGACGGCAACAAGCGCACCGCGCTGGTGGCGGTGACGTTGTTCCTTGCTCAAAATGGGCTGGCGCTGACATGGAACGCCGCCACGCAACAGGCGTTTATCCTAGAGGTAGCGAAGGGAACGCTAGATGTAGAGCAAATTGCGGTGCAGTTGGGGGGATACCTGATTGCGTTATAGCAGGGGATAGGTAGAGGGGCGCACGAGCGCCCCTCACGGGACGGCTATTCTGCCGTCAGATAGCCG
>JBMOFU010000316.1:0-4611 GCA_049318725.1 Phototrophicaceae bacterium | reverse complement strand
GCCATCCATGAGCAGGCCAAGAACGTAGACGACAAAACGATGATGCTCCAGTATTTTGAGACGTTACAGGTCGTAGGGCGCAGCAATTCCACCAAGTTCGTGATCCCAATGGAACTGACCGCCTTGATGACGCGCTTGACCAACAACATGCTAGACATGGACACCATCCGCCCCTTGCGCGGCAACCCACCGAGCGGGGATTAATCCCCCTAAACACGTTAATGGCACGGCAGGGCATGATAACTCATGCCCCTATACCCTATTCGCCCGCCGTATAGGCCGATCCCCGCTAACGTCGCGGCACACAGGCCATCGCCGATCGGTGTTTTTGAGCCGTTTTAGGAATCACCAAGCAGAAACTGTATCACCTGCTCATGTACCAGATCGGTGTGGCTGACGCTCATCCCATGCCCGGCGTTGGGGACGATTTGCCCATAGGCGAAGCCCGGCATGAGTTGAGCGCGCACTAGGCTATATTGCGGGTCGAACATCTCGTCGTGGTCGCCTATGAGGATGGCAACGGGTGCGTTAATCTGTTGCAGGTCACGGGGGGACAAAATCGGCAGCGGCGGCACAGGCTTACTGTAATAGTGCTTGAAGATGCGCCGAATCAACTCATTGATTTGGGGATGGTGCGGCCAAATAAACCGCGCCAGCATGTTCCACTCTTGAAAGTGCGGATGCCAAAACCAAAAGAAACGGCTAAAAAAGGCTTGCAAGAAAAATGAAGTCTTAAGTGTGACGATCCCCCCCGGATACAACAGAAACAGCTTCTTTACCCGTTGAGGCGCATAGCGTGCGGTCAATAGTGCAATCCAGCCACCCAACGATTGCGTCAAGAAATAGCTAGACTCTAGCCCTAATCCGTCTAACAGGTCACACATCCAGCGGGCGTAACTGTCATCCAGTGTAGAGGGGCGCGTGTCTGCGCTGCGCCCTGCGTCGCCAATAATATCTACAGCATACACACGGAAGTGACGGCTCAGTTCCGCAATATTGGGCAACCAGATCAACGCATGGACGCCCAACCCGTGTAACAGGATCAACGGCGGGGCGTTGTGTGCGCCGCTGACAATCACCTGCGTGACGCCGTAACGGGTGGGGACGCGCTGAATTTCGTAGGGGGCGGGGTATTGAGCCAGCAGTTCGTCGTAATGGTTTTGAACGGCGCGGTAGCCCGCTTGTGAGCGGTAATAACGGGGGGGATGCGGTAAGCCGCGCGCCTCTAGCCAACGGTTGCGTAATGCTAACATATCATCTTGTCCTATCTGAAAAAATCGGCAATCCGCTGGCTGACAAACTCGGCATGGGTGACGTTGATTCCATGCCCAGCGTGCGGGATCACCTCTGCACCGGCAAAGCCGCCCAACAATCGCGTACGGTGGAACAGCGCGTCGGCGGCAAACATCTGGTCATCTGTGCCGATGATTATACTCGTTGGCGTGTGAATCTGGGCAAGTTCATCGTCGGTCAAGATCGGCGTCGGCGGCACGGGTTTAGGCTTATGGTGGGTGACACACAGCCGAATCAGTTCAGCCATCTGTGCATCGTCGCCTGCCAAGCGCGCCATCAGCCCGGCGACGGTGAAGCGCGGGTTGCCAAAGTGGAACAGCGTCCCAAAGGCGGCCTGCCCCATCAATGATGTGTTGAGCGTGGTCAACCCTGCCGGCGCAATCAAGAACAGGCCGCCGATCCGTTGCGGCAGGTGCAATGCCGTGAGCAACGCCACCCATCCCCCCAAAGACTGCGCCGCCACCTGTACGCGCTCTAGGGCAAGCTCGTCTAACACGTCTTGCAACCACAAGGCATAAGAGGCATCCAGCATGGAGGGGCGGGTAGGCGCGCTACGGCCTGCGTCCCCGATGACATCCACCAAAATCACCTGAAAATGACGGCTTAAGGCGGCCACATTCGGCCACCAGATCAAACTGTGCAGGCCAAGCCCGTGCAGCACGATCAACGGCGGGGCGTTGTGCGCCCCGCTAATGGTGAGGTGAGTGTCTCCATAGCGGGTGGGAACGTGCGTGGTGACATAGCGCACAGGATAGTGGCGCAACAGGTGGCTGTAGTGCAGTTGTACTGCGCGGTAGCCATCCCACGAGTCGAATTGCTTGTAGGAATTGGCCGACACGCGGCGGGCGATGTCAGACATCATCTTCCTCAAAGGATTGTGCATTGAGGTGGTCAATCACCGTTTTTGCGCGTTTGGCGGTAATGGACTGCACAAAGGCAATAAATTCAGGGGGCAACACGACATCAGGCATTAGGCAACATCACGAAGTTTCAAATCAACCGATAAACGTTCCACCAACGCGGGGGAAAGATAAAGCGATTCAGTGGTATATTGAACCTCACCCAATAAGGTAGCCTGTGATGACCGCCCTGCTAGCAGTTCTATCCTCATTAAGTCAAGGGTAGGTGGCAACTGCTGGCCGTAGACCTTTTTCCAGCTTTTGCCATCATAGCTCACAAGATAGGCTATGTTCTGTCGGTTTAAGTCTGTCAGTGCCGAGACAAGTCCATCAAAGGGAACCCCAGCAAGGTAACGGGGGTCGCGCTTTTGGCTCACCCCCTGATAAGGCGGATCAAGATAGACCACATCCTCTGGCGCAAGTTGCATCAAAAGCGGTTGATAATCGCTGGCAGCTAATTGCGTCCCGCGCAAGATTTGTGCCGTCTGTAAAAGTTGTTGGCGCACCTTTGCCGGGTGCGTCCCGTGACGGCGCTTATCTGGCGCCTGATTAAATTCCCCTGCGTGGTTGTAACGCACTGCCGCTTTGACACAACGCAATAATAAAAACAAGAATAAATCCGGCTGGTGGGTTTGGTTGAAGCGCTCACGCACTGTATTGTAGTAATCTTCTGGGGCGGTAAATTGCGCCTGCCATAAATCTTGATAGCCTGCCGCCAGTTGTTCTGGGCATTCCAAAATCCAGCGCCAAAGGGCAATGAGCGGTTGGTTTACGTCGCTGATAAAAGCCGATTGCACGCGCCCTTGGGCTAAGGCGGCAATCGAAAGCGCCGCTGACCCAGCAAAGGGTTCTACAAGGCGGGCGGTATTCACCGGGATATAGGCAAGGATTTTGTCAGCAAGCAACCGTTTGCTGCCCTGATAGGGGAAGGGATGCGGGATGGGTGTCATGATGAAGAAGGGTTGGCCTCATGTACTTACACAAGGCCATTATATCCGATCTGATCTTTAACCTAAACTACTGAACGATGACATTCACCGCATCAGCGTCATCGGCGGCCAACGACTGTAGTTGGGGGATGAGCCGCCGCAGTTGTGCCGCCACGCGCTTGCGCCCCAGCAAGGCCAACACCGCGACAATTGCCAAAAGCGCGGCGATTTGCAAGCGCAGCGGCAACTTGACCAAGCGGCCAATCACCCCTTGGGCTTGTGGCTTGCCGATCAATTCGGTACGCAGGTGCGCCTTGAACTGGCTAGACATTTCTGTTACCGGGAAGGCGCTATCTAGCCCTAATACCAACTCTGCTAACGCTTGCGCGTCTTCTAACGGAATATCATAGTCAAGCGCCAACGTCCGCAGGTGCTTGTGATCGTAGACCGGCAATAGGTCGGTCAAGGCATCGAGGAAGGCTTCCTCACGGGCTTCATAGGGCAATGCGTGGGACGACATAAGATTTTATTTTGCCTTTCTATCTGCGGGGAAAGAATGGTCGTCGTCAGCGGTGAGGTCGTCGCGCAGGACTAATAACGTGCGATGATACAATGACTTAATTGCCCCTTCGGTACGCCCCATCATCTCGCCAATTTCGGCATTCGATAGCCGCTCTACAAACTTGAGCCATAATAACTGTTGCCGTTCTTCTGGCAGTTTACGCACCGCCACCATCAGGCGTTCTTGCTCTTCGCGCTCTTCGGTGGCGCGCTCTGGCCCGTCAATGCTGGCCGTAAACCCGCCGCTGATATATTCTTCTAGCGGGATGATCTTGCGGCGGCCTTTGTCACGGTGATGGTTCGCCACAAGGTTATGAGCAATGCGGTAAAGCCACGCCTGAAACGGCACCCCACGGTCTTCATAGGATTCCACATGCGCCATCGCACGAAAGAACACCCGCGAGGTCAGGTCTTCGGCGTCGCTGGTATTGCCGACGCGATAGTAGATATACCGATAGATGCGTTCGGCGTAGCGTTCATAGATTTCACCGAAGGCGTTGCGGTCTGCTTTTGCCCGCTCGATCAGTTCGGTGTCTGCTGGCTCTGGCTCGGTTTGGGGATTCGGTTGTTTCTTCCAAAAGCGCATTGCAACCTGCCCATGCTTATATCACAAAGAGATGTTTTTGATTTCAGCATGTATAACCCACATTTTTGGCAAAGGTTACGGGGAAAAATAGCTTTATAGAAAGGGGATTATCCCCCTGTGTGTCACAATAGGTAAACCAACTTCGCGCCAAAGTTTACGATACAATAGCCGGGCGAAGAACAGGAAAGAACAGTGATGTCAGCCAGAAATTACCCGAATCCAGAAGTCTAACCTAAACGCTGGGCGGTAGAACGGACGTTCGCAAGGGTGAATCGCTTACGACGGTTGAGCAAAGATTACGAAGCCTTACCCGAGGTGAGTGAAAGTATGCTGTATTTAGCCA
>JBMOFU010000315.1:0-4623 GCA_049318725.1 Phototrophicaceae bacterium | reverse complement strand
CAAGAGTACCAATGTGTAGGCAGGGTCTTGATAAATAATTTGCTCACTTGAAATCAGCGGCTCCATGATAGTGCGTGATCCCCCAGAAAGTAGTAATAAAACCATTCGATCTGCAAGGTACGGTTGATTTTCTAAGCGCTTTAGTGCTTGTTCACGCTCTGTAATCAGCGCGAAGTTCCCAAAAATAATGCGAGTGACCTCACTGCGTTCTACAAAATCTGAATTATGCACGGTTACATGGTTGGTGTCCCCAAGGAAGACAGACCGCTCACACAGCCCCGGTGTTGCGTCATAGAGTGAGCTGGTTTCAGCAACAATCACGGCATCTACAGGGGTATGTTCCCGAACCCAGCGACATACTTCAGCAACAGCCGTCTGTGGGGCGTTAACGTGTGTGCCGTCAATGGTGATTGATCCGATAGCGTTCCCGCTGTAGTCGGTAGGCTGAATTGCGCTTACATACTGCACGGCGGCAATATTGACAAGCAGTAGATATAATATTGTTTCAACGATGCGCTGACGTATCCGCCCCTGCTGAAGCCAATCCCACAAGGTAGTAAGCACGACGAAATTATAACTCATTGTGCCAAAGGTCATAAACTTTTCTGTTTGCAAACCACCTAATAAAACGATATAAGAACCTACATAAGCTCCAAGCGCTGCGCCACCCCAAAATAGCAATAACAAGTTTTTCTGTTGAACAGCGCGGGCAACCCCAAGTATGAAAAATGGTAAGCCGCCCACGATCATAAGAAAGATCAACACAGCGCTAGTATCTAGCTTGATGAGTGAGCTTTGCGCCACTGCCGAAGCTAATATAATATAGCGAATCACACCAATGCTTCCTAACCCGATAGATACGATGATCCCCACTAAGGCCAATGTATCTTGCTGGATATAGTGTATTACCCTTGTTAGCTGTTGACGTAGCATCCCGTCGTGGCTTAATTGTAGCTGGCTTGCCAATAGGATCGTCAATAAGCCACTAGAACCCATTACGAGCAGGATTAACGCGCTTTGGCTGTGATAAGCCAATATACCCACAAAGCCGATCCCTACACAAAAGAGGGGTTTCCAATGAAGCCCGTAACGGTGAATATGGCTGAGTGCCGCAAAGATTGCCATTAAAAACGTCGTCGCAATCGGGTAGCCCTGAATGGTATTCAAGGTGATGATCGGATGCCCCATGACAAGCGGTGAAGGCACAATCATAAACCACAATACGGGTTGTTCCCCACGAAGTAACCCATTTTCAATCAAGAAATAGCTTATCAGTAAATTCCCACCATATAAGGCAAAGGCCGTTAACATCCCAACCCAAAAGTTAAGTTGACGTGGTGCTAATAAATTGTTGACGGTTACCGCCGTCCAGTATAGCAATCCAATGAACATCAATAGGTGGAAGCAAGCCGCTGCCAGCATGGGAGGAACTGAAAAGGTGGCGGCCAGTGTTGCCAGCATCGTGTTATACATCCAATAAGTCTGGATCGGCTGCCCGGCCATGAAGGGGTTATCTGGCGGTAGCCCTTGATTGAGGATGCTGTAGGCAATAGGTGAATGGTAAAGGGAATCTCCACCGAATTGCATGGCAGGGATGAAAACCAGTGTAATTGCCATCGGTAGCGCAACAAGCAGTGGGATAATGAAAAGCGCCTGTTGCATAGGATTTTCAATGTTGGGGAGTGGGGCGCGTAGCCGATCTCGGTTGATCCAAAACCACCCCGTTACTGCCAGTGCTAGGCTAACCCATAGCAGCGGTGACAACATAGAAATTGATATATGTTCCAGTATAACTAACGGGGCAAGTCCTAAGCTGGCAAACAAAATCGGGAAGATCAACGTTGTTGATTCTAACAAGAGCGCTAATGGCCGTGCCATTCTGCTCACCCAACGGGCAGTTAGCCCAAAAAAGCCAATCCATATTAGCCCTACGGCACTCGCCCCCCAGAGCCAGAACAGTGGCTCAAAGGCTAGGTAGGTGATGGGTATTGTATGATTGACCTGTTCACCGTCGGGTAAGGTCAACATAATCTCTAGCGGAGTGGCGCGGGTGGGGCAAACTTGAGTATCGCCCTCACCGGCTTGGCCGACACCGTTGATATAAATCCCTGCGATAGACTCTGCCTGCCATGTCAGTTGATAACAACCGCGCAACCATAAATGGCGCACATCGTTTACCCTAACCGATAGTTGGGTGTTCCCATATTGTTCATTAATGAGCGCTGGTTTAGGGGTTTGCACATACATCACCAGCCCAAAAGCCAATGCGACCCCCACGATCAGTAAGGCAGATGGGTTGACTGGCAATGTCCACACATCACGAACCCATGCAGCGATGATGGCAAAGTTAACGAGGACAATTATCAGTAAGGCGAGGGTTGCTAGGCGAAAGGGCAACGAAAGTGTTGTAAAGCTAATCGGAATTGAGTAGGTTCTAAAACTGTCATCCAGAAAAATGACTTTAAGGATGTGGTTTGTAGCGTCAGTCCCGCATAGAGTTTGTTCACGGTTGCCAACTGTGGGTTGGGTATCAAAAAAGACGGCTTGAACATTTTCAGCCTGCCATTGGAGGGTCGTGCAATCGCTAGGGTGAAACAAGCGTGAGGCACTCAGATGATATTCTATTGTCGCAGTTTTATAGTGATCTTGAACGTTGATCGGGGAAGCCGTTAAGGATTGACTTGCCCACATCCCCAAAATAATACATAAAGCTATTACAAATAGAACAGAAAGTGTTGAAATACGAGTCATAAAGCTAACCTAGATAAGCGATTTTTGATGGTGAATAACCTAAAGTAAGGGCATCATACCTCATGCCCTGTGTTTTTTACAACTGTTACAGAAAATATTTATTGGCTCACTAACTGTTTATTGTTCTTCGAGCAGCGCCACTGCTGGTTCATTTTCCCCACCCAAGCGACGCCGCGCCGTTGCGCGTTTTCCTGTGGCGGGGATATGATCGCTGGCGAGCGCGAGGCCAAAGCGCGGCATATTGACGTAGACCGCCTCATATTGCCCGGCCTGCACCAGATACGTTTCGTGAAAGACGCCGACGACATCGCTCTTGCCGACTTCCCGGTAGAAGCTCTGCCATGCGGGCAGGTGCGGATCGTTGGGGTTGCGGGCAAAGTGTTCAAGCTGTTCAAACGTGCGCCAATATTGCACCAGCAAGATCGTCGGCCAAGACAGGTACGTGCGGCTGCTCAACATGCCTTTTTCGGGATGGGTGTACAGTTCACTGACCATCGGCCCCATCGCGTTGGCAACGGGCAACCACTTGTGAACGGCGAACGGCTGGTTGATCTGCATCCCGATGAGGAACACAACAAATGATTCTTCAGTGTGGGCGGTAAAACGTCCGGGGAAGATAGCAGACATGGCGGTAAGCATCTTTCTTAGGGTTGAACTTTGGGCAATATCCCCTCTTACGCATGGGCAGGGGCTATCGTTGCAATCGTCCCTTGCACTAAGATAGATTACACTGCCTACCCATAGATGTTTAAGGAACCCGTATATGCTTGATTTTTTCCGTCCCCGCACCGATGAGATGGTCACGTTATTGACTGCGTTGGTGGAACATGAATCCTTTAGTGCCGAAAAAGCCGCCGTAGACCGATTGGGGGATTTCATCACCCAGACCGTGCAAACACTGAACCCGTCTTCGATCAGCCGCATTCCGTTAGAAGCTGTGGGGGATATTCGTATTGCCAAGTGGAACGAAGGCGCATCTGGCAAGCCGATTGTCGTGCTGATGCACATGGATACCGTTTGGCCGTTGGGAACGCTGGCAGAACGCCCCGTGAGTATCGCTGATGGGGTATTCACCGCCCCGGGCGCAGTGGATATGAAGGGCGGGATTGTGGTGGCGTTGAGCGCGATCAAGGGCTTGATTGACCAGAATGAACTGCCCAAGCGCCCAGTGTGGTTGATGTTCACCGCCGATGAAGAAATCGGCAGCCTTGCCAGCGAACCGCACATCCGTGCGGCGGTGAAGGATGCCGCGCTGGTGCTGGTTATGGAGCCACCGACGGCAGACGGCGCGCTGAAAACGTCGCGCAAGGGCGGTGCGGTCTATAAGATCGTCACACGCGGCAAGGCGGCACACGCGGGGAATAACCCAGAGCAGGGGATCAACGCGATTTTGGAAATGGCATACCAGATCATTGCCATTAGCAAGCTGCAAGAGTTGAAGGGCGGCCTATCCGTTGCCGTCAATGTGATCCACGGCGGCACGGCCACCAATGTGATTGCAGACTATGCAGAAGCGGAAATTGACGTGCGCGCCTTCATCCAATATCACCTTGATAATGTGCATGATGAGCTAGTCCAGCTACAGCCGCGCTTGTTCGGCTCTAAGGTCGAGGTGACGTTGCACCACAAGCGCGGCGCGATGGAGCGCGACAGCCAAATGGATCGGACATTCCGCAAGTGTCGGCAGATTGCCAAAGACATTGGTATGGCAGTAGATGAAGATTCGGTCGGCGGGATGAGCGACGCCAACATTACCGCCAGCATGGGCGTCCCCACGCTGGATGGGCTAGGGGCAGGCGGCGGCGGGATGCACGCGCTGGACGAGCATGTGATGATCCGCACATTGCCAGAAAAAGCCGCGCTGCTGGCCGC
>JBMOFU010000314.1:0-4654 GCA_049318725.1 Phototrophicaceae bacterium | reverse complement strand
AGCCTAACTCATGTTGGGCTTTTTTGTTGCCTGTTTTTGGGGTTGAGCAGGCATGGATCGCTCATTATGATGAAGCGCGCTCCATTTTCAACGCTGCCAGCAGAATCAGGTGTCTATGCGTCAGTGGCTCCGTGTCTTGTGGGAAAATCCGCTCAAGTGGTTGATCGTCATGGTGTGCGTAGCGCTCACGTTCAGCGCCTGGCGCTTTAGCACGCTGTATTCGGGCGTGATCCCGGTCAACGATGACTTTAACCACAGCGCCGCCGTTGCGATTGCGGTCAAGGCTGGCACGTTGGGCGTAGATGACCTGTTGCGGTTAGGGGACGGCATTCACCCGTTACTACTCAATCATCTTTTGACCATCACCTCTACAGTATTGGTCAATTGGCATTTGCCCTTTGACCACAGTGTCATCATGATTTTATACATCGCTACCGCACTGCTTTTGTTTTACCTGTTGCATCAGCAACACGCCCAAGCCGCGTGGATTGCCGCTATCTTCATGACGGGGTTGGTGATGACCCTCCAAAAAGATTCCGTGTGGCACGTCCCGGTCATTTCACTTTGGGGGCTTGCTGACCTGCTTTTTATCATTATGCTCGCTCTATTCAGTTTGCCCCCCAACGGCTGGCGTTTTGCCGTGTTACTGGGGTTAGGTTTCTTCACCAGCTTAACCGCCGTAAGTGGAGTTTATGCGGCGTTTGTCTTGTTCCCGTTGCTGGTGGTTTACGGCTATCGGCGCACGTATCAACTGTTGTTGTGGGCGGGCGTGTGTGTGGCAAATATCGCATTCTATTTGAATAACCCGACCTTAAATGTCAATGCAAACTCTGGCGGAAATGACCTTTCGTTAGCAGCCATCTTTGAGCAATTCATCAATTATGGGCGCTTTGCCTTTGCGGTGATTGGGCGCGTGGTTTCGCTAGATGCTACCCAAGCGATTCAGGCTACATGGCTTGGCATTGTGCTATTGCTCTTGTGTGGGGGCTACTTAGGCTGGCGCGGTCAATGGCGTGCGGTGATCCTATGGTTTAGTTTAGCGGCATGGTCTGGGGCTTCGGCCTTTGTGATTGCGTTAGGGCGTGCCAATCGGTTTGGCATCTTCAGTTCAGATGCCCCGTGGTATGTTGATATTATTACGCCCTTCTGGATTGCCCTGATTGCGTTAGGGGCGCTAACGCTGGTAGATTTGCTGGCGCGGCCAAAGATGTGGGCGCGGGCGGTGGCCTATGCACTGATCGTTATCACCGTCATAGGCGCGGGATTTTTCAGCTATCGCAGTGCGCGGGCGGTCATCTTCCGTGAAGGCAAGCTAGCAGTTTTTAATCCCCTAACGGATTGCGTGTTTCTTTACCCCGCCACCCGCGATTTATCGTGTGTGATTGGCGCGGCTACCTTCCCAGAATACACGGACGCCTTAGCGACTTTCGGGTTAAGCGTCTTTGCCAACCATCACTATTCCAGTCAGTTGCCCACGCTGTTGTACCGCCCAGATGCCCCGTTCGTGATTGAAACCGAATCTTTGTGGTACAACGACAGCCTACAACGGCTGTTCCTGCACGACTTGCCGCACGGCAACGTTATCAACGTGGTTTCACCAGAGGCCGAAGCGCAAACAACGCTGGTCTACAACCGCCGCCCACGCCTGCCAAGCCGTGACAGCATCCAGCTTACAGACTTGAACACGCCCGATCAATTTTGGGTGTTGCGCCAAAATGATCTACCCACGCCAGACGATTGGTGGCAAGATGCAGCCTACACGCTGATGTATGAGTCTCATTTTACCTTCACGACCCACACCTTTACCTTGCTTGGCTATCAGCGTGCGCCGCAAGACCGCACGCCAAACTTTATCTTTGGCACAGGCATTCAATTGCTCGATTGGGAACTCCCCCGCGGGCAAACGTTGCGCCCGTGTGAATCGCTGCCGTTCACTTCCGTTTGGCAGGCGGAACAGCCGCAAGCGCTGGACTGGAAGATGAGCTTTACCGTCACCGACAACGGTAACGGCATCGCTCGTTGGGATGCGCCACTTTCGTTTGGTACAGTACGCTGGCAGCCCGATACTCCCTATGCGGACTGGCGCGCCATTACGATCCCGTGTGATACGCCCGCCGGACAGTATCCCTTGTTGTTGACCGTCTATGATCCTGAAACCGGAACCCCGCTAGAGGTGTTCACCACCACAGGCGGCCTTGTGGGGACATCGCTCTACCTCACTGACCTGATTATCCCAAACTAGAAGGCGCACATGGCAAACTCTGTTGACGTTCAAAGGCCGTTCTTCACCGCCCTTTTGTGGGGGATTATTGCCCTCTGTGCCGTCACGTTGGGGGTATTTGCCCTCAATCACGGCTGGCAAACGTTACTCGCCACGCATGAACCGTTGGATGAATTCGCCTATGCAGATATGGCACGTATGGCGGCCTATGGCGCAATTCCGTTCCGTGAGATTTGGGACATCAAACCGCCGATCAACACCTATTTGCTTGTCCCTTTTATTTGGGCGTTCGGCAACAGCGTCTTGGCGGTGCGGATTGCGGTGTTAACGCAGGCGTTGGCCTTGACGGTCATCAGCGCGCAACTGATCCGTAGCCTGACGAAATCTGTTTGGGTGACGGCGCTTTCTAGCGTCTTGGTGGTGACCTATGCCCTCTGGACGGCCTATTTAGAGGGCTGGCAAGTCGTGTTTTTAATGACGCTCTTTACCACGCTGGCGGCGCTGGCTGTCCTCAACGGCAAAGGCGATCCGGTGGCCTGTTTTTGGGCAGGAATCTGTTTGGCGGTAGCGTTCTATATCAAGGCCGTTGCTGCGCCAGAAGGGTTTGCGATCCTTGCGTTGGCGGCTTATGCTGCGCCAGCAGGCAAAAAGTGGCGCGCGGCGATTTTGGTGGTGGTCGGCGGGTTGGTCGGGTTGGCGGCCTTTATCTTGCTGTGGTGGGGGCAGGGCGTGCTAGAGTCGGTGTGGTTGAACGCCTTCTATAACAGTTACCTGTACAGCGTGGAGCCAGACGGCCAGCAGTGGCACTTCAGCCCAGAATTCTGGGAATTCTTCCGCCTGTACTTCTTGGGGCAATCGCTGCCTTATTTGTTGCCGCTGCTCCCCTTGAGCGTGATCGCGCTCGCGGCGGCATGGAAAGACCGCCGCCTACGGACGTTGGTACTGTGGATGCTATTTTGGGCGCTCACCGAGTTTCTAGGGGCGATCATTGGCCGTTCGTTGCGCCGCACCTACTTTGTACAGATGCTCCCGTCGTTGTTTGCGCTCAACGCCTTAGCGATCTGTGCCTTAGCGCAACGGCGGCGCGTCTGGCAGATTGTGGGCGCGCTTGGGGTGATGGCCGCCTTGATCGTCAACGGTACGGTTGGCGCGTTCCCGCAACAATGGCGCGCACTCACCCAAACTGCATGGCAAAACCCGAACGATGCCGCCTTTGTGCAGGGTGAGATCCCAACCGTAAACGCGCTTCAGCAGATCGTTCCCGAAGGTGAGTGCTTTTGGGCGTGGGACTCGATTGGGTTGGTGCGTTACCTTGCCAACCGCAATCCGTGTACGCCCGAACATGCCGCCCACTTGATGATGGTGCGCGAATCGTTCGACTATCTACGCATCCGTGCCGAGTACCTGAACGGGCTGTTTGCCGCCAAGCCGCGCTACCATACCCGCTATTGGGTGTGGGGGTACTTCCCTGAATTAGAGCGCTTTGCCAACCGTTACTTGGGCGAAAAGCTGTTCAACGGCTTTGAGGATTACGGCACGATAGACATCTACGCGGTAGATATGTCTGTATTTCATGACGCCTACGCCCGCTTTGACGATGACTTCGAGATGATCGGCTATGACCTGTACACCCCGCAACCGATCTGCGCGGGCGACGCTATCGAAACGTCGCAAACGTGGCGCTTGCTCAACCCGCCAGCGCGCTACTATAGCGTGTTCATCCAACTGTTGAGCGCCGATCAAACCGTGCGCGTGGTCGGGCTGGATTCGCAACCGCACAGCGCGCTGCCCACAATCCAATGGACGCAACGTAATATGCTCTACTTGGGGGATACCTTTACGCTAGAGGTTCCCGCCGACACGCCCGCTGGAACGTATGTGTTGGTCACGGGCTTTTACGATAACGAAACCCTAGAGCGCATCCCTGCCTACGATGCAGACGGGGCGCGCTTGGGCGGCGATTATGTGATCTTGACTGAAATCGCCGTGAGCGCCTGCGATTAGGGTAGAATAGAATCTATCACAATCCACTGTAGCGAGTTGTCGAGGGTGTATGATGGACAACATGATCGAAGAATCCACATTGCTGGATGATGTGGCCGAGTTCCTGTCACAAAGCCCGTCGCCAGAGGCGGTGCTGGCCTATACCTTTTCTGAGGCGATGCAAGTGCGCGCACACGAATTGGCAGATAAAAACCGACAGGGAACCCTCAACGCCGCAGACCATGACGAAATGGAACGATTTCGCAATATAGATCAACTCTTGACGCTTCTCAAGTTAAAGATATTGACAAAACAGGTGCAGATTGAAGAATGACCCGCTATATCCCTGATAAACTACGTCAACTTGTCTTTGAGCGGGCAGGTGGGTGTTGTGAGTATTGCCGACTTGGACAAGGCCAACACTCGATTCGCTTTGCTGTGGATCATATC
>JBMOFU010000313.1:0-4681 GCA_049318725.1 Phototrophicaceae bacterium | reverse complement strand
TTTGAACACGGCAAAAATATGCTGCTTACCCCGCGCAACAACGTTCAAGCATTGACTTCTACATTGCTTTCCCTATATAAAGACGCCGCACTGCAACAACAATTACGGCAGGGGGCATTGTCGCTTGCCAACCTGTTCAGCTGGGATCATGTTGTGGCAGATTACTGTGCGTTCTATCAACAAGTGGTTGAGGCTTACGTTTGACCATTCAACATCGCCTATTGACGGCCATTCTGACGGGCTACGTGCTGTTGGCAATCACCTACAGCGTGGTTTCCCCGTTGTTTGAAGTCTCAGATGAACTGTGGCACTACCCGATGGTCAAAACCATTGCGGACACTGGCACGTTGCCTGTACAAAATCCGCAAAGTCCGGGGTTGTGGCGGCAAGAGGGCAGTCAGCCGCCGCTGTACTATATGATCGGAGCAGCGCTCACCTTCTGGATAGACACGTCTGATTTAGAACAGGTGCGGCGCGTCAATCCGCACTCCGATATTGGCGTGATTCGGCCAGACGGCAACGCGAATATGATGGTACATCGGCCACAAACGGAACAGTTCCCGTGGCGCGGCACGGCGTTGGCGGTGCATATCGTTAGGCTGTTCTCGGTGGCACTCGGCGCAGGAACGGTCTACATCACCTATCGCTTGGGGATCGCGCTGTTCCCAGATGCGCCCACAATTGGGCTAACGGCTGCTGGCCTCGTCGCCTTTTTGCCGATGTTCTTGTTCATTCACGGCTCCGTGAACAATGACGCGCTGAGTAATTTCTTAGGCAACCTTATCACCTATCTGCTGGTGGCGTTATTGTTGCGCCAAGCCCCCCCAACTGTGCGCGATTACCTCACGCTCGGCATGGCAATGGGCGCTGGATTGCTGGCAAAGGGCAGCATCGCCTTCTTGATCTTTTTGGTGGCGGCGGTCTTGTTGATTTTGGCCGTGCGCTACCGTGACTGGAAAATTCTTGTGGTGGGCGGCCTCATCAGTGGCGGGATCACCAACTTGATCGCGGCGTGGTGGTACATCCGCAATTGGCAACTCTACGGCGACCTCACCGGACTCAACGCCTTTTTAGATACCGTCGGGCGGCGCTTGATCCCCGCCAACGCCCAACAGCTTTGGGCAGAGCGTCACAGCTTCTTACAAGCCTACTGGGGCTTCTTCGGCGGTGTGAATGTCGCCTATCCCGATTGGGTTTATATCACCTTTAACGCCATTGGCCTAATCACCCTCTTGAGCGGATTTGTTTATCTGCTCACCCTAGCCGTGCGCCGTCGGCAGTCGTGGCGCTGGTGGCTTGCCGCGTTGATCCCGCTGGTGTGGATGATCGTCACGTTTATCTCTTACCTGCAATGGACGCGCATCACCCCCGCCTCACAGGGGCGGCTGGTATTCGGCGCACTGAGCAGCATCAGCCTGTGGATGGCCGTCGGGTTACTGATGTGGCTACCCTCACGTCGTCGGGCATGGCTTGCCAGCGGGGCAGTGGGCTATTTCGCCCTGATTGGTGTAATCACGCCCTTCTGGATTCTGCGCCCGACCTACACCCCACTCCCTGCGCCATTGACCTTGCCCGATAGCCCACTAGCCACCTTTGCCCCGCCCAACGTAAACGAGCTTGGGCAAATTGCGCTGATGAGCGCGCGCGTCGAAAATGATACCGTGCGCCCTAGCGAATACGTTCACGTCACGACCACATGGCAGATGCTCCAAGCGACCCCGCGTGACTGGAGCCTGTTCGTTCACCTTGAAACGCCCGATGGCGTGATTATCGCCCAACGCGATGTCTACCCCGGCGGCGGGCTACTTGCCACCAGCGACCTTGTGACCGGTCAAGCGTGGGTCAACCCGCTGGCGATCAACGTCCCTAGCGGCGCTTATGCCCCGCTTGAACTGAGTGTATGGTTTGGCTGGTATCACTTGCCCAGCGGCGAACGGTTACAAACCGCTGACGGCGAACGGGTGCAAGTCGGCACAGTGACGTTGCTCCCGCGCCAAAGCACACTAGGCTTACCGAACCCCGTGCGCGTCAACTTTGCCAATGAGCTTGTCCTGCTCGGCTATGAATACTCCACGCTTACGCCCCAAGTCGGTGAAACGATGGACGTAACGCTGTATTGGCAGGCGCTCCAGCCCATTCCGCGTGATTATGTCGTGTTCGTCCATGTGATTGAGCCGCGCACGGCCAACCGCGTGGGCTATTCTGACAGTCAGCCCGCCGCATGGACGCGCCCAACCACTACATGGCAAGTGGGAGAGATCATCACCGACACACATAGTTTCAGCATTGCGCCCGATGCCCCCGCCACGCCCTATGAGTTGCAAATCGGGCTGTACACGGTTGAGCCTGACGGCAACTTGCCGCGCCTGCGGATCATTGAGGAAAACGGCGGCATTTCCAACGATTATTTTTACCTTAGCCGTGTGCGGGTGATCCCCAATGACTAACCGCCGAGAACTCGCCCCGATTGGGCTGCTGATGGTCTTGTGGGCGCTGTTCTTCTGGCGCATCCTCACCCCGATTGCCGCCGACCAAGCCAGCTTCAAGCAGGGCGATTTTTCCGGCCAATTCGTTGCATTCGGTGCCTATCAGTACACACGGATGCAAAACGGCGAAATCCCGCTGTGGAACCCCTACAATAACAGCGGACTGCCCTTTATTGCCGACACCCAAGCCGCTGTCTTTTATCCCCCGCGCCTGCTGACGATTGCGCTGGCGGGCATCAGCGGCGGCTGGCGCTACCATGCGCTAGAGCTAGAGGCCATCGCCCATGTGTTGGGCTATACGCTCTGTTTGTACGCCTTTGTGCGCCGCTTGACGGATAACCGTTTAGCAGGCTGTGCGGCGGCGGTCATCGGCGGCTATGGCGGGTATCTGTCGGGCTATCCACCGCTGCAATTGGCCTTGCTCGAAGCGGGGGTATGGTTGCCGCTCGTCTTGTTAGGGATTCACGACAGCACAAAAGACGGTGGGGTGCGCTATCGGCCATTGGCGCTCACGGGGCTGGCGTTAGGGCTATCTTGGTTGGCAGGCCACCCGCAAACGTCGTGGTTTTTGACCTACCTTGCCGTCGGCTATTTCGCCTTTCGCTGTTGGCCGATCCCGAACCGCGTCCGCACTTGGGCGCTAGGGACATTGTGGTTTGGTCTACTGACCTTTGGCGCCACCGCCATCACCCTACTGCCCGGCATTGAATATCTGGCGCACACCGCCCGCGCTGGATTCGGCTACGCGGCAAAAGCCAACGGATTCCCGATACACGACCTGATTCAGTTGCTCTATCCGGGGGTGGTCAGCCTATTTTCGCCGCTGTACATCGGCGTTGTCGGGATCGTGTTGGCGGCATTAGCACTGTTGCGCCCTAAGCGCGAAACGTGGTTTTGGGCAATCGCGGCATTGATCGGCTTATTGGTCAGCTTTGGCGGGAACAGCGCGGCATTCCCCGCACTATATAACCTGCTGCCGGGGATGCGCTTCTTTCGGGGGCAAGAGCGTAGCGCCTATCTCGTCGCCAACAGCCTAGCGATTTTAGCGGGTTTGGGAGTGGCAACGCTGCCTCACCTACTCATCCCACAGGTAAAACTACTTAAACAGGCGCTTATCGCTTTTGTGGGCATACTGGGGGTGATCTTTGCAGGGGTAAGTGTCTTGTGGATCGGATTCCCTGAACAATATGGCGCGGCAATCTCGCCGATTACCTTTAGCGCATTAATTACGGCGGGATTACTCATCATCGGTCTACAGGTGATAAATCACCCCACCCACAACCGCTGGCAAATCGCCCTCGTCGGCTTGCTGATCTTTGAGCTATTCAGCGTCAACCAAGACGCACCAAGCAACTACGACAACATCCCCCCCAGTGAGCAGCTTTCGTTCAGCGCACCGCCAGCCTTCGCGCCGATCTACGCCGATGAAGCCCCTGCACCCGTGCGTGTAGATGGCTTTCGCGGCCTAATGGACAACTACGGCAGCCTGTATCAAATCCACGATGCACGCGGGATTAGCCCGCTGTTCCTCGACGGCCTGTATCAACTGCAACAGCCGCCATTTGCGGCCAACAGCGCCTTTGAGACCAACCCTACCTTTTGGGAACTCAACGCCGTGCGCTATGTCTTCAGCGGTTGGGAATCGCTCCCTGTGCCTAGCCAGATTGTCGGCCAAACGTCAGACCGCTACGGCGCAATCTATTTGCATCGGTTGGATGCCCCGCGCCCCTTCGCCCACATGGTATACCGCGTTGATGTTGTGGATAGTGACACCTTCGCCCGTGCGTTGTTGGCCGACCCTGACTATCGCCCGCGTGAGGGTGTGATCTTGCAGCAAGCCCCTACGTTGACGCTCCCTGAAGACATACCAACCGATGCACAGGCCACCGTAAGTAGGGGCGACCCGACGGGTCGCCCCTACAACCCAGAATCGTTTAGCGTGGCTGTAGCTACGCCTGAAAACGGCATCTTGACACTGGCACATCCCGATTACCCGGGCTGGCAAGCTACCCTAGACGGCCAGCCCGTGCCGATATTGCGCGCCTATGGCGGCTTTAGCGCCGTTGAAGTTCCAGCAGGCGAACATCGTCTGGACTTTCGCTATCAGCCACGCACGTTTACCATAGGGGCAATTATCAGCAGCATTACATGGGCGGCATTCGCGCTGATGGCGTTCAGTAGCCGATCCATAAACC
>JBMOFU010000312.1:0-4693 GCA_049318725.1 Phototrophicaceae bacterium | reverse complement strand
ACACTCGCTTTGTCTGGATACAGCGCGTGAACATTGGCGTAAAAGGCTTGGAAGATTGGCTCATCGGCGGCCATATCGCCAGACGGAATGACAAGCTGCCCAATGCCGGCCATCTTGTGCTTGTAGTCCAAGTAGCCTAACGCAATTGGCACATTCGCGCCTAACGCCATGCGATAGAAACCGGTTTTCCAGTGATCGGTGTAGCTGCGCGTGCCAGACGGCGCCAACGCCAAGAATAGCCGCTCGCTATTGTTGAACCGCTCTATCACATCGCCGACCACGCCGCGTGTGGTGTGGCGGTCTACGAAAATCCCGCCCGTTGCACGGATCCACCCACCGATGATCGGCAAATCTAGCTCTGACTTCACCAGCCAAGACAGCCGTTTGCCCAACGCCGTGACAAATAAGACCATCAAGAAGCTGTCTAGGTTGTCGGTGTGATGCTCACCAATCACCACCACCTTTTTGACATCCGCGGGCAATGCCCAACGCTCGACCCGCCACCCCATCAAGCGCAAGATCAAACGGCAAAGCCGCTGCCAAAAGGGGCTAACTTCTGCGTCGGGCTGGATGGGGAACAAAAAACGGGACATTATCATTACTCCTGCGGTAAAGACTCAACACTGAACTGCGTTTTGAAGTCAAAGGCCAGCGGCGTCGCGCCGTGCTTGACCAGATGTTCATGGCGCCACTTGGCCTGTGGGATGGTCGGTAAGGTTCCAACGGGAATCCACCACAAGACGTAACTTGGCGCCGTCGGTTGCACAAACCATTCACGGCGCTTGACATAGTATTCTTTATGGAGGCCACTATAAAGGAACTGATGCAAGTGTTCTAGGGTTTGCCATACCGAAAGCGTATGCACAATGAGGTAATCCTCATAGACGGGGGCTTCTGACGTTTGCCGCCAGACAAAGCCGGGTGCGCGCTGTGCAACCGTGTATACCGAAGCCAACGCAGAGGCGATTTCGATGGACTTGGGATGAAAGTAAGAATGCGCCAGCTTTGCCATGTTGAACTCTGCAATATGGTACTGCATAAAATTACACCTCCCTCATGGACGATGTGGGACACCGTTGTGCGGACAAGGCAGGCCGCGCCCCTACAGGTCACAACGGTTTTTTAGGGACGCCACCTGTGGCGTCCGCGTTTTACGGGCAAAACGGTCGTCCCTAATACCGTGGGACGCGGGTGATGTCCCCAAAGATTTCGGTATAGGGCGGCGTATAGGGCATCCAGCCTTCCGTACCGTTGGCATCTAAGCGAACCAGTATCCAGTAGGTCTGGTTACGGCGGTCTATCACAGTTTGCGACAACACTTGGAAGGTATAGCCTTCTTCAACCGATGCCGTAATGGCCGAAGTCGGCGTTGGATAGCGGTAGATATTGGTCTTGAGCGTCGCACGCCCGCCAACCCCAGTATTGTTGCGGTTCACACTGTCAAACGGATTCGGCAAGGTGGGGACAAGCGGGGTGTAACCGCTCAAGTCCATCACCGCGCCCGACACCCACCCCTCTGCCTTGAGCGTGTTTGCTTCATCTGGGGTGTTTACGTCGCCGTCATCGGTTGCTCCAATTTCAACGCCCGTGTTATATTCGATCAAGTACCATGTCGAATCGGTGCCGGGAAGCGTGTATTTGCCCAATACACGGAACTCGATCTCTGGGGCGGCAATAGAGATGATTGAAGCGCCAATGGCCGGGCCGCTGCGGATGTACACTGACGGCGCTTCGTTCAGGTCAACCGTCACCACCGGTTACCCCACCACGTTGATGACGTTGGCGGTTTGAGTGGCTTGTGCTTGGTCGGCGCTGAGGGTTGCTTGTGGCACCGCAGTAGCCACTTGACCGGGCAACAGGCCGTTTGCCGTGATATTGACTGTATACTTGCCTTCACCGCGCTTAGAAGGCGAAGAACTATCTTGCATGACCACCGTGAAGCTAAACGACACAGGGGTGGTGCTGATCCCCGACAAGATGCCTGTCGTATTGCTGAACGAGAAGCCAGTGGGCAACGTCCCCACAATTGACCACGTATAGGGCGAAACCGCACCGCTAAACGGGAGGAAGGCCACTTGATAGGTAACGTTCACAATCCCGGTGGGGAGCGTTCCATTAGGGATGACAAACGTCGTCGGCGCAGGTTCATCATCTGTAAGGGTCACTAGAGCTGTATCGTTACCGTTAGGGTCACGCCGCCCCCCTAACACGCTATAGACGCTATCTATATAGACCAAGAAACTCTCTGTTCCCTCATAGTTCGTGTCGTTGATGATGGGGACGCTCACGGTTTGGGTGGTGCTACCCCCGGTGGTAAATGTCAGCACATTGCTCGGCTCTAGGCTAGGGTTATAGTCCGAGTTCGGCACAGCGATCACGCTATCGGTCAATAGGATGACGGTCACGGGGCTTTCTGTACTGGCAAGGGGACGGCTTAACGTCACCGTGACCGTTGCAGACACATTGTTGCCTTCTGTAACGTTGACGCTGGCATTGGCCGGGAGGATTGAGGCGTAAAGATTAGTAAGGCCGTCGTTTTCCGCTATATCAAATTGCAGTTGGCGCGGGAGGATATTTGCGGCTTGATAGCTCGCGCCGTCGCCGTCGGTAATGTCATGGCGGATAGCCGCAGAATGCGGGTCAGCTTCGATCGTGCTATCGTCCACAGCCTGCACAGCAATCGTTTGCGGGGTAAACCAGTTCAACGGGGTAAAGGTGACGGCGGCAGTCGTGTCAAATGCGCCTGTAACGGAATTGCCACGCATCAACGCCTGCCCGGTATAGGACGAAGTCAACGAAGCGGTAATCGTAACATCGTTGGCGGGGGGGCTGGTCAGCACAACATAGTAGTAGCCTAAGGATAGCCCATCTTCGCTCAATTCCTCGAATAATTGAACAATATTTACCCCTTCGCTGAACCCAGAGGTCGCTTCTAACTCAAATGCGCCGATGTCGCATTGCGTATTCTGGGGGCGTGTCAGCCCGCGTTGGTCACGACGGAGGGTTGCTGCGGCGCTATAGGGGGAACTATCGGTAGTGTCTATGTTGAGGGTACAGATGGCAACACCGTCTAGTGCCGGGCTAGTGCTGGTCAGTGGGGTGACAAAGCGGTCTGATGCGCCGAATAACGGGTCTACGTTATTGCCTGTGAGCAAGCCACACGATGTACCGCTGTCTATATTGCCGCTGCGGTTGGTGAGCGTGATCCCGCTGGCGAAAGCGCAGACTGTGCCGCTGGCACGGTAGAAGATGCTGTTGCGGAAGGAGTTCGCTGAACCTGTATCCCCATAGAGTGAGTTGCTACCCCCGTTGTTGATAAAGCTGACAAACGACGCGGCCACCGTGCCTTGATTAAAGACCGCCCCGCCGTTACTGCTGGCGACATTGGAATCAAAGGTGGTATTGACGATATTTGCACGCGAGCTTGACGCTAGGCCGAGTCCACCGCCGTTACCGCTTAAGACTTGATTGTCATAAATTGCCGTATTACGCAGGTTAAGCGTGGAACTAGCATCAATGAAAATTGCCCCGCCTGCCGTATTGGCAGTGTTATTGGTAAAGCTGGAGCGGTCATCTAGCTGCACAATCGCCCTTGTTGCAAATAGCCCACCGCCAGACTGCGCCTGATTGTCGCTATACTGCCCAAAAACGCTAGAGCTACCGCCATTTTGGTCTAAGTAGACGCCGCCGCCTAAGATCGCGCTGTTATCCTGAATTTGCACGCTAGTGTTAAGGGTTAATCCGCTGCTAGAGCTAACTAGCGCGATGCCCCCACCGTTGCCCGCCGGCGCGTTGTTATCGTGAATGTATGAATTGCTAATCGAGATAGGCCCGGTGCTGTAGATCCCCCCACCGTTACCGCTTGTCACCGTGCCGCCGCTGACTTCTACGTTTTCCATTACCAGCGTGCCGCTGTTGCGGATCACCCCACCGTCACCGGTTGCCAATGCCCCGCTTCCAACCAGTTCCAAGTTATAGAGCAACACATAAGCCCCCGCACTGGTAATGTTGAAGATGCGGTTATTGCTCGTGGCAGTGATGGTAATATCGCTTGTGACGCCAATAATTTGGATGTTCACTGGCAGGGCAACGGTTAGTTCATTGCCGCCCATGGCAATATCAGCGGTAATGCGGATAATCGTGCCGCTTGTGGGGTTTGTGAGTGCACTGCGTAGCGCGGCTTCTGAATTCACAGAAAGGGTTGCGGCCTGCACAGGCATCCCCTGCCCCAGTGTCAACCCTAGCAAGAGCGCCAAGAGCGGATAAAGAAGATAACGGAACTTCGATGTTTGGATCACAGGCGGCATCCTCTCAATGTAACCTAGTGGTGCAATATGGGCAACGGAAGCCGCCGCCCTACTGTTGATTGTAACGGCTTTTGCGATGGCAGGCTTGTTAGGATTCACTTACCGTCGCACGGGCAACGGCATAACGCGCCACATAGCTACGGAAGGCGTTCATCAGCGTTTGGGCGTGTTCGCCTACGGTGCCATCACCGATGGGTTGCTCGTTGATTTGCACAATCGGCACAATCTGTTTATTGGCGGCGGTAATCACCACTTCGTCAGCCTGCAACAGTTCTTCAAGGCGGATTTCGCGTTCCTCTAGCGTGTAGCCCAACTCCCCCAAAATTTCGATCACGCGCCCGCGTGTCACGCCGGGCAGAATATCTATGTTGGGCGTCACCACGCGC
>JBMOFU010000311.1:0-4700 GCA_049318725.1 Phototrophicaceae bacterium | reverse complement strand
CATGGCGCGCCGTTTCAGTGTTGGGGAACGTCAACAAGTCCATGACTTCGGCAATCGTGGGGGTACGGATCAAGGCGCTTTCTGCGAGCGCCACAAATCGCAAAGCGGCGGCGGGTTCGCTCAAAAATGCGGGATAGTAAGACCCGCTGCGTAATTTGGGGATGTAAAGGGTCACGGCTTCAGCGGGGGTCTGCCACTGGCGCAAACGGTATCCGTTGCGGTAGGTCGCCCGTTGGCCGTTGCGTTCGTAGTAAGATGCCTTGACTAGCGCAGCGGCTTCCGCCTCCATGAGGGTATTGGCGGCAGCTTCTACCGCTTGGATCAAATATCCACCCACATCAAGGGTGATGATACGGCTCATGAAAGTCACTCCCAACACTTGCGTTTGATGGTGTCTTTATCTTCGCAGGGGTTGACGTGCAGGTCAACTTTTTACACCACTTTGTAAGTAGAGAAAGGGGTTAGAGGATGTTTTATGGTGGCAATGTTGTGCCAACACCTACCCTAACTTGCACAGCATTGATTATCGTTTGGGGTTATCGAGGTTAAAAATGCTTATTATTTAGTTCATCAAGTTCTTAGTCAATTTTCAATGTCACCTTATTTTTGTATAGTCTAATGATGATCGTAAGACATTATTCAGTTTTAGAATCAAAGGACAATGATAATGGCAACAATTGTAGAAATTGCAGCAAACGATCCTCGCTTTTCCACATTGGTAGCAGCAGTTACAGCCGCTGGTTTGGTCGAAACCCTCAACAGCGAAGGCCCTTTCACCGTGTTTGCGCCGACCAATGATGCCTTCGCTGCATTACCCGCTGGCACCGTCGAAAGCCTACTGGCTGAGGTTCCGAAACTGACCGCCATCTTGACCTACCACGTCGTCGCTGGTAAGGCGCCTGCCGCCGTTGTGATTAGCGCCCCGAGCCACAAGACAGTTCAGGGCAGCGACATCAATGTCAAGGTTGATGGCGACAAAGTCATGATCAACGATGCACAGGTCATTGTCGCAGACATTGATGCCTCCAATGGCGTCATTCATGCTATTGATAAAGTCTTGATCCCTGCCTAATGCATTAGCGCAAGCAAGAACGCCCTGATTTAGGGCGTTTCGTTTGTCTTTAAGCGGATGTACTTGACTGAATATCTGGCTCACTTGCTTTTGAGCCAGATATTCAGCAATAGCGACTCTATTAGACTCTCATATATTTATAAAATAATTTGCATTACACAAACAGGAATTTACCGAGATATTTTGTATAAGCGGAGTCGTCATCGTTTTACGGGCGCCACAGGTGGCGCCCATATGAGGCCATCGTCTGTAGGCGGCTAGAGCTTGAGAGCGTAATTCATCCGATGCACGTCACGGATTTGCCCGTGTTGGCGGATGGCTTCTAGGTGATAGGCAGTGCCGTATCCCTTATGGCGGTCAAAGCCGTAGGCCGGGTAGCGCGTGGCAAACTGTTCGACCATGAGCGTGTCTCGCCAGACTTTGGCAATCACGCTGGCGGCGGCAATGCTCAACGAGAGCGTATCCCCCTTGATGATCCGCTCTACAGTGACATTGTTGTGCGGGAAGTTCTTCCACGCGCTGCGGCCATCAATTAACAACACTTGCACGGGTTGGGAAAGGTGGCGCACACAATCTTGATAGGCGCGGGCATAGGCGCGGTTGAGCGCTTCACTTAGGCCATAGGCGTCAATCTCACTAGGGTCAGCAGAACCAACGCCGCTACCTAAGGCGTGCTGACTAATCAACTCTGTAGCGCGCACCCGCTGAAGGTTGGTCATCTGTTTACTGTCTTTGACGCCTTTTAGCAAGTCATGGATGTTGGCTTCGGTCAGCGGCAGGCAAATTGCCCCCGCCACCACAGGCCCCGCCCACGCCCCATAGCCGACTTCATCCATGCCGACAATCACCGTTTGGCCGCCGTCTAGGTAGGTTTGTTCATAGGTCATTGGGGCGGTTCTATCCTTGCGGGGTGGGGTTGGGAACAGTTCGCGTTGGTTCATACATCCCCCGTTGCCAATTCTGGCGAATCATCCAAATTTCTTTGAGGAGCTTCACCGAATCGTCCCATAGGCGCATTTTCGATTCTGCGTCAAAATACCACGTCACAGGCATTTCATAGATGTTGTAGCCGCGCTTGACGGCGATAAATAGCAGTTCAACGTCAAAGCCAATACCGTTGGATTGCTGAACGCTGAACAGGTCTTGGGCGGCAGCGTGCGTGAACAGCTTAAAGCCGCACTGGGTATCTTCAAATTTGTTGAGGGCGATCAGCTTAATCAGCCAATTGTTGATACGCCCCATAAGATGCCGATACTCTGGCTCATCAATCCGTTGGGCGCCTTTGGTCTCACGGCTGCCAATGACCACATCATATCCTGTCAGTTGCGGCGGCAAGAACTTTGCCAATTCCTCAATGGGCATAGACAGGTCAACATCGGCCATAAAACAGTATTCCCCGCGTGCGGCGAGCATCCCCTGCTTGACGGCCAACCCTTTGCCACGGGTTTTTGCAACAATCAAACGCAGATAGGGGTGATCTTGGCTGTAGGCGCGTACCACCTCTGCCGTGCGGTCTGAACTGCCATTTTCCACCACGATCACTTCTGCGGTATAGGGTTGCGCCTGCAAGAAGGCATCTATCTTCGGCAAGCTGATTTGTAGACGGCGTTCCTCGTTGTAGGCGGGTAACACAATCGAGAGGAAGGGGCGCGGTTCAGTATTCAACAGATTATTTCTCCGTCAGTGGGTGATGATAACCCAAATTGCACCGTTCATCAGGGTGGGGTTAATTTCGCTAGGATGTCTTGGTCGCTTACCGTGCGGCTGTGCTGAATGCTATGGCGCTTGGCAAGCATTTTCGGCAACAGGGTAAGCGCACCAAACATCCCCCGTAAGCGCGCACGCGCTGCTTCACCGCGCCATGCCCGCAGCGCTTGATAGGCTAACTGCGCTTGTGCGCCCAAAATAGATAGCCCATAGTGCCGCCATACAGCCATCGGCAGGTCTTTTATCAAGATCAGTAACAAGTTACGGCCATCGTAGTAACTTGCGGTGACGCCACCGCCTGTAGCCGACAGGTGATGGTACACGATTGCGTAGGGTGTGTAAAGACAGCGCCACCCGCGTAATTGCGCCCGCCATCCTAAATCTACGTCTTCCCCAGAAAAGAAGAAGTCGTCATCCAATAAACCGATCTCCGCCAGCATCGCCCGCCGATAGGCCGACGATCCGCCACAGGCGCTAAAGACTTCCTCCACACGGTCGTATTGCCCTTCGTCACGTTCCCATACCCCGCGATTGACCGCTCGCCCGTGCGTAGTGAACAAGTCTCCAGCGGTGTGGATGTGGTCGCGCTTGTCGAACAGGCGCATCTTGCTGGCGACACTGCCCACCCGTGCATCGTCGCCAAAGGCGGCGATCACCTGCTCTGCCCAACGATCATCTACTTCGGTGTCGTTGTTCAACAAGGCAATATATTCGCCACGCGCCGCCAACATCCCCGCGTTACAGGCGCCTGTGAAGCCTAAGTTGCTTGGCAACTCAATCAAGCGCACTGTGGGGTAGTGTTCTCGGATGAACGCCTGTGAGCCGTCGGCGCTGGCGTTGTCTGCAATAATCACCTCAACGGATGTGTAGGTTTGGCGAGCCAACGCATCAAGGCAGGTTGCCAAAAAGCGTAACCCGTTCCAGTTAGGGATCACGACCGACAGCAAGCCGGGGGAAAAATTAGCATCCACTGTAGGGGCATGGCGTGCCATGCCCTCCATCACATTAGGCGTAGATTTATGTAGGGGCGCAATATATTGCGCCCCTACATGGGAAAATACGTTATTCAACGAATAACCCCTCTCGTTTGAGAAACGCATCTACCGCAGACTGCCACGAACGCAAGGGAATCCCTAGCGCGGCAGCGTTGATATTCGCCAGTGCAGTGTAAGCCGGCGGCGTAGACGGGCGCCTCCACTCGCGGCGGGCAATTTTAGCAATGGGAATATGGCCGAATCCAGTGCGATCTAGGGTATAGCGGGCGAACCCCCAACGCGAAACCGCCCCACTGTTCACTCCATGATAGATGCCGGGGCGCTGGGTCGCGGTCAGTTGGAGCATGGCCGCTGCAAGGTCATCGGTATAGGTGGGGTTGCCCACTTCATCGGCTACTACACGCAAGGCTTTGCCGTCACGCGCTGCCCCGATCATCGTCTGGAGGAAGTTCTTGCCGCTGTGCGCGAATAGCCACGCCGTGCGAACGATCATATGGCGCGGGTTGGTCTGGATCACAGCCTGTTCGCCGCTGTATTTGCTCATCCCGTAGGCGTTGATCGGGCGCGGCATGTCGTACTCCGTGTAGGTTCCGTGTGGGCGCTCGCCGTCGAATACCTCATTGCTGCTGACGTACAGCATCCATGCACCGACGTTGGCGGCGGCAGCGGCCACATTCCCGGCGCCGTAACTGTTGATCCGCAACGCTTCGGCGGGATTTTGCGCGCAGCCGTCTACGTTCGTCCATGCGGCGGGATGCAATACAGCGTCGGGGCGCAAATCACGGATCATGGCGCGCACAGCGTCCCAATCGGTGATGTCTAGCTGGCTGTGATTGACAGCCGTCACCTGATGGCCGCCCTTAAGTGCCAGTTGATGCAGGGCGCGGCCTAGGCGTCCGTCGCCGCCAGTGATGAGTAGGTTCATA
>JBMOFU010000310.1:0-4706 GCA_049318725.1 Phototrophicaceae bacterium | reverse complement strand
TTTTTGGCTGCAAACCGAAGACTTGCCCGACCCCAACAACCGCATCACGGTCAACGCACAGGGGGAAGTTGAACTGCACTATACCGAAAATAACACCGAAGCCTATGACCGCTTGGTGGCAAAACTCCGCAGCTTATTAAGCGACATCGGCTGCCACACCCACCTGATCCCCGTGGACTACTACTTAGGCACCAAGTTCCCGTTCAACTTAGCCCATCAAGCGGGGACGATGCGCTTTGGCACCGATCCCGCCACCAGTGTGTTGGATGTGAACTGCAAGCCCCATGCGCTAGATAATGTCTATGTGACCGATGCCGCCTTTATGCCGTCTATCGGCGCGGTAAATCCGTCGCTGACGATTATCGCCAATACCTTGCGCGTGGCCGATTACCTCAAACGGGAGGTGCTGTTATGACCGATCTTCGCGGGAAAGTGGTCTTTGTCACCGGGTCGGCGCGGCGGGTGGGCAGGGAAATTGCCCTGACGTTTGCCGAACACGGCGCAGATGTTGTGATTCATTATGCCAGCCCTAGCAGTGAGGCTGACGCCCACAGCGCCGCCGACGCTGCCCGCACGCATGGCGGCCAAGCATTGGTCATCGGCGGCGACCAGTCCGTTAGTGCGGATGTTGACGCCATGTTCCAACAGATCAAAGCGCACTATGGCCGCCTTGATGTGTTGGTCAACAGTGCCGCCATTTTCAAGCGCACCCCATTGCTAGACATCACCGAAGCAGAGTGGGACTTGGTGATGGATGTCAACCTGAAGGGGCCGTTTTTGCTCACGCAAGGGGCGGCGCGCCTGATGCAGATCAATGGCGGCGGGGTGATTATCAACATCAGCGACAATAGCGGGCTGAATGCTTGGGCGTCACGCCCGCATCACAGCATCAGCAAGGCGGGGGTGATTATGCTCACACAGGTCAGCGCATTGGCCTTAGCCCCCTATCATATTCGGGTCAACTGTATTGTGCCGGGGCCTGTGCTTGTGCCAGCCGATGCCGCCGACAGCGTACTAGACGACATCGCCAGCGCGCTGCCGGTCGGTCACATTGGTGAGCCGCGCAACATTGCAGATGCCTGCCTATTCTTCGTCCAAAATCCCTTCGCCACAGGTTCCATCCTACGGGTAGACGGCGGTGAGGGGCTTGCCCATCGTGAAACCTAAAAAGGATGCAGTTCTTATGACATTCCCTCCCTTAGCTGACTGGCAGACGACTTCGTTGGCCTTACATCAAGCCGCCATGTTGATTGGGCCGATTCACAATGCCTTGTTGCCGTCTCGAAACAATTATTTGCACTTGCCCTTGTGGGTAGAGCCAGACGGATTAAGTTCGCAACGCTTGCCACAGGGCGGGCAGCTTTTCGTTCGGTTCAAAGACCCGGCGGTGATCTATCGGCGCTTAACGCAAGCGGATGTTGTGTTCCCGTTGCATGAACATACCCAACGCAGCTTGTTTGAGGCGTTGCTCAAGGAACTCTATCAAGACGAACTCAGTCATTTTTGTGCAGGGATGCCCACCGATGCCCTCACCAACGGCATGATGACCAAGCTCCATGCTAACCCTGCCCGCATTGAGTTTTTACACCTACCCGATGTTACCCATACTGAGCCGTTGACGGTGAACCGCCAAACCGCCAGCGACTATGCCGACGTGCTATATGGCGTGTATACGGGTGTGGCGCGCTTCCGCGCCCGGCTAGAAGGGCCTATGACTCCGATAGTGGTTTGGGCGGAACACTTCGACCTGTCAACGCTGTGGTTTCACCCTGAAAACAGCGCCATGGACGATACTAAACCCCATATCAACATTGGGTTTGCCCCGTATTCGACCGGACAATATGAGCAACCCTATCTGTACTTCTACGCCTACCCCTATCCACCAGACTTTACCCCGCCGCAGCTCCCTGCGCCCGCCTTTTGGCACACCGAAGGCTGGCAAGGCGTTGTGGTCAACTATGCTGATATTCAACAACAAGCCGACCCCATCGCCTTTGTGGAGCGGATGTGTGCAGAAGTCTACCCGTTACTCACTGGCTTATTGGGGTCATGACAAAGTACGTGTAAAAATAGCTCAAGCTCCAAATTTCACAATCAAATCTCCTGAAGTAGTGGGATATCGAACGGGAGCGGAGGGGGAGTTTATCGAACTCAACGACATAATGGTCAGTTCATAGCAAACGGCGGAAAACGCACGGTAGGGGCTTCATCATTTGAATCAACCTGTTGAAAGAGTCCATCAAAAACTCGGGGCTTGCCGCCTATTGGATATCGAACTGAGAGTACTATGATACGGTGAATGCTATGCTTGCTTGCTTGCTCGCTCTGCCAAGCCCGATTTCTTTAGTACCCGCTTGGAAGGCGAGTCGCCTAGCCCCCGGTTTTTGATGGTTTCGTAAAGTTCCGTCCCTCACTTACCGTTTCCTTACAACTCCGAGCAGTGGTTTAGAAGGACGTAAGGTGGCGCCAAAGCGTGGGACAATATCCTTTTGGGTGACCGTAATTTCAAAGCGCTGCAAGATCATTGTGGTCGCAATGATGGCTTCCATCATTGCAAATTCATCGCCGACACACTTGCGCGGACCTGCACTGAATGGAAGCCACGCAAACGTCGATCTAGTGCTTTCAGTATCAGGCAGAAAACGTTCCGGACGAAATTCTTCTGGGGCTTCCCAGATTCGCGGATTGTGATGCAAACCATAGTAGAAGAGCAGAATCGTCGCATTGGCGGGTATTTTGCTCTCGCCGATGTTGTCGTCATTGATACTGTTGCGTGGAAGAAGGGGGATCGGTGGGAACATACGCAAACACTCGGATATGACCATCGTGATATACGGCAGGCGCGATACATCCTCCATCGTTGGCGTGCGTTGACCCAATACTGAACTGATTTCTTGACGCATCATATCTGTAATCTCAGGATGCTGATCCAGAATGTACCATAGCCATGTGAGCGTGATTGAGGTTGTTTCAAAACCAGCAGCGAAAATTGTAATCGCCTCATCGAACAATTGATCATCGGTCATTTGCTCGTTTGTTTCGTCGTCGACACTGTTCAACAACATGCTGATTAGGTCTGATCCGGGTTTCTGGCGGCGACGGTCAATAAGTGACTGCACCAACGCTCTGAATTCAGCGTAGTTCCGTTTAAACTTACGATCTACCGGGAGCGGTATCCAGTCAGGAACAAATGGCATGAAACCACGCATCGTCACATAGTTCAGCATGTCAGGCACCAACCGGGCAACAGTTTCCAGTTCCGTAGTGCTGATCCCCTGCCCAAACATTGTGCGTGTAATGACGTTCATCGTGATATGTGACATCTGTATTCCAAGATCAAATGGCTGGCCTGTTGCAGCATATGATTGCCAGCCATCAAGGATAGTCCCTATGCTTTCCGTCATCGTTCCAGCGATATTAGCAAGTTGCCGGCGGTGAAAATGGGGTTGGATCATACGCCTTTGTCGTAGCCAGAAATCACCCTCACTGGTGACCAGACCGTTTTTCGCCACCTTTTTCAAGGTGCCGTAGAGCAAGTCAGGTTTAGGATAGTTCCTGTAATTATCACGCAATACATGACGGAATATCGCGGGATCACTCACCAGATAGACGGATTTCGTCCCCAGTTGCAATTCTACAAAGCCACCATCACACACCATAATGTCTGAGAGCGTTTGGAGTGGCGAATTTGCCAGCAACTCCGGCAAAATGCCCACAATGGGCAAGCCTTTATGTTTCGTGAGTATGGGCGGGGGGGAACTAGGTTGCAACGAAATCTCCTGAAGCCTCCGTAGATTTATAGACATAAGTTGATAAAACGACTATAGTCGTTTATACGGTCACGGTCAACAAGCAACCCTCATCAAAGGGCGACTATACGACGAAAGGAAAGACAGTGTCGATAAAACAGTCAAAATTGGATCCCAGAGTCATTCGCACGCGACAACTGCTACGCAATGCGCTCATTTCACTCATCAATGAAAAAGGCTTTGAGAATATCACGGTACAAGAGATCACAGACCGCGCAACCCTGAATAAGGCGACCTTCTACCTGCATTACAGAGATAAAGAAGAACTCCTAGTCAAAAGTACGAATCAACTCATAGAAGAACTAACCCAAACTGTTGGAAAACCAACCGTCTTAGCTACAGATTTTACGCCGTTGTTTATGACACAATTGCTGACCCTCGTGTTCCAGCATTTTGAGCGCAATGCAGATTTCTATGATGTGATTTTGAATCGCATTGGCACCCCCCCTGTCGTTGCAGCAATCCAAGACCCACTGGAGCAGCTTGCCATGCGGTGGTATCAACATTTGAGTAATCGCCAAACCATTCCGCTTGTTGAGCCGGATATGCTTCTGCGTTTTTTCAGTAGCGGATGTATCGGATTGGTTCAGCAATGGTTGCACCAATCTCAAAGGCTGTCCGCTGAACAGATGGCAGAGATCTTTATTCATCTCATCGTGGGGGGAATCTATCATTCCGCAGGTTTGCCGCCACCCGACAAGACCAATGATTTGGGTGCATGATGACGGCGACGACTGATGATATGATGGACATTTTGGACGGGTGGGGAGTACATCGAAGAAGGCGAACACAGCGATGCAATGCGTGAACTGATGCGGGAGTAGTTGGGTATCCGACGGAAGTCCAAAGCGCCCATCATTGACCTACCGGAGATGCCCCCGTGCCGGATGATATTAT
>JBMOFU010000309.1:0-4708 GCA_049318725.1 Phototrophicaceae bacterium | reverse complement strand
TCAATCGTGCGGGTTAACTGCCTGCCGGGGATGTAGGGGTCGGCGTACTGCGGCGTAATCACCAACAGCGCGATGATCCCGCCCAAAGAGACAATCACCAGCAACAGCACGATCACCAACAGCCACACCCACGCCTGCCCTGTACGAGTGCGGCGGCGGCGGGCAATCACTGGGGTAGGCGGCTGACCGCTCGGCGGCGGCGGGATCAGCGGCAGGGTTTTGGGGCGCTTGGGCTGCGTGTCTGGCTTTTGGGTCATAGGGCTATGTTACTCTCCGCCAAGCAATATTGGCTCGTCGTCCTGTTCCATCAACAGTTGCTTCGGCACGGGAATCTTGTTCTTGGCAAGCATCTGCACCAGCGCTTCGCTCAGGCTGGCGTGGTCGTCGTGGAACTCGTTGGTCAGTTCTTGCAAGTGAGAGATGATCCACGTATACAGGTCGGCTTCGGTGCGCTTGGGGAACATTTCTAGGATTTTGTACTTGCGGATGAGTTCAATCGCCGGGCGGTAGACGGTATCGTACCAACGCACGGCGGCGTCTTCGACATGGACTTGTGTTTCATACTGGGTAGACATGCTTTGTTGCACCAGCCCGATATGTTCTAGCACGTCGCGGTAGCGCTCTGGCTCGGTGAGCTTGATCGGCGCGGTGGTCGGGCGGCTGACATCCAAGCGCGTGATCTGGAGGAAGTCTGCATAGCTGCTGGCGGCGTCTAGCTCGTTTTGGGTCATCCCCGGCGAGAGCGGCACGGCGGTATGGATTTCCCACACATAGGCTTCAATGTGCGTGTCGCCCATTCCGCGCCGAATCGAAACGCGGTGATTGCCGTCGCGCACAAAATACACTTCACCGACCTTATAGACCTCAATCGGCGGGACGCCCGTCATACCTTGAATCTGGGCGTAGACGTTGCTCCACCGATCCATCATTTGCGGGTTGCGCGGCAAAAAGTGGGCAGTAAAGTCTTTATAGCGCCCGACACTGCCGACAATTGCATCTAGCGGGATTTCTTGCAGCCCACGATAGACTTGATCGCGCAGGTGTAACTTGTGCTTGACTTCATCAAAGCTCAACAGATGGACGGGTTTTTGTTGCAAGACGCCGAGCATCTCATCCCAAAACGCCCGCATTTGCAACCGTTCAAATTGGGCGCGGCCTTCGAGCTTACTTTGACGGCGTTCGTCGTCAGTCATTCATACATCCTTTGTGGCTGGATGAAGGGGCATGATGTATCAGGTCATGATACATGAGGGCATGATAGATCTATCATGCCCCTACTGTTTTTTTACCCGCGCCCTCCGGTTGAAGGGTCAGTCGGGGTGGGGGAACCGAGTTTGCTGGCCGCCAGTTCTGCGCGGGTGAGCGCGGCGGCGTCTTCATCTGTGGTAGCGGCTTCCTCTGTGGCGGCGTGGATCATGGCGGCGGCGGCTTCTGCGGCTACGTCCGGTTGGTCGCTGGTGCTGAGGGTCACGGCTTGATCTGAACCCGTAGCGGCGGCGTGCGTCACCGAAACGATGGGCTTGCCCTGCTCACTGGCAACCGTTACACCAGCGCTGGTGGCAATGGGCTGGCTTAGGTCAACGTGACTGTTGACTTTGGTATTGCCGCGTGCCACTGCCAAAATCTGCCGAACGGATTCCACCTTACTGTCGTCCAGTTCGCCGTCTTCATTGAAGATGTCAATGCCGTAATCTTTAGCAAACTGGATGATGCTATCTTGTTCTTCTTTCTTCTCTTGGTCACCGAGCGCGATTTGACCCCATTGGTTAACTTCATCCTCAAAGACTTTTTCGGTACGGGCGACCAAATCTGGAAAGACGCGGATGGCCGTGCGGCTGTCTACTTGGTCAAGGTCGGGCAGCGCTAACGATGCCCGTTGCAAGCCAAGTGTGGTGTCTTTGTAGAGTTGTGCTTGCCTGTCCCACTGGTACAACTGACGGAAGGACGCAACCAACGCCGCCAGCGCGGGCAAAATGGCAATGCTCAAGCGCAACCAGCCGGGCGCGCTATCCCCCGTGCCGAGCGCCGCCAACAACGACGTGACGGTCATAATCAGCGCACCCGCTTGAAAGGCGCGGTTAGAGTTGCTTTCAAAGTTGCGCATTTTGCGCCGATAGTAGTCATATTGGTAATCTAGGCGGCGCGCCACATAGACACGGGTCAAGACTTCTGCCGTGCGGTTGTCTAGCGCGCCCTGCCAACGCTGGACTTCGGCGGCTTGGGCATCGTTGAAGGCGGCGATAGTTTCGTATTCCACCATTTGATCGGCGTTGATCGGGGTGGCGATTTCATCGGAAGAAACCGGCGTGCTGGCGATGTTCTTTTGGCCGTCGGGTTCCACATAGCCCATAGACTCTGCGGTGCCGACGGGGACATTAGGATAACTAGGCACTGGTTTCCTCCTGTTCACGGATTTCAAGCACGCGGCGGCGCATCTGTTCTACGCGGTCTTTGGTGTTGTAAGGCTCTAACCGAGAGATAAACCGAAAGTAGACCATCCGCAATTCTTCAGCAAGGCGGCGGTAACTAGCCCAACGTTTGCGCGGCTCACCTTGATTGCTCAAAATGGTGAAGTAGCTCGTCACCGCGCTGACAATGGTCGTAATCACGCTGAACAAGGTTACTACCTCAAGGCCACTGTTCCAACCGAAAATCACCACAGTGCCAATGGCTATCCCGAACAAACTCACATTTTGCCCAGAGAAGAAGGTCGTCATCACCGCCAAGACGGTGGTGGCAAACGCCCCAATGATAAACACCCATTGGTAGTAGTAGTAATTGTGCTGGTAGTAACGGGAACGCTGGTTAAATTCCCAAAAGACGGGCAATAAATATTCTTCTAAGTCTTTCAGGTCTTGCTTGATGGCCGGGTAGGTCTTCAGGTCGTCGTCTTCCCAATGTTCGGGGACGATGAAGCCCTCATAGTGTTGCATCAGTGCGTAGTCTACATCCGATGGGCGTACCCATTCTTTGGGGACGCTGCGGCCAAAGGGTGTTCCCCTGTACCACTTTAAGAAGCGGCGTAACGGTGTCACGATGGGCTTGGTGAACCGCTCTAGGCTAAACCCGCTTGCGGCTTGGGTGTTGGTGGTCATAGTACCGTATGCAAACCTCCCCTGTAAAAACTGGTATCTAAGCGATTGTATCGCTAGTGTAGCATAAGGCAACGATTTCGCCATTGATCTACTAGGGCAATCGCCCTGTTATCCCCCTTTGGTAGCATTGTGTTGCCGTGTTGCACACCCTATCCTGTAGTCTACCCGTAAGATCACCGCCCGAAGCGGGCAACGTTGCAGATGCAATCGGTACGTCATTTGTCATATGACATTGCACGCGCAACCCCTCACATTTGACCACCCCTCATATGACATCAGGGACTATAGTGCAATTCGGTTTAGCACCATACTAAAGGCATAAGGTCATAAGAAGCAAGCGCCCAACAGGAGGGGCAAAACATTATGAACATTCGTCAACTCAAGACCACCAACGGCACGCTGATCGAAGAACCAGAAATTGAAAAGTTTTTGTTCAATGACGTGCGGATGGGTATTTTCTGGCTCATCTTGCGCGTGTATCTGGGCTATCAGTGGGTGACTGCGGGCTGGCATAAAGTCCAAGACCCGGGCTGGGTACAAACTGGTGACGCGCTCAAAGCCTTCTGGGAACGGATTGTCGTTATCCCCGAAACAGGCCGCCCGGCCATAACGTTTGGCTGGTATCGTGACTTCATCCAGTTCATGCTAGACACCGGCTCGTATACATGGTTTGCCAAGTTGGTCGCTTACGGTGAAGTCTTGATTGGTGTGGCCTTGATTCTGGGCGCGTTCGTGGGTGTGGCTGCCTTCTTTGGGGCGTTCCTCAACTGGAACTTCATCATGGCGGGTTCGGCCAGCACCAACGGTTTGCTAGGGCTGGCGGCCATCTTCTTGATCCTTGCATGGAAGACGGCAGGTTACTACGGGCTAGATCGCTTCTTGCTCCCGTACATCGGCACCCCCTACACCCGCTTTAAGGAAATTCGTGCAGGCGCGGCCAAGCCAGAAAAAGCGCCGCAAAGCTAAAGCAACACACTGCGGCTATAGTAAGATCACGACAGCAAAGGGCGCGCCAACGGTGCGCCCTTTGCTATTCGGCTGGCGATGATGGCGTTAGGCTTTATTGGGCTTCACAAAAATGAACTCGCGGGGGTCTTGCTGCCCAAAGCGAATCACATCATTGTGGCGGATTTCGGTATTGCCGCGCACGGCTTGATTGTTGACGTAAATCTGTTGTTGGCTGCCCACTTCGTAGATGTAAAAGTGTTGCCCGTGTTGGCGGATGATGGCCTGTTGGCGAGAAATGCGCTCGCTGCGGATCACAATGTCGTTCAGGTCGCGCTTGCGCCCGATGCGGGTTTCGCCTTCTAACAATTGATGGCTAGATTCTTGATGCTGGTCGCGCTCAATAAGCCACGCATTTGCCAGCGGGCGGCGCGCAGCAGGCAGGCGGTGGATTGAGCTTGCACCAGAGCGCCTAGCGCTCGGTCGGGTTTGTACCGCACGGCGCGGGGCGGCAGGTTGCCAAGCACCCTGTTGGGCGTTCGCGCTGCTTTGCGGCGATCGGTCTACCGATTGAGCCGTCGTTCCCCAACCTGCGGGACGGCGAAAACGATCATGGGCGTTCGCGCTGCTTTGCGGCGATCGGTCTACCGATTGAGCCGTCGTTCCCC
>JBMOFU010000308.1:0-4713 GCA_049318725.1 Phototrophicaceae bacterium | reverse complement strand
ATTTTACTTGTGGAAGCGGTTCCACAAGGGGTAAATAGACTGTGATTCGGCAAGGTTGCTCCATGCCCAACCCAACCATTTATGATGTTGCGCGAACTGCTGGTGTTGGTGTAGGAACTGTGTCGCGTGTTCTCAACAATAGCACCCGCGTAAGCCCAGAAACCAAACAAAAGGTTTTGGGAGCCATCCGTGTGCTTGGCTTCCGCCGCAGTAACGTTGCCCGCCAACTTTCTACAGGGGTTCAACACCGCAATATCGGCGCGATAATGCCCTTTATTACACATCCTTCTTTTATAGAGCGCTTACGTGGGATGCAATTGGCACTTAACGATCAGGATAATCACTGTAATTTAGTGCTTTACAACATCAGTGAACCGGATCGGTACGATGAACAACTACAGTCAATCGTTGACCAGTCTGCTGTTGATGGATTGCTCATTGCAGCCCTCACGGTTTCAAATGAGCAACGCGAATTGCTCAATCAGGCGGGTATTCCATTCGTCACGTTGGGCGATCGGTGCGATGGTGAGGCTAACTGCATTAGTCCAGATAATTTATATGGCGGTTACTTAGCAACCCAGCATCTTCTGGAATTAGGGCATCGCCATATCGCATACTTGGGCGATCAATTCGGCAGTGTCCATGGCTTTCCAGCGCCTACCAGCGATTTACGCTATGAGGGCTATATTTCAGCGCTCAAGGCATATGGAATTCCTCATCGTTCCGAGTATGTTTGGCTTGGGGTGCATAGCGAAGAAACCGCCTATCACCTTACCAAAGCAGGTTTATCGCTGCCAGAACCGCCGACTGCGATTTTTGCCATGTCGGATTTACAGGCACTGGGCTGTATTCTCGCCATCCGTGAGGCGGGGCAGCGTGTGCCGCAGGATATTTCTGTAATGGGCTTTGACGATGTGCAGTTGAGCCGCCATATGGGGCTTACCACAGTACGTCAGCATCTTGAGCAAAGCGGTTATCTTGGGATGCGGCTTTTATTAGATATGGTAATTACACCTGATGAGGTTGAACCCCGCCAGTTGCCACCGTTAGAACTGGTCGTGCGGGGAACCACACAACCTTATTCGGGTTTAGTTCAGGATAATGTCTAGTCAGACAGATATTATCCGTTAGCGATGCGTCGGACAACGATAGGCCGTAAAACGACAATAGACGAGAAAGGAGCGACATTCAGCTTAAAGGGTCGGTGCGTTGTCCAACGCGAAGGTTAGATTTTTTACATGCTAAAAACTAAGGAGATTTTCACATGAAACGCAAGCTTATTCCGTTTACCTACATAATCGCTATGATGGCGGTTATTCTGATGTCCAGCGCAGTGTCAAAGACACTTGCACAAGAGGCTACCCCCTCTTGCGGAACCGACCCCGTGACGCTCAATGCCTATTTCGAGACGGGGTTCGACATCCCCTTCCGGCTGGCTGAAGAATTCACGAATCAATATCCTAACGTGACTTGGAATATCAGCCAAGATCAATTCACTAACCTCATTAACTCTACGCCGCGCCTGCTCTCCGGCGATAATCCGCCAGACTTGATCCGCCTGCCAACCATGGTTTCGTTTGCCAACCAAGGGTTGCTAATGAATCTTGACGGTTATGCAGAGTCTTTTGGTTGGAATGAGTGGCCTGTGCCGCAACTGGATCAGAATCGTGTTGCAGAAGACGGAACACGCGGTTCTGGCTCACTATATGCGATGGGCATTAACTACAGCCTGACGGGTATTTTCTACAATAAGGCGCTTGCCGAACAAATCGGCATGACCGAGCCGCCCGCAACACTCGCCGAGTTTGAAGCACTTTTGGCCGCTGCAAAAGAAGCCGACCTGCTCCCGATCATGCAATGGGGCAGCGCCCGCAGCGGGATGGGGCTGGCCTTCCCACTACAGGCATTGATGGCATCGGTTGGCCCAGTGGGGCCGATTAACGACTGGATTTATCAGAAGCCCGGCGCAACGATCAACACGCCAGAGAACCTCATTGCCGCCCAAACCCTAGAAACATGGATCAACAACGGTTACTTCCCATCAGACATCAACGCGATTGAATACACAGATGCCAACGCTCGTTTTTCAGAGGGTGAAGGCGTTTTCATCTTCAATGGCGATTGGCAAAATGCGGCCTATGATGCAACTATGGCGGGCAACATCGGTTTCTTTTTGATGCCGCCTGCTGACGCAGACGGATCACCGGCGGCGATGTCTGCCCCGCTAACATTTGGGATTGCTGCCACTGCCACCCATGCAGACTGCGCCGCATACTTCTTCAACTGGATTGCAACAGATACCGTAGCCCGTGAAATCGGTGTGGCCGTGGGTGGGTCTAACCCCGGTGGGCCGTCTGGGGCAGAAATGCCTGCCGTTGTAGAAGGCTCTGTCACGAATGAAACGCTTGCCGCTGGCGTAGTTGTTGGCGAAGCAGGCACTTCCATGGATTTCATCGCCAACGCGACAAGCGCAATCTTTGCACAAGGCTGGACGCCTGAGCTGCAAAAGATGGTGGGCGGTCGTCAAGATGCTGAAGGGCTGCTTATTGCCGTTCAGGAAGAATACGAGCGGGAACTGAGTGAGTAACACACGTTAAGCAGCCGTAACAAAAACATGTTCAACCCCGTTTGACGGGCCAGACAGGGACTCGCCCCTACAAGATTGTGGTCTGTAGGGGCGCCACCTGTGGCGTCCGCAAAGCGATAGTGAATACAAGGGTGACCAAAAATGATTGATACCCCCCCTATCTCGACAACGGAATCCTCACAACAGACCATAACCCGAAGGGCTGCCAAACTCCGAGAGATCGGTCTTGGCTGGCTGTTCGTCCTGCCAGCGCTGGTGATGTATGCGGTCTTTGTATTGCTTCCCCTAGCGTTAAGCATCCAATATTCGTTCTTTCGGTGGGACGGCATTGGCGAAATGACTTGGGTGGGCTTGAGGAACTACCAAAGAATTCTTGATGATTCAGACTTGCTCAGTACTATCTTCAACGCATTTATTCTGGTGATTTTCTTCAGTTTTATCCCAGTAGGGCTTGGGTTGGTCGTTGCCAGTATTATGCACCGCGTAGAAACTGGGCGGCTTGGTGAGGTGGCGCGTACGGTGTTGTTCCTGCCACAGGTCATCCCTTTAGTCGCGGCTGGCATCATTTGGGGCTGGTTGCTGGCGTTTCCGGGCCTTGTGAACCAGACCCTGCGAACCATCGGGCTTGGCTCATTCGCACGGGCTTGGCTGGGAGATTTTGATTGGGCGCTCCCGTCAGTTGGGTTTATTGGCATTTGGGTATTGCTTGGGTTCTGTACGGTCTTGCTCTGGACGGGTATGACCAAACTTGACCCGGGATACTTCGAGTCTGCACGCATTGACGGGGCCGGGTGGTTTACAGAGTTCAGCCAAATTACGGTTCCACTCATGCGGAATGAAATCAGCGTCTGCCTGACGGTAACCATCATCGCTGCGCTTGCCGCGTTTGATGTTGTCTATGTGACAACCGCTGGCGGCCCCGGCAACGCCACAGCGGTACCCGGCATCCAAATTTATATCCTTGCCTTCACCCAGCAAAATATTGGGTTGGCGTCTGCCCTATCAGTGATTCTGATGTTGCTTGTACTGGCCGTCATTCTCCCCGTTCAGCGTTTGATCCAAGAGGCGAAACCATGACAATTAGTCGCACAGAAGCGTGGTCAAGCCGCGTGATGCTTATTGGGCTGATGATTATTACGATCTTGCCGCTGGTCAGCATCTTCACCACTGCGTTGCACCCCTCTAACACTGTGCCGAATGGTCTGTCGTGGCCGTCAGAGCCACAGTGGGGGAATTTCGTTGAAGCCTTTGAACAAGCCAATATGGGCGTTTTGCTCACTTCAAGCACCTTCATTGTGATTACGGTAGTGCCTATCTCTTTAGTGATTTCAACAATGGCAGGCTTTGCGATTGGGCATCTGCAAATACCGGGGTCGCGCCTGTTACTTTTCCTCTTTGTGCTTGGGCTAACGCTCCCTTTCACGGGGATTATCGTTCCACTGTACTACCTTGAGCGCGAGATGGGCATTTACAATACACGGCTGGCTATCGTCTTGCCGCTGATCGGCCTGTATATGCCATTTGCCGTGTATTGGATGCGTGCCCACTTCGTTAACATGCCCGCAGAGATTTCTGAGGCAGCACGGGTGGATGGCGCTACGCTATGGGACTTGTTTATGCGGATTCACGTTCCGTTAGCCCGTGCGCCGATTGTCTCGCTCGGAATCCTCATGTCGGTCTGGACGTGGAACCAATTTCTGATTGCGTTGGTACTGGTAGAAGACCCCACCGAACGGACAATGGCCGGGGCATTGGGTGCATTTCAAGGTCACTATGCGACCAATGTTCCCTTATTATGTGCTGGCACAATCCTGATTCTGCTCCCTACCCTCATTATCTTTATACTATTCCAACGCCAGATTATTACGGCATTGCTTCAAGGTTCGGTCAAAGGATGAGCTTGTTCACAAGGATAGTAAACTGCTGTGGGATCGCCCAATGTGCCTCATCTGATGGGCATAGCGGGGATTGTGACTCGCCGCCCTGCCCGATAACTTAGGCGAGACGTTTAGCCCCGAGTTTTGGATGGTTTCCTAGATACTGCTGGAGGAGTTAGCGAAGGACGCGCTTTACTGCTTCGTGTAGCTTCTTTTCATTCAGCGGCTTGGCAAGGTAAGCATCAAAGC
>JBMOFU010000307.1:0-4719 GCA_049318725.1 Phototrophicaceae bacterium | reverse complement strand
GTGACACACGACACAGCAACCCTGTGATTCACTGATGTTAGCAAAGCCTTTCCTAATGTGCGGGTGTTGGATGATAGTATTTCTTCGCATATTTTCAAGCACACACTTCTATATGGGTTGTGTAAGCATCAAAGCAATGCGCCGTGAGTTGCGGGGAAATAGCGGGTAGCGAGTTCAGGCCAAAACATAAAAAAATCCTTAAGGGTGTGAATTTAATGACTCCCAAAGCGTAGGTTTGGTGCTATATTATTAGCGTCGTTTTGCCGAGCATTTGGAGCAAACTCAATGAGTGATATTCTATTCACACCGTTGGAATTTAAGCACCTTACCCTTAAAAACCGAATGTTGCGTTCAAGCGTACAAGGCCGTTTTGACCACTATGACGGCACAGGGTCACAAGTACGCATTAATTGGGAAAATAAGTTCGCACGCGGCGGGGTTGGCGCCATCATCAGCGCGCACGTACCCGTTCACCCCACTGGGCGGATTATGCCCAATTACGCCATGATTAACGATGACCGTCATATTCCGTTCTGGCGGGAACTGGTCAAATCGGTTCACAGCAACGGCGCCAAGTACATCATGCAGTTAAGCCACTCTGGGCGGCAACGCGACCTCGGCGGCGTAGAAAATATGGGGACGCCCGCCCTCAGCCCGACCAACAAGCGCGAATCGCTCACGGGAATCCCCTGCCGTGCGATGACCGTTGAAGAAATCAAGACGGCGGTGAACTGGTTCGCCCAAGCCGCACGGCGCGCCCGCGAAGCTGGCGTAGACGGCATTGAACTGCACGCCTCACACGGTTATTTGATTAATCAATTCTTGAGTTCCGCCATCAATGACCGCACTGACCAGTACGGCGGCACGCTACAAAACCGTGCGCGCTTCTTGCTAGAAATTGTGCGCGCCATCCGCGCCGCCGCTGGCGAAGACTTTCACATTCAGGCCAAACTCAGCGTGATTGAGTGGGGCGACTACCCCTTCTTCTATAATAAGCCCGGCAACACGCTGGAAGATTCGGTAAACGTTGCCCAATGGCTAGAAACCGAAGGCGTTCACGCCATTCATGTGTCGGGCGGCAACTCGTTCCCACATCCCAATAACCCAAAGGGCGCGTGGCCGTACCAAGATTTAGCCCAAAGCTATACCATTATGCTGCGCTCTGGCACCAACGCCCCGTTGAACTTTGCGCTGTTTAGCGTGCCGTTCTTGCGCCCGTTGTTTGGCGCGCTGTGGGGCAGAATACGCCAGCGGCCCGAAGTTGGCGAATCTTTAGAAGCACCATTCTTAAACTTCGCCGCAGAAATCAAGCGCCACGTCAGCATTCCGGTGATTTGTACAGGCGGCTTCCAACGTGCTTCGCTCATTCGCGGGGGCATCGAAAGCGGTAAGTTTGATGCCGTCTCTATGGCGCGGGTGCTGGTTGCCAACAATGACCTGCCTAATCAATTTGCCGCGGGGGTGGATGTGCCAGCTAAGCCGTGTAGCTATTGCAACCGCTGTGTGGGGCATGTCTACCAACATCCGTTGGGATGCTATGACCTTGACCGCTTCAACGGCGACCGTCAGGCCATGATGAAGGAAGTGATGTCTGTGTTCATCAACCCAGAAGAAATCCCAGTTGGCCCTTAGTGGGCGATTGCATCAAATACAGGTTGACAAAATAAAATCGCATACGGGGATATGTGTCGGGGCATGATATATCAATCATGCCCCGACGTAAAAATAACGATGTCGTACGGGGCAACCGTTGCGGTCGCCCCGTGCAAGCCCCTATGAAGATTAGGCAGGTTCGCCTACAGTTGGCACGGCTGATGCGGACGTGCTGTTGTTTTCGGTAGCGCTATCGGTGTCATCTTGATTGCCACGCCCACCGCGATCATTGCCGTGCCGCCCCCCGAAGCCGAACATCCCGCCGTGACCCGAGCCTTCGCCCATGTCGAAGTCGAAGCGGAACATGCCACCGCGCAGCGTGTCGCCGGTTAAGGTGACGACTTCCCCATCACGGGTGACGGTTACATTCAACTCACGGGATTGTGCTGCGGTCAGGCTTTCGATCAACGCTTGTGGGGTGACTTCCAATGCGGGAAGATCGTTCACCGCAGTGACTACATCGCCAGCAACCAGCGTGAAGGGGTTATTGCTGGTCAAGACATTGGTGACAAGGTAGCCGTCATCAGTGGCTTCAAGGTCAGCATTGAGCGCGTGTTGCAACCATGTGAGGGCGTCGAAATCGGCAGGGATCAGCATGGTATCGCCACGTCCGCCGCGCCCACGTCCAGCAGTAACGGCGCTGCCTAGCGTGACGTTGACAGCAAGGGCTTCCCCGTTGCGGCTGACTTCAATTTCTACGACATCCCCGGCGGCCTTTGCCCGCACAAGTTCGGCCAGTTGGCTGGCGCTGGTGATGGTTTCGCCGTCGAACGCGCCGATAACGTCCCCAATCAACAGGTCGGCGGCGTTGGCGGGTGAACCCGTCTGTACACGGTCAATGATGACTTGGCCGTCTTGTTCAACAAGGCCAACGCCCAAAAAGGTGACGCTGGCGGGGGTGACTGGGGTGGCGTCTTGGGCGAAGATCATCGCACCGACGGCCAACAACCCAACAATAGCACTGATACCGATCAAGAGGAACTTACGCATAGTTGTTTGACGCTCCTTGTTACATTGGATAGGATGGGTTACCGCTTCAACATGCCTATACAATAGCACTGTGGGGCGTGCGCGTGGTTATCTGTGCCTCAAATAGACTTAAATCTATTTAAGGTGCATTCGGGGTGGGGCTTGGGTTTATTTGTCTTTGCGGCGCTGTGAACCGTGTGATACCATAATGCGGTTTAATTGTCGTTTATTTGCAAGGATGACGTTATGCCCGCAACGCTGCTTGTCACCGGTTCTAACGGCCTGATTGGGTCGGAAGTAGTTCGCTACTTTGGGGAAAAAGGCTGGAAGATTCACGGTGTAGATAACAACATGCGCGCCGATTTCTTTGGCCCCAAGGGCGATACGCGCTGGAACCAACAACAACTGCTCACCCATGTAGAACACTTTCAACATCACGAACTAGACATCCGTGACCGTCAAGGCGTACAAGATTTAATTGAGGCGCTCCAGCCCACGCTCATCGTGCATACTGCCGCGCAACCGAGCCACGATCTTGCGGCCAGCCGTCCCTTTGACGATTTTGACGTGAACGCGGTCGGCACGCTCAATATGCTAGAGGCCACCCGCCGCTTTGCGCCGAAGGCTGTGTTTGTCCATATGTCTACCAATAAAGTCTACGGTGACCGCCCCAATACGATTGACCTGCAAGAACTCGACACGCGCTGGGAATACAACGACCCGGCCTATGCCGACGGCATCCCCGAAACCATGAGCATTGATATGTCTAAGCATTCGATCTTTGGGGCGAGCAAGGTCGCGGCAGATGTGATGGTGCAGGAATATGGGCGCTACTTCGATATGATGACGGCCTGCTTACGCGGCGGTTGCCTGACGGGGCCAAATCACTCTGGGGTAGAGCTACACGGCTTCTTGAGCTATTTGGTACGCTGCAACATCGAAGAACGCGAATACACCATCTTCGGTTACAAGGGCAAACAAGTGCGCGATAACATCCACTCGTTAGATGTTGCCCGCGCCATTGAGTGCTTCTATGAGCATCCGCAGCCCGCAGCAGTCTTTAACATCGGTGGCGGGCGGGACAACTCCGTTTCGATTTTAGAGGCGTTCGACAAAGTTGCCGCCCTCACAGGCAAGCCGATGCAGTACCAATACACCGACGACGCACGCAAGGGCGATCATATGTGTTACATCTCCGACTTAAGCCACATGCGCCGTGAGTTGCCCGGCTGGGACATCACCAAGTCTTTAGATGCCACCCTCGAAGAAATGGTAGAAAGCTGGCATGTTCGCCTAAAATAGTCACGAGTAAGGGCAGTGATGAGGGATGAGTCTACTACCCTTACTGTCTTTACTCATCACTGTAGTCACTGCTTTTACTGCCCTTACTGCCTTTGCCATATCAGGAGGATGTCATGTTCCCGATTCACGATGCCAACCCCAAAAGCCGATTCCCCTACCTGACCTACCTGTTGATTGTTGCGAATGTGGCGGTGTTCTTTTGGGAACTGAGCCTCAATGAGTTTGAACTGTCGCGGGTATTTCAACAGTACAGCGTCGTGCCGTTCAACTTTGAGCAAAGCGGCTGGACGGTGGCTAACCTGTTAGACATCTTCCGCAGTTTGTTCTTTCACGGCGGCTGGAGTCACTTATTGGGGAACATGCTGTATCTGTTCTTGTTTGGCGATAATGTGGAAGACACGCTTGGGCGTGGCGTGTTCTTGTTGATCTACTTTGCGGGTGGGTTTGCGGCGACGTGGGCGCAAATCGCCATTGAGCCAGCCAGCCGCATCCCGTTAGTGGGCGCTTCAGGCGCCATCGCCGCGATTTTGGGCGCATACCTGATTTTGTTCCCGCGTGTCAAAGTCCGTAGCATCATCCCCATTGCCTTCATCCCGTTCTTGGTGGCCTTGCCTGCATGGGTCGTCTTGGGCTTCTGGTTTGTGATTCAACTGTTCAGCGGCGTGGCCGCGTTAGGTGCTGCATCCAGCGGCGGCGGCGGCGAGGTGGCGTTCTTTGCCCACATCGGCGGGTTTGTCTTTGGCGTTTTTGCGGCGTTGCTCACCCGCAATATGATGGACATGCCCGACGACAATG
>JBMOFU010000306.1:0-4720 GCA_049318725.1 Phototrophicaceae bacterium | reverse complement strand
AAGTGATGGAGCGCTAACCATGCCCGATACGCTCAATTACCTTTATCTTGGGCTGGCTTCAGTGGCGGTGCTGTCGGCGGGATATGTTGTGTCTTTGGTGTTGCGCTGGCGCAATTTGCAGCAAGACATCCAGATGCTAGAGCAGTTGAACGAAGACTAACGCTTTTTCCGCACGCAATTTCCCCTACAATAAGGCCATAGTCAAAGGATCATGGTGCTATGGCCTTGCAAGATTTTTCCCCCAAGCGTAAATACACGGTTGAAGAATATTTTGAGTTAGAGCGTACTAGCGAAACTAAGCATGAGTACGTGAATGGCCGAATTATTCCGTTGAATGGCGAAGTACAGCCGAGTGATGATCCGCGTCTTGATCCGAATCACTCGCTTATTTCAGCCAATCTTGGCAGTGAACTTCGTCAAAGGCTACGAGGAAGTTGCATTGTCTATGCGGGCGATCTGCTGGTCAAAATCAATGAAGGATTGCTCCGTTACCCCGATCTAACAGCGGTGTGCGGTAAGCCTTCTTATCAAGAAGATCGGATGCTGTTAAACCCCACGCTTGTTGTAGAGGTTGTTGGCGCGGGTTCCATAGTTCACTATGGTGAATATACCCAAATACCAAGCCTACAAGAATATCTGTGGGTGCAACAAAATAAAGTACAAGTCGTCCATTTCACCAGATGGGATGAGAAACAATGGTCTTTGCAGTTTCACGAAACCCTAGACTCCATTTGCCGTTTAGAGCATATCCAGTGTGAACTACCCCTCTCAGAAATCTACCTCAATGTGGAATTCCCACCCGATGAAGCCTAGCCTGTACTGTGCGATGATGGCAATCATGCTATCGGCCTGTGCCGCTGCGCCGCTTGCGCCAGCGGGCAACCTGCCGCCGCCCTTCCCGACGATGACGCTCGGTAGCCGCGTGATGGTCGCGTTGCCGACGCCCTCACCGCAAGGTGCGCCGATCCTATCGAACCCGGCAACGGCGGTTGCACAGGCCAGCCTGCCCACTGCCACGCCAGATTACACCGCCTGCCCTGCGATTGCTGACGATGTGCGTCCATCGCTAACGGAACGGCTCAATGCTGGATTCACGCCCGCCAACGCGATCAGCGGCTACTTGAGCGACGGCGCAAGCCTCACCGCGCTGGAGGCCGAATTACTTGCCAGCGGGCTATGGACAGAAACTGCCACGCTCAACGCTACAACCGACCTGACGGGTGAGGGCGTGCCTGATGTCATCATTGGCGTTACCACGCCCGAACAAGGTGGAACGTTGTGGGTATTGGTCTGTGATGCTGGGCGCTATGCCTTGCGCTATCAATCCGTGCTAGGCGGTGAAACCCCGCAGATCGTCCATATTGGCGATTTTAACCGCAATGCGCCGATAGATGTCTTGTTCACAGCAACAGATTGTAGTGTCGTGGATGGGCTGTGCCAGCAACGGAGCGGCATGTTTACATGGGATGCAGCGCGTGGGGCGTTCGTCAACCTGTTGATTACTGGGTTAGATGGCGATGCCGTGCCAGTGTTCGGGGACTTAGACAACGACGCTGTACAAGAGATCATCACCCAACAGCGCGGCTTCGGCAACCCAGACAGCGGGCCAATCCGCACCGGGTCGCAGGTGTACGACTGGAACGGCGATACGTATGTGTTGTCTGTGTCGCAGCCTGACCCCATCCGCTTTCGGATTCAGATCATCCATGAGGCTGACCTTGCCCTAGAGGAATCGCGTTTGAGTGCGGCGGTTTCCCTCTATCAACAGGCGCTGAATGATAACGAACTGGATGATTGGTTTGGCGAGCGCGAAGAAGAAACATTGCGGGCGTATGCCTACTATCGGCTGTTGTTGGCCTATGCCTACGCCGAAAATGACCCCTTGAACGTCTTTAACACCATGGCAGCAGAGTTCCCAGACGCGGCCAGCGCGCCTGTTTACGCCGTGATGGGCGGCTACTTTTGGGACGCCTTCCAGCAGAGCAATAGCCTAAGCGCGGGCTGTGACGCGGCCTTAGCCATCGCTGCCGAGCGCCCAGAGGCGTTAACGTTGCTCAACCGCTACGGCACGCGCAGCCCAACCTACACGTTAGATCGGCTGTGCGCGTTTTGATGTTACAATGGTCGAAAGCCCAAGCGATCTAAGGATGCTCATCATGTCTGTCTACATTCCCCCGGTGAAACCGTCTGTTTTGGATGAAGCCGCTGAGTTTATCGTTTCGCGCCCAACCTTAGAGGAACTTGCCAATTACGGCGTCTCGAATGCTTTTCAACAGCGCTTAGATGAATTGTTAAAAAAGAATAAAGCGGATGGGGTTACTCCAGAAGAACAGCAAGAAGTTGAGCAGATGTTGATCCTCTCTGACTTGATGACACTCGCCAAACAGAAGGCACAACTCCAGTTGATGGGGCAATCATAGGAGCGTGCGGGAAGCTCAATTTTTTCTCCCCTTGCCGTCACGCCATAACTCAAGCACAATTTAGTTCACAGTCATCATAAAAACCCCGTAGGTACACCATAAATCCAATGGCAAAAAAGATTCAACTCCGCAAGGATAATTACTACTTGCTCAGTTTGGGCTGTTCTAAAAACACGGTAGATTCTGAAAGCATCGCCCAAGTGCTTGAACAAAATGGAATGCGCGGCGTTGGCGACCCGACCCGCGCTGAAGTCTTGATCGTCAATACCTGCGGCTTCATTGACGCCGCCAAACAAGAGTCAGTCAACGCGCTGCGTGAACTGGTCGAAGTCAAGCGCCCAAACCAGATGGTGATCGCGGCGGGGTGCTTGTCACAACGCTATGGCTCCACGCTCGTGCAGGAAGTGCCGGGCTTAGACGGCGTGATTGGTACGCGCCGCTGGATGGACATTTTCGACCTGATTGCGCGTCTGCGTGTGCGTAAGCATCCCGAACCGCTATATCATCTGCCGACAGATGCCGATGTGGTCGGGCTGGACGAGCGCGGTGTGATGCGCGCCAGCGTACAAGGTGCCAGCGCCTACCTTAAAATTGCCGATGGTTGCCGCCGCCCATGCGCCTTCTGTGCCATCCCGAAGATTAAAGGGACTGCCGTCAGCCGCCCGATTGCCTCTATTGTGGCCGAAGCGGTACGCTTGCAGAATTCCGGCGTCAAAGAGTTGATCTTGATTGCCCAAGATACCACCGACTACGGCTATGATCTGGGATTGAAGGAAGGCATGGCCGACCTGCTCGACGCGATTGTGGCCGCCGCGCCAAACATCCCATGGATTCGGGTCATGTATGCCTATCCGGGCTATGTCACCCCGCGTTTGATCGAAACCATTGCCAAACATCCCCAGATTTTGCACTACTTGGATATGCCCTTGCAACACGGCCACCGTGAAACGCTCAAGCGGATGCGCCGCCCGGCAAAGGTCGAATGGGTGTATGAAACCTTAGCGGCCATGCGCGCCACAATCCCAGATTTAAGCGTGCGGACAACGTTCATTGTGGGCTACCCGGGTGAAACCGAAGAAGAATTTGAGGGCTTGATGAAGTTCGTCAAAGACCTGCAATTTGACCGTGTGGGCGCTTTCAAATATTCGTATGAGCTAGGCACCCCAAGCGCAGAATTGCCGGGCATGGTAGACGATGCCGTCAAAGAAGACCGCTATAACCGCCTCATGGAATTGCAACAGGGGATTAGCCTTGCACGCAATCAGGCGTGGGTCGGCAAGACGATGAATATCTTGGTAGAGGGTCACGGCGTTGGCGAAGATGAAGACGGCAACGAAACTGAAGGCGTGATTAGCTTAGGCCGTAGCTACCGCGACGCGCCAGAAATTGACGGCTACGTAATCGTGGAAGGCGAATTGCCGCCGGGGGAAATCGTTCCAGTGCGGATCACGGGCGCAACCGCCTATGACCTCATCGCCACTGTAGACCTCAACAACGGGCAGGTGATTGAGCCGGGCAAGCGCTACGGTGATGGCATGATCTCGCTGGACAACATCCCGCAATAGCCCTAACAGTTATCACCTGTAGGGGCATGGCGCACCATGCCCCTACACATATCCCCGTATGCAACCTATTTTGTCAACCTCACATTTGATGCAATTGCCCTGCGCGATTGCCCTCTAAGGTTTTGGGCTTTTGCGCCATTCTATGCCACAATAAAGGCGGGATGAAGCACTATACAAAAGTCCCAACCACAGTGACAATACTGGAAAGGGCTAATTTATGACAGAAAACACCTTCTTTAACCGCTTTCGGAGTACAACAACCGTTTCGATCCCACCCCTCACGATGCCAGAGGGGGAAAGCGACGGTGACGACGGTGATATTGAAGACCTTGAACTCCCCGTTGAAGTTCCAGACATCGCCCCTGAATTGACCCAAGATGACATCTTGGCGGGGTTGGCCGCCCGCGATGAAATCACCCTCAAGTTGCGCGCGCAGTCTGGCGGATGTACGGCAACGGTGCGTGCGGAACTAGGGCAGGTGAATTTACGGCAGGGGCCACGTGCCGATTTTGCGGTGGTCGCTAAGGCCAACGGTGGAGCAAACTTCCTTGTGATTGGGGCATCTGAACGCGACCCCGACGGCTTCCGTTGGTTTCAGGTGGCGGCAGGTAGCCGCGCACAGGGGTGGTTGCGTGGCGACTTAATCCAACTGTCGGGCAAGTGTGCTGAACTCCCCTACATCGAAGCCACAGACATCACCCCCCCCCCACCCCCCGCCCCGCCTGTAGATACCAC
>JBMOFU010000305.1:0-4722 GCA_049318725.1 Phototrophicaceae bacterium | reverse complement strand
CGTTTGTTGGGGTATGTTTTACGTTCTTGGTCTGTCATACGCTCACCGCCTGCTTGACTAATGTGCTATAGCCCATGACACACCCCGCACGCCATATCGGGTGTGGAAAATGCTCTGGACGAACATCCACAATATCACCCTGAGGTAGCCCACCCGCGATATTCACCACACTGCCAGCCTCTAACATTCGCACACGGGCGCGTTCCTTCGAGGCTTGCCCCACTGAGGTTAAGCGCCCACCAATATCTACCAATTCATAGCTGGCGGGTTCTTCAAGCACCCCCGCGGCGATTTCCGCCGGGGTCGGGTGATAGCGTGACAGCAAATACAGCGCATTGGGTGCTGTCGGGGTATCAATCGTCGGTAAGTCAAGCGCTTCCCAAGTGAAACCACCCCACCCGCTGCTGCGCTCACCGCCAATGCCTTCATCGCCAATAATGGCAAGAATGCGTTCAAACGGTGGGACAAAAGATTCTTCGAGGTCTAACATGAACCACAATCCGCAACCTTCTTGAAAAACGACCCGCCCCACTTGATAGATGTTACTTTGACTGGTACGGCGGTCTAGCGACACCCGCGACACTGAACCCACCTGCCACCACTGGGCATCATCTTTTTTCAGTTCATCGGGGAGTTGCTGGTATTCCCTATCGCTTAAGAGTGCCTTCCCGTTACCTGCCTTTATCGTCAGCTTATGATCGGCATTCCAGTGGTGGCTCAGGTCACGTTGTTGAAGGATGTCTGACAATACCGCTGCCGACACATATTGAAGTTTCTTTAGGGATTTCGCAACACCCTCTTGCAGAGCATCAGAAAGGTTGAAACGTAGCGCGGGCTTGGGGAATAATGGGATGCCCCCCAAACAAGGAAAGACACTGCTCGGTGTGATGATGGGTGAATTGGGTAGTTCGCCAAACCAATGTTGCAATTCGCTTTTTGTAAGTGTCTTATAGGCGGTACTGACGATGGCCGAAAACAAGGAATCTGACGAGAAATTCTCTGCGCTCGATTCTTGTTCTAGCCCTTCCCGGCCAAAGCGGAATGCCCGCTCCCCGGTGGGGTTCAGTTGGTAGGCACGGCGAAGGATAGCCATTCTCTATCCCTCAAACATGAGGCTAGAAGCGAATCGGCGCAGGTTATCTACCCCTGTCCACATGATCTCAAGGGTGTCGGCCACACCAAATTCATGGATAGTCGCATAGCCGGCTCCGCCTTGCCGCCCATAGACACGTAACTGATTGAACCGAATCCGTCCGCTACCGCGTGAGCCACTGCCGCCTAAATAATCATCTTCGAGCAGTTGCATTCCCTCAAACAGGGTCTCAATCAAGGCAATATCTTCGGCACGGTAAATGCTCATTACAATCTGCATGGGGCCAAAGATCGCTCCGGCGGGTACACGTTCTAGGCTGCGTGGGTTGGCCTGTGAGGTGATACGGTCAATGGAGACTTCGGTTTTTACTTCGGTGTAGGGCAGGTCGGTTTTGGCCTTGCGGAGGGCATCTGCTGACGGTTTTGTGAGGCCGACATCACGGAATACCAAACGGGTCGGCAGGCCAAAGTTATCCTCAGCGGGGATGCCATACAGTTGCGCGACAGGGGAAGCCTCATATTCTTCTGAGCTTTCAGCCGTATGCATTTGTACGTTCGCGTGCTTGGTCATCCGTAGTCCCAAATATTTTTCGGTGAGGCTACGCATCTTGCCCTTGAGCGATGAACCGGGGATGTAAGGCTGACCGTTCATCGGGTTGACGATGACGGCGTTGTCGTTCCCACCGATGGTGAAGGCGGTGTTACTCCCACCGATATGCAAGCCAGAGAGCGCTTCAATCTGGCCTTCAATAAAAATCCGCCCGTACAGTTGAATCTGAGGTGTGTCGCTCATGGGTTATTTGCCTCCGTTGGCTTTGTGATAGGCGAGAATGGCTTCAAACATGTCTACAAACCGCTGAAAGCGATCTCGGATCGGCGGGGTGACAGTCTTTTCATCGGTGACAATGTAAATGGCATCAATCAATAACTTAGCCAGTTCTTCGACCTCAGGCTTACGTTCGGTTTGGTAACGCAGCTTAGGAATTAACAAGATCAATTGACGCTGGGCATTTTCTGGCTCGCTATCCCACGTCATTTCAATTTGGCGTACCATCCCAAAGATGTTACGAATTTGGGTCGTATTAAGTTTATTCGCTAGTTTTTCCCCTACCGTTGATCCGTGTTGATTGGTGAGTTTCGCGCTTTCGACTAAATCCCCAGTGATGATCTTTTTCAGTTCACTGTCTGGGATCAACGAAGCAGTGCTTTTCGGTGCATTTTTGCTGTAGCTCATCGGTCTTTATCCCTTGTTTGAGTCTGGACGGGTGCGGGCTTCTGCCCAACGGGTTGCGAAGGCCACCAATTCGATCCCGTGTGGGGTAGCCATATGCTCTTGAATTTGCTGGGTCGTGGTTTTAAGTAATGTGCTGTTCCTATAGCGATCCTTAAAGCGGCTCAACTGATAGGCAGCCTGCCACAACCATGCGCCCCATACCCATTGATCGGGAGTATGAAGGTTACGACGTTCGCGTTCTTTGCGGGCAAACATATACTGCTCGTAAAAGCCTAAAATCTCTTGGTATAAACTGCGTGGAATGCCCTCTGTCTTCACCAGTTGATACAGTTTTTCATCTTGTAACTCAGCGGCTTGATCGAATGATTCCCATGATTGAGCGTAGCCTAAAAAGCTGATCGCGTTCTTGCCTTGAATCTTTTTGGCAGCATCTAAGGCGTCACCTGCTTCTTTTGCGGCTTGATACAGCGGATATTTGCCGCCATGCAATGTGATCCCGCCGCTGAGGTGGACGCTAGGGTGATTGGCGGCATAGGCTTTGAAGTCGTGTTGAATCGTTTCGGCCAGTTCAGGGATCAGGTTCCAGCGCCCAACGATGAACAGGTCATCGCCGCCCGCATAGACGGTGTAGAGGGGTTCACCACCGGATGTGTTGTGCTTTGCGTTGTATATTCGGCACAGTTCGCCGACCCAACCCTCAAAGAACAGGCTCATGGCGAAGCTAAGTGATGCCACACGAGCCAATGTTGCCCGGCTTTGTCCCACTTGCGCTTTGACCTTAGGGTCTTGGGCGCGCAACCCGCTTTTGAACAACTGACCAAGGTTATCTACGTCCATCCGCAGCACGGCAAAGCGCTTTAAGCCTTCACTGGAACCTTGTAGCTCATCAAACTCAGTGGGGCGTTGACCGTTCATGCCTACCACATTCACGGTATAGCGCTGAACCGCCGCTACAGGCACAGCGAGCGCAGCTTCTAAATGCTGTGCATCCGTTAGGGTGGGCGGCTCCACCATTTTCATAGACACTGCCCGCTGCACCATTAGCCCTTGCATATCTGTCGCGCTAAGTAGATTGTCCCCTTCGGTTAGCGCAAAGGCATAGCCCAACGCCATGAACAGACGGTTGTAATCCCCGGCGGGCTGTACAATCGGTGTATCCAGTTCTAGCAGTAACAGGGCGTCGGCACGCGGCAGTCCCTTGCCCAACTGGGTTAAGGATGCCCGCAAAGCAGAATCGTTGCTGTCACTCTCGTCACGATCAATCAACCGTTTCGTCAATTCGTCATTGTCGTCGAACGGACGCGGGGCAAAAACAGACTCCCCAACAGAGGCGAAGCGCCGCCGCTTACGTCGGCTGGTCGCTTGACTGGCTGCCGCCCAACGCCCAGAAATATTGCCTTGATCGAAATCTTGAATCTGCAACGACACCCCACCTAATGCCAAATAGAGTTCGCCATCGTGGTGTTCGAGCAGTAATTGGTCAAAAATCGTCTGTAGCGCATCCAATTCAGCGTCAATATTGGCAGGCAACAACAGATAAAAGTTCCCACCCCCCGCATAGAGCAAGTTGGTGATGGGCATCCCAAAGTGCTTTAGCACACGGCGGGCAGCCACTTCGGTGAGCATCTGCAAGTAGACGCTGCGCGCCCGCAATTGCTTGGCGGCACTTTTGGCCGTTAGGGTGTACAAGAACTTTTGCACGCCAGAAATATCCCCGTGAACTAGGGTGGCTAGTGGGGGCGCTTCACGTCCTTTTTTGGCGTTATATTCTAACTTGCCAAAGGATTCCTCTGGCATCTCGGCCATGCACGCCGCCAACGCCGCGCTGGTACGGTTATAGTCATACAGGCTGACATCTTCATCAGCGGCCATCGGTACGCACCACAGATATTGCATCTGCAAAGACTGTAACATCTCTAGCAGGGTGGGCTTGTCTTGTACACTCTGGAGGGACGCCAACGCAGTAATGAAGGCTTCCCAATGGTCACGATAAACCGACTGCAAGGATTGCGCTGGCAACGGTTGATCCAGCACACGAAAAACACTTTCTTTAAGCTGCAACGACTCTAGTGGAATATAGTGGCGTGCAGGCGCTTGGCCGTCAAATTGGCTGAATAGCGATACCCGCTGCTGGTCAGCACGCGGGACAGGGGCTTGCTGACGACTGCCAGCGGCCAACCCACGCGCAAAACTGAAAAGCGCTTTGTCGTCTTGCGCGTTGTTCCACAGGGCAGCAATCGCCTGTTCAAGCCGCCCGCGTAACTGAACAGGGGCATACAGCGGCAGATTACCCAACAATCCGCCGATTGCCGCATCAATAGGCTCCATACTGATCCTTTCGGTTAAGAACTCTATCTAAGGTTAATATGGATACGCTGAAAATCCTATGGGAATAA
>JBMOFU010000304.1:0-4729 GCA_049318725.1 Phototrophicaceae bacterium | reverse complement strand
ACAACGGACGAGGCAAACCTCGTCCCTACGGCGGGATCGCCGCAGACGCGCATCACCTTTGCCGTGACCGAAGCGGCCACCCAAGCGCCGTTGATGACCTTCGGCACACTGATCCCCACCGAAACGCGCGCGCCGTCTGTTACGCCCCCCACCCGCCCGACCACCACCCCCTCCAATACGCCACCGCCAACTGCGACCACACCACCCACCGAGACGGTGACGCCTTCCGCCACGCCGACCATTACACTCACCCCGACGCCAAGCGTCGCGCCCAACGGATTTGCGGGCAATGCGCCGCTGTTGCAACTGCTGGAACGGCTCCCACGCGAAAACCCGAACGCGGTATTTTGGGATGCCGAACGGCTGACGCTTGAAAGCGACGTGTGGCGCTTTGGCGTGGGCTACGAAACCGCAGAACGTGAAACGGTGCTGCTGATCCCGCCGCAAATCTTGGCGACCTACTACGGCCAAGATGCCGCCGAACGGCTGCAAGCCTTTGAAGCCACCGTTTCACTGGTGACATTTAACCCTGCCCTGCTCACCAGCGAAGGGGTATTCTTCGGCGCGGCGTTCGTCCCTGTGGGGGCAGTAGACCCCGTGAGCGAGTCGGTAGGGCTGCAAATTGACGTGGTGCAGCCGGGCGTGATTAATCTCGGCACGCGCATTGGCGACGACGTGAGTGTGTTCAGCCAGCGGGCGGTTAACGCGGTGATCTTGCGCCTACGGCTAGAGCGCACGGCGGGCGGGGTAATGACTTACGTCAATGGGGAACGGATTGGTGGGGTATTGCCGCTCGGCGGTGAGGGGTGGTTGCCCGCGCTAGTCGTGCAAGATGGCGGGGTGGTGGTCAATGTCAGCGAATGGTCAGCCACCTTCCGTTAGCGTATTCAGGGCGGAGCAAATCAAGCCCCTATGTTAAACTTGCGTACAAGCCGCCACTACAGAGTGCTTCTATGGTCAAACACCCATCGCTCTACCTGTTATTGATCCAGCAGTTTGGTGACCAACTCCCGGTCTTTTCATTAACCAAGTCTACGCTTGTGCATTTGTCGCATATGCTTGAAGGGTTTATCCTAACGAATCAAACCCCGGCGCTGCTGTTTACCGGGTTTCAAAAATCTTCCCATTGGCGCCAAGAAACCGAGCGCTACCAAGCCATTGCCCAATATGCCCAAGTGTACCTCTTTGCTGGCAAGCCCTTCCCGCAAGGCAGCAACCCAAGTGTCATTCAAATTGAATTGGCCGAAGATGACCCCTTACGCCAAGAGTGGTTCTTGGCGATCTTTTCCGCAGAATTTCAGGTGGTCTTTTGCGGCCTAGACCAACTAGAACCGACCACCGATGAGTCTACACGGCGCTTTGATACGATCTGGTCGTTTGACACGCAGGTCATGGGCGCGGTGGGGGATTTGCTCGAACAGGTCATCGCGGACTATCGGCCAGAGCTATTGGCGCAGCTGCGCTATACCCGCCAACAGTTCCCGCCTGTGCCGCTAAACCCTGTGGTGATGAGCCGCTTTACGCTGGAACTCACCCAACTAGAAAGGCAAATCCACACCGATTTACTCAACCAGCAACAGCGCCTACGCCGCCAAACGGCCATTTATCAGTCTGTATTAGAGTCCGCCCCGCTGACCGTGTTATTGTTTTCGCTGGACGGCGAAATGATCTTCGTTGAAGGGAGTGACCTGCCAAACTTTGGGCGGAACTTTTCTGGCTTTATCGAATCGCCCATGCTCTTGAATTTGCCGCCAGCGATTCAACAGATCGCACAGGTCGCAGCGGCGGGAACCCCCGCGAACGTCATCGTTCCAGTTGCTGAAACAGTGTATTACGATGTCCGTACAGAGCCGTTCTACCAAGAGGGCGAGATTCAAGGTGTGTTGTGCTTAATCCTAGACAGCAGCGAGCGCGTGCTGGCAGAAATCCACCAGATGGAACGAATGCAGCTGTCCTTAGCGCTACAAAAAGAGCAAGAGGTCAACTTGTTTCGCAAGCAACTGATGTTAACGCTGGCGCACGAACTGCGTACCCCGTTGGCGGTGATGCTTTCTGCCAGTGATTTGCTGATTAAATACGCTGATCGCCTGACCCCAGCAAAGCGCGAAGAACGCTTGCACAGCATCCAAACCCAAATTCAACACCTGCAAACCACGCTCGACAGCATTCAAACCACCATCGTCAACGATGTGCGGCTAGGCCAAACCCAACGGGAAATTACCCCCGCCACATTTTTTGCAGAAGAAGCCAACGCCGTTGCCCAACAAGAAAATCGGCAATTGATCTACATCCATCACCCGCCACATGCCCCTGAAACCGTGACCATTGCCACGATACCGCTCTTGCAGGTCATCAAAAATTTGTTGACCAACGCCTTCAAGTACAGCGCGCCAGAGCGCCCAGTGACCTTTGAGGTCTACTACACGCCAGAGGCGCTGCACCTGCGCGTGACCGATGAGGGGATTGGCATCCCGCCAGAGGCGATCCCCTATCTGACTGAGCCGCTTTACCGTGCCAACAATGTAGGGGAAGTCAGCGGCAGCGGGTTAGGGATGACGATTGTCAAGAGCAGCCTCAATTTGCTAGGCGGGACGCTCCAGATCGAAAGCGCGCTGCATGTGGGGACGCAAATCACGGTCAAGATTCCGCTAGATGGCGCTCTGCCGGGGAGAATAGCCAACGGCTAACGCTTAAGGTCAACAGCGCAACGCCCGCCAACAAGACCCCCACCGCCATTGCCGCGTTGATGTCCCGTTCTAGCACGTTATAGATATACAGCGGCAAGGTTTGCGTGCGTCCCTGTAGGCTGCCGGCAAACAGCAAGGTCGCGCCAAACTCACCGAGCGAGCGCGCCCAACTGAGCAACGCCCCGGCGATCAAGTTGCGATACGCCAACGGCAACATGATCCGCCACCACAAAGGCCAGCCAACGGCACCGTCTACTTGAGCGGCCTCAATCAGCGTGATGGGGACGGCACGGAAGCCCGTCACCGCCGCACGGATGTAAAACGGCATCGCCACAAAGACCTGTGCCACCACCACCGCCGCCAGTGTGAACGGCAACTGGATTCCCCACAGCGCCAAGCCACCCCCAAGCCATCCACGGCGGCCAAAGGTGACCAAAAGCGCCAACCCCGCCACCGCAGGCGGTAGCACAATCGGCAGTTCAACGAGCGTATTCAACAAGCCGCGTAACGGAAAGCGCCCCAACGCCAGCAGATAGGCAAAGGGTGTGCCGACCAGCAAAATGATGGCTTGGCTAATTAGCGTGGTGACGGCGCTCAAGCGCAGCGCGCTAAACGTGGCCGGAGCCAACAGCGCGCCAAAGGCCTGCGCCTGGATCGCCCGCCCGACCAAGCCTAAAATCGGCAACACAATCAGGCTGGCCGCCAAGACTGCCGCCAGCGCCAAGAGCATCGGGAACAGGCGGAATTTCAAGCGCGGCACCTGTTGGGGGGCGGGTAATGTCGGGGCGGACTTAATGGATGGGGAGAGATCATCGGGTTGGCCTGTGCATGGTGTTTTCAGCGTCCATATCATTTCAAAATCGGTTAGAATAGGCTGTACCGAACCCATCATAATGTACCTTTTAGCAGAGATCAAACCTATGGCACATGCCCGAATCCTAATTGTGGACGATGACCCGCTGAATGTGGAGGTGATGCAACTCTACCTAGAGCTAGATCACTTTCAGGTCTTTGCTGTGAGCAGTGGAGAAAAGGCGCTGGAAATCGTCAAGACCCAAACGCCAGATTTAATCTTGATGGATGTGCGGATGAGCGGTCTAAGCGGCTATGAAACCTGCCGACGGCTCAAGGATAACCCCGCCACCGCGACGATCCCGGTGTTGATGGTGACGGCCTTTAGCGAAGAACAAGACATCCAACAGGCGATTGACGCTGGCGTAGATGACCTGTTGTTCAAGCCGATCAACGGCAAAATCATGATCTTGCGAATCAAGAGCCTCGTCCGCATCAAACGCCTGTCCGATCAACTGCAAGCGAAGCCCTAACCGATGACGCGCCGCAACTCGCCGCCTGCATGGTTGATCTTCTTAGTGAGCCTCGCGCTGGTATTGGGGGTGTTTTACTGGTACTTGGGCGTGCGCGAATACTTCCGCACCGGCGGCTTGGGGATTGTTGAAGCCACCGCACAGGCCGAAGTACGCGCCGCCACCCAGAGCGTCGTGCGCCTGACGCAGGCCATCCCCACTTGGACGCTGATCCCTAGCTTTACCCCGCTCCCGCCCTGCGATGTGTGGGTGGTTACTGTAGACAGCGCCATCGTCCGCGTTTCGCCCAATGTCAATTCGGCAATGGTCATGGTCTTTAACGGTGGCGAAGAAGTGTGCGTGATCCAGCGCATAGGCGGAACAGACTGGCTACAGGTGGACACCAACACCGACACGCGGCGGATTGAGGAAGGCTACATGCGCGAAGACCTCATCCGCCCACGCAATCCCACCCCTACCGCCACGCCGACCGTGACCCCACTCCCGACGATTACGCCGCTCCCGACGGCCACCGCCAGCAATACACCCGCATTTGTTGCGCCAAGCGTGACGCCCGCCGCCACTGGGCTGGCAACGGTCACCCCTGTGCCGCCGACGGCCACCGCCAGCAATACGCCCGCGCCACTGTTGGGGGCGTGAGGAACACTACATGCAGATTGCGCGGGGCGGGGGTGTTAAGCGACAACCAAACACGCGGCTTTTTGGCGCACACCACGC
>JBMOFU010000303.1:0-4740 GCA_049318725.1 Phototrophicaceae bacterium | reverse complement strand
CTACAGGATGCGGTCGCATTGCAACGGTTTTGTAGGGACGACACCGGTGTCGTCCGTCTTTGTCAGCGGGCATCTTTTCATCATCGGCGGTTTATCTGCCATTTAAGCAAATCGGCTATTGTGAATCCACTTTGCTGAACCCACAAACGGGATTGCCCTCACGATGAACCTCGGGATTGAGCGCCGCAAGATCGAAGCCGACATCCAAAGTTGTTTTGACGCCGTAAACTTTAATATGCCCAAAAGCGCTTGGGTAGAAAGCCAGACCTTTGAAGATTTTATCTTCGCCTTTTTTGACCTGCGCCGTTACTACGAAACTGGCGACGACACCGCCATTGGGCTAGAAATGCTTCGGCTGTATATGGACGGCATCCGTGCGCTACAGGCTGCCGCGCAAGACACCAAGCTCACGCTAGACCGCCGCGAAGCCGCTCAACGCTTGATCTATGAACTGCACGCACAGGTAGAGGCCGTGTTGTACGAAGTGGAACGCAACCGCCAAGAGCAAACGAGCCAAGATGCCCCACCAAGCGATGCGTCCATTGCCATGAACTAGCCAGCCGCTAACGCAAATCGTCGGGGAGCTTTTGTAACATCACCAGTTCCCCGGCGATAATCCGAATGGTGGTGTGCGGCGTTTGAACGATATACAAATGAGCAGCTTCCTTCAGGGCGTCGCGTGTGTCGGGGTCATCCAGCAAAAAATCCTCTACCATCCCAGTTTGCCCCATCAAGCTCAGGCAATCTTCTGGAGAAAGCCGCCTAAAATCGGCGCTTTGCCAGTTCATTGGCCCTTCAAAGTAGCCGACATCACTAAAGAATAGATAGAAACTTGGGGCTTCGTTGCGCCCTTTGAACACGCGAATATATAGCCGAGATAACCCGCTGAAGTAGCGAAAAACATTGCAGCGGTACAGTTTAGGGGCGTCCAACTCAAAGACGGATTCCCCAACGGAGGGAAGCTCTTGTGGCATGAGATTATTCTTCTTTTGAAGGCTTTATAAAATTCACAAAGCACATTGTAAATGCACAGGCACGCTAGGCCAAGCGCTAAACGCGGCGTTTACAGATTCGGTGTTTGTGTGCTAGAATTTGCCCCCTGTACGTCATCTGACGTGCAAAAAATCCCACACGTCTGGATTTGGCTTGTGTTGCCCCCGTTTAGGGGATGTCAGCCAAAGTTGAAAGCCGTGCGAGACCCTAAACACAGGTTTCTCTATTAGGAGTTTTACTACCCATGCCTTCACAGGTAACGCTCAAGGATTTGCTTGAGGTCGGTGTCCATTTTGGTCACCGTACCCAAAAGTGGAACCCGAAGATGGCTCCGTACATCTTCACTGCACGCAACGGGATTCACATCCTAAACTTGCAACAAACCATCCGCAATGTGCATGAATATCATGACCTCGTACGCGACTTGATCGCGGGCGGTGGTGTGGTGCTGTTCGTGGGTACCAAGCGCCAAGCGGCAGAAACCATCCGCCACGAAGCGCTGCGCTGCGGGATGCCCTACATCAACCACCGCTGGTTGGGGGGGATGCTCACCAACTGGACGACGATCCGCAAGCGGATTGACCAACTCAAGAAGCTAGAGCAACGCCGTGAAGCCGGTGAGTTTGCCTTCTTGCCCAAGAAAGAAGCGCTCATGCTCGAGCGTGAAATTGAAAAACTCCAGTTGCGTTTGGGCGGCATCCGTAACTTGAAGCGCCTGCCGGATGTGGTGTTCATCGTAGACACCATCCGCGAAGCCACTGCCATTAAGGAATGCAACAACCTTCACATCCCCGTGATGGCATTGGTAGATAGCAACTGTGACCCAGATGTTGTAGATTACATCCTGCCCGCCAACGACGACGCCATGCGCGCCATCAAGTTGATGGTGAGCGCGGTCGCCGCTGCCGTACTTGAAGGCCGTTCCATGCGTAAGGACGGCGCTGGCGATGATGACGACTTCGAGATGTTTGAAGAAGTTGACCTGTCTAAGTATGATGCGGTAGATACTGAAGAAGTTGAAGTAGACGACGAAGTGTACTTGGGTAAATCTACCCTAGAGAAGATTCGTACCCAACGCCTGCTTGGGGTTGAAGAAGAAGTTTAGGTTTAAGATTTTGGCATCCTTGCCTTTTAGGTAAGGATGTCGCTCAAGCCAAAGTGACCTGCACAGAACCGACATAGAGAGAGGAACTGCAACTGCATGGCGACCAAGATTACAGCTCAAATGGTGAAAGACCTGCGCGAAATGACAGGCGCTGGTCCGCTGGACGCGAAGAAGGCGCTAGAGGCCAACGAAGGCGAACTGCAAAAGGCAGTGGACTGGCTTCGTGAAAAGGGCATAGCAAAGGCCAATAAAAAGATCAATAACACCGAGCGCGTGATGAACGAAGGCTTGATCGGCGCGTACCTAAGCGACGACAAGAAGCTGGGCGTTTTGGTAGAAGTCAACTGCGAAACCGACTTTGTTGCTCGTAACGACATCTTCCAAGGCTTTCTTGTGAAGCTCGCCAACCACATCGCCCAGCGTAAGCCGTCTGTAATCCGCCCAGAAGACGGTGAAAATGCCCTCTTGACGCAGCCTTACCTCTACGATGAAAGCAAGACCGTCGAGCAAGCCCTGAAGGATACCGTCGTTTCGATTGGTGAGCGCCTGCAAATCAGCAATATGGCGGTGATCGAAATCAACGAAGGCATTATCGGCCTGTACCAACACTTCACCAAGACCATTGGGGCGATGGTAGCCATCAACACCGTCAACCCAGAGTTGGCCTATGATTTGGCGATGCACGTTTCTAACCTCAAGCCCAAGTACCTCACCCGCGAAGAAGTCCCTGCGGCTGAAGTAGAACATGAGCGCGAAGTGCAACGCCGCCGCGTGATCGAAGAAGGTCAACCAGAAGAACGGGCTGACCAGATCGTTCAAGGCCGTATGACCAAGCAGTTCTTCCAAGAAATCATCTTGCCAGAGCAGGTTTTCCTCAAGGACGATAAGAAAACCATCGCCCAACTGCTCAAGGAAAAAGGCAACGCCCAAGTATTGAAGATGGCACGCTTTGCCATTGGCGAAACTGAAGCGGAAGCCAGCACAGAATAGCCTCTCATCACCTTGATGCAGGATTGTAGGGGCGGCAGTATATGCGCCCCTTGTTTTGTTTGTGTAGGAAGGCAGTATGACCGCTGAACAGCTATGGCAATATTACCTTGCCACACTCCCTGTAGGGCATGGGCATCACAGCGCAAGCTATAGCGCATGGGCATTTGGGGATCGTCCCGCACTGGCTGATGAACTGGCGTTGTTGGTCATGCAAGGGATTAAAACAGGGACAGCATCCCTCATGTGGGAATATGAGGTCACAGGCGATCCCTCGCCGCAAATTGGCGAAATCAGCGTGATCTTAGACGGACGCGAACAGGCAGTTTGCATCATCGAAACGACATCGCTGGTGATTAAGCCTTTTCAAGAGGTAGATGCTGAACATGCCTACTCTGAAGGGGAGGGCGACCGATCTTTAGCAGATTGGCGAGACGGCCATTGGCGCTTCTTTGAGCGAGTATGCACACAGATTCAGCAGATACCCACTCAAACGATGCCCATCCTATGTGAGCGTTTTCGTCTACTCTATTCGCTTTCGTCGTTGTCGTCGTGACCAAAACTCATACGGCTGCCGGGGGCGTTGTTGCTACCCACAATAATATTCCCAAACACAAGATTCACCCCACCCCGCCAATGTGGTTTTTGCTTGTCTCGCCGCCCAACAATTGCAACTGCGGTAATCCCTACCGCAACACCTGCGAGCAATGCCACCACACCTAGCACCATTGTTGTGTTGGGGTTCTGTGTATTCACGGATTCACCTCATATTCCGTCTGACGATATGAGTTTGTAGTAAAGCACAGTCGTATCTAAATTTCCATCGCCATTTTCAGCAAAATAGGGGATTCTCCCCGCTTCCACGTACCCTAACGACAAATACAACCGGTTAGAGGGATCACCCTCACGAGTATCTAAAACCAAAAGCTTTCTAGGGAGCGCATGGGCTTCTGCTTCCGCCGTTAACATCAACGTGCGGGCAATCCCGCGTTGCCGAAAGGCAGTATGCACCATTAACTTTTGCACCTCAGCACGGTGACGTGCATTCCCCTTCAGTGAAGGGGCTAACTGGATTGTTCCAACAATTTGCCCTGCTACCTCCGCGACCCACATATGCACCTTACCGCTATGGACGCTCTCTAGCACATCGCGCCAATAGGTTTCTGCTTCGCCAACATCCAACGGCGGCAAAAACCCAATGGATGCCCCATCATCCACAACATTCACCAACAATGCCACCAACTGAGGAATCTCGTTCACGCCGTCTGCAACAGTCAACTTGCGAAGATTCATTGCGTCCTTCCCTAGAAACAAAAGTATCGTCACAACCCTAACAAATCTACGATGTGTCACTGATGTTGTATCTGCCCAAGTGCGCCAATAATTCAACCCAAATCTTGGATAATCTTCACGATATCCCAACCAAATTTAATTTGCAGTTGGGAAAAGTTGGGATATAATGATAAACGTGTCGCCAGATGTCCATGCTCTCTGGCCGCACCGACACCCCCCTAAGACCACCTCACCCCTCGGATGGGAACCTTGTTCCCGAACCTGTAGTGAAACTTCCGTCGAAACCAAAAATAGCCCTTGACGGCCTGCGGGGGTGCAGGTATAGTTTACCCACGCTCAAACAAACGCAGAAACAAACGCGA
>JBMOFU010000302.1:0-4769 GCA_049318725.1 Phototrophicaceae bacterium | reverse complement strand
CGCTTAGGGATTGCCCGCACGGTGATTTCTATCGTCACACAGGTGCGCGTCAACCCCGACGACCCCGCTTTCCAACATCCCACCAAACCTGTCGGCGGATTCATGACCGAAGCCGAAGCCCGCCTCATGGAAACCGAAGGCTGGCAAGTCATGGAAGATGCAGGGCGCGGCTGGCGGCGCGTGGTGGCTTCCCCCAAGCCAGAAACCATTCACGAAATTAACCCCATCCATGACTTGATGATGCGCGACTACGTAGTGATTGCCTCTGGCGGCGGCGGAATCCCCGTGATTCGTGACGCGCACGGCAACTTACAAGGCGTGGCGGCGGTCATAGACAAAGACCTTGCCAGTAGCCTATTGGCGGAGCAAGTGCGGGCAGACATTTTCTTGATTTCGACAGGTGTCGAAAGCGTCTACCTGAATTACAATAAGCCCGACCAACGCGCCCTCAGTTCGATTACCCTCTCTGAAGCCCGTAGCTATATCGAACAGGGGCATTTCGCCAAAGGCAGTATGCTCCCCAAGATGCAAGCCGGCGTACAGTTCCTACAGCATGGCGGCCCGTTGGCGATCATCACCAATCCAGATAACCTCATGCGGGCATTGAACGGCGAAACCGGAACCCGCATTATTCCGGGGTAGAGCAATGGCAGACGTGCTTACATTACAGGATACCGTCACAGGGGCGAGCTTCGCCCCTAATGAACTCGAATACTTTAATCCAGCGGTAGGGCAGGTCGCCACGCTGGATGTGTTATATGATTACGCGCAGCTACGCGCCACGCTTGACCGTGATGCACTCCCCCACAGCCGCGACTATACCCACTGGCGCTACCGTGACCTGATGCCGCTCACCGCCGATAATCCGTTGCCGAACTTGGCCGTTGGCTGGACGCCGCTCTATGATACACCGCGCCTAGCCGCCGATTTAGGGCTTGGTGCAGCATGGGTCAAGGATGACGGCGCAAACCCAACTGGTTCGCTCAAAGATCGTGCCAGCGCAATGGTGGTGGCGCGTGCATTGGCTAAGGGCATAACGACGGTTAGCACCGCCAGCACTGGCAACGCCGCCGCCGCGCTCGCAGGGATGGGCGCTTCGATCCAGCATGAGCCGGGCGTTAAGATTGTGATCTTTGTGCCTGCGACAGCACCAGAGGCCAAAATTGCCCAGTTGTTGGTCTACGGCGCTACGGTAATCTTGGTCAAGGCCAGCTACGATGTGGCCTTTGACCTGTGCTATGAGACGTGCATCGCACAAGGTTGGTATTGCCGCAATACGGGCATCAACCCGTACACGACTGAGGGCAAGAAAACCGTCGCCTTTGAGATTGCCGAACAACTAAACTGGAACATGCCCGACGCCGTGATTGTCAGCGTTGGCGACGGTAGCATTATCGGCGGGGTGCATAAGGGCTTCTGGGAACTACATCAACTGGGCTGGATAGAGCGGATTCCGCGCCTGATTGGTGTACAAGCAGAAGGCAGTTCTACGCTTGTTCACGCGTGGGAAAATAACATCGCAGGGGTAGATATGACGCCCCAACCCGCCGACACGATTGCTGATAGCATCTCTGCGGGCTTACCGCGTGACCGTGTGAAGGCGTTGCGTGCTGTGCGTGAAACCAAAGGCGCGTTCGTTGCCGTCAGCGATGAGGCCATTCTTGCCGCCATCCCCACCTTTGCCCGCCTAACCGGGGTGTTTGCCGAACCGTCCTGTGCGGCAATCTACGCTGGAGCCAAGCGCGCCCTTGAATTGGGCTACTTGCAGCGCGGCGAACGGGTGGCATTCATCAGCACAGGCAATGGACTGAAAGACATTCGGCGCGCACAACAATCGGTTTCTGGCGGCATTACTGTTGAACCCACCCTAGAGGCAGTCCGTAAGGCATTGGATACTTTATGATTGAACGACCCCGCTACTCTATCGTTGCACCGATCTACAACGAAGAAGGCAACATTCCAGAACTTTACCGCCGCATCTGTGAAGTGATGGATGCCACCCACGAAACGTGGGAACTGGTCACGGTCAACGACGGTAGCCGAGATCGCTCGTTTGAATTGCTGGAGGCACTGGCGAGCAATGATCCGCGCATAAAGATCATCAGCTTTGCCCGCAATTTTGGGCATCAAACCGCCGTCACCGCCGGAATGCAACATGCCAGCGGCGAGGCGGTCGTCCTGATTGACGCTGACCTGCAAGACCCTCCCGAACTCATCCACCAGATGATTGCCAAGTGGAAAGACGGCTATGAGGTCGTTTATGCAGTACGAAGCGAACGGCGGGGAGAAAGCTGGTTCAAGGTCTTCACCGCCAAGCTGTTCTACCGCGTGATCTACCGCATTACCGATGTGAAGATTCCGGTAGACACGGGCGACTTCCGCCTGATGGATCGGGCGGTGGTGGATGTGTTGAACGCCATGCCTGAACACAACCGCTTTATTCGCGGCATGACCAGTTGGGTTGGCTTCAAGCAAACAGGCGTTGAGTACATCCGTGAAGAACGCCACTGGGGAGAAACCAAATATCCCCTGCCGAAGATGATCCGCTTTGCACTAGACGCGATTACTAGCTTTTCTTACTTCCCGTTACAGGTGATGATCTACGTTAGCTTTGTGTTGGGAAGTTTGGCGTTACTCACCATCCCAGTCATTACCGCCATGCGGCTGATTAGCGCAGAGTTCTTCAAGGGGCAAGCCACCACCATTGTACTATTGCTGCTGTTGAGCGCCTTTCAGTTGTTCTTCCTGTTCATCATGGGGCAATATGTGGCGCGCATTTACGATGAAGTGCGCGGGCGCCCACTGTATGTAGTAGCCAAACGACGCGGATTTGAGGATAATGTAAAGTATGAGCGCGAATCCATCGAACAACCCGTTCCATGAACCCGTGTAAGGGCGAGCTATCTTCCCCGACAAACCAAGAGGTGCAATCATGCCGCAAAACAACCCGCCAGAAGATGTTCAGGCGCGGCTCAAATACTATCAAGAAGTCGTTAAACAGTACGAAGCCCTAGACGCGCAAATTGACGCGCTCATGACCCGCAACAAGGGCGCTTCTAAGAATATGTCTGCGCCTGACCGTGCCTTGTACCATGACCTTGCTCGTCAACGCGACGATTTGCACCACGAGATGCAAATCATCGAGAATGAGCTTTTTGACGAAGATGACGCCTCTATTCCCCCCACAGCATAAGGATTTTGCATGATTACCGGCCCGACCTTTGAAGAAATGCTCCACCCGCAAGCAATTGCACCTGAAATCCGCCAGCGTGCGCTGGAAGCCCGCACCGCAGACCCGCTTGACCCGATTAACCTGTTTAACATTACTTGGCGCGATGCCAATAACGCCATCTGCCATATTGTGCTACCGCCAGAACTGACCGGCGTTGCTACCCCGATTGTGGTCATCTACGGCAAAGAATTCCCCTCTGGCAGCCATAAGGTCGGCGCGGCCTATTCCGTGTTGCTTGAAAAAGAGCTATTCGGTGAAGTAGACCCCGCCATACATCGGTTGGTATGGCCGTCCACTGGCAATTATGGCATCGGTGGGGCGTGGGTTGGCGGGCGGATGGGCTGTAACAGCGTCGTCGTCCTTCCAGAGCAAATGAGCCAAGAACGTTTTGACAAGATCGCCAAGTACGGTGCATCAGTAATTAAAACCTTCGGCTCAGAGAGCAATGTGAAGGAAATCTACGACGAAACCCACCGACTCGCCCAAGACCCGAACACGCGCATCATGAATCAGTTTTCAGAGATGGGCAACTACCGCTTTCACTATCACGTCACGGGCAATACGATTGCCGAACTTGCCGAACAACTTCAGCAACAGGGGATCGGCAGCGGGCGCGTGTCTGCCTTTACGTGGGCAATGGGTAGCGCGGGGACAATCGCCGCAGGGGATAGGCTTAAGCAGCTATACCCTGAATGCAAAATCGTTGGGCTAGAACCGGTGCAATGCCCCACGCTGTATAACAACGGCTACGGCTCGCACGAAATTCAAGGCATTGGCGATAAGCATGTGACGTGGATTCACAACACCTTCAACATGGACGCCCTGCTGTGCATTGACGACCTTGCTTGCCTGAAGGGGCTACAACTGCTGGCAGAACCGATTGGCCGTCAAACGCTGGTCAAGCGCTACGGCGCGGATGAAGCACTGGTAGAACGGCTCGGCACGATGTTCGGGATTAGCGGCATCTGCCACATCCTCGGCGCGATTAAGACCGTCAAAGCCTATGGCTTTGGCCCGGATGATTTGGTCGTCACCGCCGCCGCAGACGGCATAGACCGCTACCATTCGATTGTAGAACACCTCCAAGCCGAATACGGCCAGTTGGATGAAGCCGCCGCCGTCGGGCGCGTTGAAGGGGTTTTTCATGCAGTCACTACAGATTACGTGCAACACGCCACCCCACACATCCGCCAACGCTGGCACAACCTCAAGTATTACACTTGGGTGGAACAACAAGGCAAAACGGTTCAAGAGCTAGACGCCCAACGTGACCCGTCATGGTGGGAAGGCCATCAAGCGCGAGTGGCAGAAATTGACGCCCGCCTGATTGCGGCACGCCAAGCCGCCGGAGTGACCGCCTAGCCATGTATCCCGAAGACCGCGTTTTGATTGGGGTCATCAACAGCAAGCGTGACCTACAATTGGCAAAAGAAGAACACTGGTACCGTATCCCCCAAGAGCAAATGCCAAAGGGCGTGGATACTGAATACTTGGGGTTCTTCTTGAGCGGCGCGGTCTTTAAGCAGCAAAATCATGG
>JBMOFU010000301.1:0-4769 GCA_049318725.1 Phototrophicaceae bacterium | reverse complement strand
AAACAGGGTCTATTGCATACAAACCCATGCACCCGATTGGCATTTTGGTATAATGAACCATCCCTAGACGTATATTGAGGGAAACCCGCTTATGGTCAAATACTTCAGCCTGCGCTTTACCCTATTCTTGCTATGTTTAGACGCCGCGCTGGTGATTTTAGCCCTGTGGGGCGCAACCTTCTTGCGGATCATCCTCCCATTTGGCTTGCACGGCAGTGTGGAACAGCGCTTTTTAGGCTGGCCGATCTTCGCTATCGGGATTGTCGTACACCAGATCGTCTACTCGTTTTTAGAAGTTCACAACCCCAAAGAAGTCTCTCACCTTGCCAAAGAGCTACGAATCAACATTGTCGCGGCGCTGTTCGGCTGGATGATCTTCTTAGGCGCGCTTTACCTGACCTACCGTGACACGTCCCGCTTGCAAATCGTCTACTTCTTCATCGTTCACTTGGTCTTGATCGTATTGAGCCGCATCGGACTGCGTTTTGCCTACTGGATTCGTGGCCGCCGCCGCATGAGCCAGCGCAAGGTGATAATCATCGGCACGGGCGACCTTGCCTATCAGATGCACAACACCGTCAAGACCTATGAGTGGGCCGGCTTGCTTCCGTTGGGGCTGATCGCCCTGCATGAGGACGCCGCCAGCGCGCCGTTGGTGATTGGGCAATTGGGCGCGCTAGAGACGCTCATCTCCGCCTGTGAAATCCGCGAAGTCGTCATCGCCATAGAGCGAGACACCCCTGCCGACCTCCCCACGTTGATACAACGACTACAGACCTTAGCGGTCAACATCCGCATTGTGCCGCAATATACCGACCTTGCCTTCTTGCGCGTGCAAATTGAGGACTTCGGCGGGATGCCGCTGCTCACGCTCAAAGAGCCGATTCTCACGCCGATGCAACGGCTGACCAAGCGCCTATTTGATGTGACCGTCTCGCTATTGGTGTTGCTATTGGCAAGCCCCATCATGGCCGTGATTGCCGCGCTTATCCGTTGGGATAGTCCCGGGCGCATTCTGTTTAAGCAACAGCGCATTGGCGAAAACGGCAAGCCGTTTACCATGTACAAGTTCCGCACCATGATAGACGGCGCAGAATGGCTGCAAGAGACCGTTGCGCGCTACGACGAACACGGGCGCTTGATCTACAAGCATCCCGACGACCCGCGCATTACGCATGTCGGCCAATGGCTGCGGAACTTAAGCCTAGACGAGTTGCCGCAACTGTTCAACGTCTTACGCGGAGAAATGAGCCTTGTGGGGCCACGCCCCGAACTGCCAGAACGGGTAGCAGAATACGCCACATGGCAGCGCAAGCGCTTTGAAGTGCCGCAAGGGATGACCGGCTGGTGGCAGATCAGCGGGCGGGCAGACAAGCCGATGTACTTTGCCACAGAGGACGACCTGTATTACATCCGCAATTATTCAATTTGGATGGACATTCGCATTCTGTGGCGGACGTTGTGGGTGGTGCTATCGCGGCGGGGGGCGTATTAAACGCAGTAAAACAGGGATAAGTAACCCCAGTAAAAGCAACAAGGGCAGGGCAGTATCTATTCACGTATCCATGAGATTGTTGGGGTTTGACGTTTGGCGGGCGTGGCCTGCCTCGTCGGTGAGGTTCCATTTCACACCATAGGCGGTTGTTTGCTTTTGTACGCTTTCACTAAACATTGTTGTACGGGGTTGTGAACGTCTGCTAAAATACTAACTCTACATTAACCCTGCCATACCCTGTCTTCATGGTGCTGGTCAACTCTCGGCCATCAGAGGCTAGGGCGGGATCAACCCAAAGGAACGCACACTCCCCATGCCCATCCCCTATCCCGAATGGACGCTTGGTGTACATCACGACGGCTCTGCGCGCTATGTCTCGAATCCGTTGCCTGCGCTTGGCGAAACCCTAGAGTTGCACTTGCGCGTGCCAAACGACGCCCCGATACAGGCGGTTTTCGTCCGCACCATCCCCGACGGCGAACAAGCGTTCATCCCGATGCAACTGGAAGGCAAAGACCCGCGTGCGGCGTGGTACACGGCCAAGATCACCGTGCGGAATAAGCGCTTTCCCTATCGTTTTAAGTTGATTGCGCCAGAGGGCGCGTACTACTACAACGCCTACGGGATCAGCCGCGCCGACGCGCCAGAATCACGCGATTTCGTCCTCTTGGCAGATTTCGCCGCTCCGCAATGGCTGACGGGGGCGGTGTTCTATCAAATCTTTCCAGATCGCTTTCATAATGGCGACCCCGCTACCACGCCCAAAGATGGCACGCCAATGGAACATCCGCCGTATGGGGTGTTTACGGCACGGATTCACGAGTGGGATGACTTGCCCAACAAGGGCTATAGCGAGCCAGTGGTAGACCTGTGGGGCGGCGACCTCATCGGCATCACCCAGAAGTTAAGCTACCTTGCCGAACTGGGGATTACCGGGCTGTACCTGACCCCGATCTTCACCAGTACCAGCAATCACCGCTACAACGTGGGCGATTTTTACGCGATTGATCCGCATTTGGGCGGTGAAGCTGCCTTGATCGAACTGCGCCAAGCGCTAGACCGTTATCATATGCGCTTGGTGCTAGACATCACCACCAATCATACGGGTAGCCAGCATGTGTGGTTCAAGGCCGCCCAAGCCGATGAAAACGACCCCGCTGCCGAATACTATACCTTTTACGAACATCCCAAGAGCTATGAAAGTTGGTGGGGCGTGGCAACGCTCCCCAAGCTGAACTACGCCAGCCAAGCGCTGCGTGAGGTGATGTACCGTGCGGGCAACTCGGTGATGCGTTACTGGCTGAACCCGCCGTATCGGATTGACGGCTGGCGGATTGATGTGTGGAATATGACCGCCCGCCAAAAGGGATATGACGCATGGGGTGAAGTCGGGCGGGAAATCCGTCAGGCGATTAAACCCAGTTACCCGAATGCCTACTTGATGGGCGAAAACTTCTTTGACGCTTCGCCTAGCCTGCAAGGGGATCAACTGGACGGGGTACAGAACTATCAGGGGTTTACTGTTCCGATGTGGCGCTGGCTGGCCGGACTGGATACAGGCGGCTGGAGCGAACCGCGCCCCGCTTACAGTGATACCGTGCCGTTGCCCGCTGAGGCCGCTATAGAGCAGATGCAACACTTTATGTCGGCCATCCCGTGGGGGATCGCGCAAATGCAGTTTAACCAATTAGGCAGCCACGATACCCCGCGCATTTTGACCATCGTTGGCGGGGATGTTCGGCTGGCGAAGTTGGCCGCAGTGATCCTCTTGACCTATCCGGGGGTGCCGTGCGTCTACTATGGCGATGAGATCGGCTTAGAAGGGGGCAAAGACCCAGACAACCGCCGCACGATGATTTGGGATGCAAGCCGCTGGAACAATGACCTGTTGGCGTTCTATCGGCGTTTGATCGAACTGCGGCGGACTTCGCACGCGCTCAATCAGGGCGGGATGCAGTTCCTCTATGCAGAAGGCGACACGCTCGCGTACTTGCGCGAATCTGAGCGCGAGCGCTTGATTGTGGTCGGCAGCCGTACCGCCCGCACCGAACCCCTCACGTTGGCGGTGTGGCATGGCGGGATCGAAAACGGCGCAACCTTTACCGACATCCTCAGCGATGAGCGTTTCACAGTTCATAATGGGCATTTAACGCTCTCGGCGCTACACTTAGGTGTCGTTCGTGTCCTCATCCACACAGGAGCTTAAGCCAAGATGACCGTAATTGAGCGCAAGACCGCGTGGGGCAACTGGGAAAACTGCTATCAGATTTCCAATGGCCTCGTTGACCTTGTCATCACCCTTGATGTGGGGCCGCGTGTGATCCGGTTTGGCTATACTGACGGCGAAAATTGCTTCAAGGTCTATGATGAGCAGCTTGGCAAAACTGGCGGCGATTCATGGCGCATTTACGGCGGGCATCGCTTATGGCACGCGCCAGAGCATACCTTCCGCACGTATTACCCAGACAACAGCCCTGTTGAAGTGAGTTCAACTGACGGCACGGTCAAATTCACCCCACCGACAGAAATCACCACCCACATTCAAAAAACCATTGAGATTACGCTACACCCCTCTCAAGCGCAGGTGACGGTCAAGCATCGGCTTGAAAACGTCGGCGCGTGGGATGTCACATTAGCGCCGTGGGCGCTTTCGGTGATGGCGCCGGGCGGTGTGGCGGTGTTGCCCTTGCCTCCACGCGGCAAGCACGCAACCGACCTATTGCCCACAGGTGGCCTTAGCCTCTGGTCATATACGCAGATGAACGACCCGCGCTGGACGTGGGGCGGGCAATACATCCTGTTGCGCTCTAATACCGAAGGCACCCCGCAAAAGATCGGCGCTGTGGCTCCCGACGGGTGGCTGGCGTACATTCGGGACGGCCTGATGTTTGTCAAGCGCGCCGCCTATGATGCCAGCGGCCAATATCCCGACAACAACAGCAACGTGGAACTGTTCACCAACGACGAGATGCTAGAGCTTGAAACGCTCGGCCATATGACCTCATTGGTTCCCGGCGGGGTTGTGGAGCATACCGAAACGTGGTCACTGCACCGCGATCTGCCAGCCATCACCAGCGACGCAGATGTGACCGCGCATGTGTTGCCGCGTATTTGATAACGGCAGCGATGAGTCAGGGCAATAGCATTATCGAAAACCAGACGATTTCACCCTAGCGTCGTAGTTCGGCGGACGAGGCAGGCGACGTCCCATAGGCACCCACTTAAGGATTTGCTGACATTGTTTTTCGCCTGTAAAACACGGACGCCCCGGTGG
>JBMOFU010000300.1:0-4802 GCA_049318725.1 Phototrophicaceae bacterium | reverse complement strand
ACTGAACACCACATCGGCAGCCGTCACAGGGTTGCCGCTGACGAACGTGACGCCCTCCCGTAAGGTGAAGGTGTACGAAAGGCCATCCTCACTGATTTCCCATGCGGTTGCCAGCCACGGGAGGATATCGCCGGGGCCATCATCGGGGAAGGTGACCAGTGTGCTGTAGGTAGCACGGTTGATGATGCCCGTGGTTTGGGTATAGCCGCGAGCGGGGTCGAGCGAGTCTGTACTTTCAGCGTGACCGATGACCAGCACCCGTTCTTCCTGTGCGGCAACGCCCACCACCATAAGCCCAATGACAAGGGCTACAGCCAAGATACGAATAAAACTAAAGCGTTTCATCATTCAAAGACCTATCCATTAAACGGTTGACATTTTTACGTTAACGTTTGATTCTATCGAAAATCTCATGGAAGGGCAAATTTTGGTTTTAACGAATTATTGAGTGCAGTGGTGCAAGGTTAAGTCTGCGTGGTATAGTTTTAGCAATGGTTTTGTTCTCTAAAAGGTTCCTTAACGATGAATTACAGTGAACGTATCCTCAAATTTCAGCAGGCACTCACCGGCAAAGCGCAGTTTGCCTTCTTCCCCATCTCTGCCGACCTACAATATTTGACAGGTATCCCCCGCGACATCCCTAACTTCGGAGCTGTGTTACACCCCGGCGGCTGGTTAGAAGGCGTATGGATCGCGCCCGGTCATGACGCTGTGTTGACCCTCACCCGCATGAGTGCTGAATTCGGGAATCTTGCCGATTCTAAAAATGTGACCGTGAAGATTCTCGGCGAATTTGACAACCCCGCCGGAATGGTTCAAGCGATTCTTACGGGGTTCGGCATTGGTGAAAAGCCTACGATTGCACTTGGCGACCACGCCGAGGGGGAAACCGTCGCTGGCTTGTCGGAATTGCTACCTGGTGCGACCTACGTTTCCGCAACTAAGATTCTGAATCCACAGCGGGCAGTGAAAACGGCTGATGAAATTGCGGCTATGCGTCATGCGGGCGCAGTGACAGAGGCGGCATTTGCCGACGTGTTGAAACAGCTCAAGATCGGCATGACAGAGCTAGACATCATTAGCGAAGTGGACTATCAACTGCGTAAACATGGCGCGTTAGGCCCGTCGTTTACGACATCGCTGTATAACTCTGGCCCGAATCACCCATTGATGTTCGGGCAACGGCTGGCGACATGGCCGCGCGTGCTAACTGCCCCTGTGGCCGTTTTGTTCGACTTTGGCGCGGCGATGGCGGATGGCTTTTGCTATGACTTTGGGCGAACTGTTCACTTTGGCGAGCCAGACGCAGAGATGCAGCGCGTTTATGATTTGGTGATGGCATCGCAGCGGGCGGGGATTGCTGCACTCAAAGCCGGTGAGGTAACCTGCGCGCAAGTGGACGCCGCCGCCCGTGCGGTGATTGAAGATGCAGGGTATGGCGATGCCTTCCGTCATCGGCTTGGGCATGGGATTGGCATGGACGTTCACGAAGCCCCCTTCTTAACCAAGATTGACCACACACCTGTTGTTGAAGGGATGCTGTTCACCATTGAGCCGAGCATCACACAATTTAACACCTTCTCTGCACGGGTAGAGGATGTGGTCGTGGCGCGTCACGGCGGCGGTGAGCCGCTCACAACGGGTTATCAGTCATTGATTGTGGTGGAATAAAGCCCCATGAAGCGACAGAGCATATCCAGTGGAACGCATTGGGAGGCAGTGATGGGCTACGCCCGCGCTGTTCGTGCCGGGGACTTTGTTTGTGTCTCTGGGACGACTGCCACCGACGATAACGGCAACGTCGTCGGGGAGGACTATGCCACACAAACCCGCTACATCATCCAGAAGATTGAACGCGCACTGGTAGCGGCGGGTGCATCGTTGAAGGATGTCATCCGCACGCGCGTCTACGTATCCGACGCCGCGCAATGGGAGGCCGTTGCCTCTGTACATGGCGAGTTCTTCGGGGATGTGCGTCCAGCCAATACGTTGATTGAGATTAGCAACTTCGTTGGGGATGGCTATTTGGTCGAAATTGAGGCCGACGCGGTCATTGGGGCGGGCGATGCGCTTTAGTCTGCGGTTTAACAATGATCTGCCTGTGCGGGATTATGTTGAATTGGCGCAGCGTGCTGAAACTGCGGGTATAGATCAGTTTTGGGTGAGCAACGATCTTTTCTTACGAAGCGCCCCCATTATCCTGACGGCGGTTGCCGCCGCTACATCGCACATCCAAATAGGAACATGCATCCTCAATCCGTACACAGTGAACGTGGCGGAAATTGCCATGCTTGCCGCCACGTTAGATGAATACAGCGGCGGGCGGTTTAATCTAGGGATTGGCTCTGGGGCGAGTGACTTTTTAGGGTGGGTTGGGATTGAGCATGACAAGCCGCTGACCTCACTTTTAGAGGGGATTACCGCGCTGCGTCAACTGTTCGCGGGCGAGCGTGCCGCGATTGACGGTCACTTTTTGCGGTGGCAGCAAGAGGCATTTTTGCGCTTTGACGTGGCTCGGCAAATTCCAATCTACATCGGTGCGATGAGTCCGAACATGCTCCGTGCGATTGGCTCTCATGCTGACGGTGGGCTACCGCTGTTGTTCCCGCCAGAGCATTACGCTAACGTCGCCCCGTTGATTGCAGAAGGGGCAGCCAGCGCCAAACGCGACCTAAGCCAGATAGACGTTGCCGCCTGTATTTGGTGTTCCATCGCCGACGACAAGGACGAAGCCGAAGCCCCACTGCGCCAGAAGATTGCCTATTACGGCCATGCGATGAGTCCGATGATTCTGTCTCAGTTAGGGCTTACACAAGCGGATTTTAACGAGATCGAACACGTTGTGATGGTCGAAAAAGACCTGCACCGTGCAGCGGCGATGGTCACCCCTGCAATGCTCCGTATTGGCATTGCAGGGACGTCGCACCAATTGATTGAACGGGTTGAGGGGCTGATAGAGAAGGGTGTGACCCATATCAGCTTTGGCCCCCCGCTTGGGCCAGATATTGCCTATACATTGAAGATGCTCGGTGAGGTGGTCATCCCTCATTTCAGAAAAGAGGATAGCAATGGTTGAGTTTGAGCTATACGACCTAAAAGTAACCGTCGAACGGATTGAGGGGCGCTCGGTGTGCGGCTTGCAGGAAGGGGATTACTTTGTTCTGGAAGAAAGCGCCAAGCTACGCATCCCAGCAGGCAAGCACTTCTGTATCTATGCGCTAAGTGCCGTGCTACCGTTACTCGCGGCAAAGCAGCGCTCACTCCATGAAAACGACTGGATGAGTAAAGACGCCCTTGTTGCCTGCCCCGACCCCGAAGAACGACTAATTATGCGCGTGGAGCGCACCCATAAACGCACGCTAGACAGTGACGAGCTAACCTAAATGACCCGACGCGAACTGAGTATTGCCTTTCAGACCAACAAAACCCCCTCAGAATATGTGGCACTGGCAACACTCGCCGATGAACAGGGCTTCGACGCGATTACCGTCTACAACGACGCCCCGTTTCATCCGGCCTACGCCGTGTTGTTGCTGATCGCCCCGCACGTTAAACGGGCGCGGATTGGCCCCGCGACGGTGCAACCTGCGCGGGTTGCGCCGATTGACATTGCAGCGCAGGCGGCATTGCTGGAAATGCTCGCGCCTAGCCGCACCTATATCGGGCTATCACGCGGGGCATGGCTAGAGGCACACGGCATCCAACCAGAGCAGAAACCTGTTGCGGCCATTCGGGAGGCCATCGGTGTGATTCGCTACATGCTGCAGGGGGACATCGGCGGAGTGACAGGGGATATGTATCCGCTTGCAGCGCATGTGCATACGCCATACCCGTTGCCCCCCAATGCGGGGGAAATCCCTTTGCTGATTGGCACATGGGGGCCGCAACTGGCAGCAGTAGCAGGCGAGCTTGCCGATGAGGTCAAAATTGGTGGCTCTGCAAACCCAGACTTCGTGCCTGTCATGCGAGATTATATCGCTGTCGGGGAGCGCAAATCTGGCCGTGAGATTGGAACCGTGAGGGTCGTCAGTGGGGCAGTGTGTGTGGTTGACAATGATGGCGAGCGGGCGCGGGCGTTAGCACGGCGAGAAGTGGCATTGTATCTGCCCGTTGTCGCGGCGCTCGATACAACACTTACCGTTGAACCAGAACGGGTAGCACGCATCAAGGCGGCAGTTGAGGCCAACGATCTGGAAACAGCCGCCGCCCAAATCCCCGATCATTTGTTAGATCGCTTTGCATTTTCCGGCACACCCGAGGCGATTATCCGTCAGTGTGAGGCCTTATTCGACGCAGGGACGAGTCGAATTGAGTTTGGTACACCGCACGGAATCAAGAGTGAAACGGGAATCTATCTGCTTGGCGAGCGTGTGTTACCCGCGTTTAGTTGACAGACTGCCCACACCTAAAGTCGGGGGAGTCTCGCTTCAAACTACGATAGCCTCTGAAACGCTTTGGGCGACGCTCGCTACCCAACTTTGGAATCCCGCCTCAAGCTTAGTCGGTTTCAGGCGTGAAAAGAGGGCGAAAGGTAGGGTTCGTGTTACTAGCCGCCACTCTGTCGGCGAATCACATCAGATCGCAAGGTGGCGATGAGTTCAAGGCGGGTGTTGAAATTAGGTTGTAGGGTCATTGTGCGTTCCGTGCGCGCTGTTGAGGGGTTAACTGTGGCGGCGACAGCGTTCACTACAATATTTGACTTGATCGCAGTCTTTTTCCCACTTTTTGCGCCATGTGAAGGCGCGCCCACCCTGATTCTGTTCAAGAAGCGCGAACCGATTGTTCGCATCACAGGCTATCAG
>JBMOFU010000299.1:0-4826 GCA_049318725.1 Phototrophicaceae bacterium | reverse complement strand
CACATTGGCCGCCCCCTATGGGTTAGACCAACGTCCCTATGGCAGACTGTTCAAATTGGCTGTTGTAGAGTTCAGTATAGAACCCGCCGCGTGCCAACAATTCTTCATGGTTGCCTTGCTCGACAATATCGCCGTCGCGCATGACTAAAATACGGTCGGCGTTGCGGATTGTAGACAGGCGGTGCGCGATGATGAAGCTGGTACGGTTTTGCATCAGCGCGTCCATCGCCTTTTGAATCAAGACTTCGGTGCGCGTGTCTACCGAACTGGTGGCTTCGTCCAAAATCAAAATCTTGGGGTCGGCAAGGATCACACGGGCAATCGTCAGCAATTGCTTTTGCCCCTGTGAGACGTTCGAGGCTTCTTCATCCAAGACCATATTATAGCCGTCTGGCAATGTGCGGACGAAATGATCCACATGGGCGGCTTTGGCGGCAGCAATCACTTCATCGTCGGTGGCATCCAAGCGGCCATAACGGATGTTGTCCATGATCGAGGCGTGATACAGCCATGCGTCTTGCAACACCATCCCAAAGCGCTTACGCAGGTCGTGGCGGCTAAACTCGCGGATGTCGTGGTCATCCAGCAAGATTGCCCCGCTTTGTACGTCATAGAAGCGCATGAGCAACTTCACCAGCGTGGTCTTGCCTGCGCCAGTTGGCCCAACAATGGCGATCTTCTGACCCGGCTCCACGACAGTAGAAAAGTCGTGAATGATGATCTTGTCGGCGTTGTAGCCGAACTCCACATGGGCGAACTCGACTTTGCCCGCTACGGTAGCCACTTGCAATGGGTTGGCGGCTTCGCTGACTTCTTCGGCTTCGTCTAGGAACTCGAACACGCGCTCGGCGGCGGCAGCCGTCTGTTGCAATACGTTAGAGATGTTGGCGATTTGCGAAATCGGCTGCGTGAACAAGCGCACATACTGGATGAACGCCTGAATATCGCCGATGGTGATGCGCCCCTGCACGGCCAACCAGCCGCCCAAGATCGAAACGGCCACATAGTTGAGGTTGCCCACAAAGATCAAGATGGGCATCAACAAGCCAGAAAAGAACTGCGCCTTCCATGCGGAGTTGTAGAGTGTGTCATTGAAGCCATCGAATGTTTCGACGCTTTTCCCTTCTGCATTGAACGCCTTCATCACCACATGGCCGCTGTACATTTCTTCAACGTGGCCGTTAACGTGGCCGATGTAGTCTTGCTGTTCTTTGAAGAAACGCTGTGAAAAACCGAACACCGCCGCGATGATCCCAAACGAGAGGGGGAGCATCACAATGGCGACAATCGTCATCACCCAACTGATTGACAACATCATAATCAGCACACCGATGAGCGTAGTCACAGAGGTCACGATTTGCGTTAAACTCTGGTTCAGGCTTTGGTTTACCGTGTCTACGTCGTTGGTGATGCGAGACAGCACTTCGCCATGGTTGGTGCCGTCAAAATACTTGAGCGGCATACGGTTCATCTTTTCGGCAATGTCCTTACGGAAGCGATAGGTCACTTCCATTGCTACGTCGGTCATGATCCAGCCTTGTAGGTAGGCAAAGCCCAAAGACAGCACATACAGGCCCGTCAAGGTCAGGGCAATGTTGCCGATGTAGCCAAAGTCAATGCCGCCCGTCCCGGCGATTTGTGCCATCACCCCTTCAAAGAGTTTGGTGGTGGCGTTGCCCAACATGCGCGGCCCGACAATCGTAAAGACAGTAGAGGCAATGGCAAACACAAGCACGACAATCAATTGTACGCGGTAGGCGCTTAAGTATCGCAACAGGCGGCGCATTGTTCCCTGAAAATTGCGGGCTTTAGGCGCATTCAGGCCAATCCCCGGCGGGCCGCCGCGCATTGGGCTTGCCCCGCCTGCTTGACCGCCGCCCCGCCGTGAGTTCATCGCATTTTGCATCATGATTTAAGCTAACTCCTCAATGCTCAATTGGGATAGCGCAATTTCGCGGTAGGTTTCGCAAGTATTCATCAGTTCGGCATGAGTGCCGATGCCAACAATGCGGCCTTCATCCAAGACGATGATCTGTTCCGCTGTCTTGATGGTTGAAATCCGTTGTGCGACGATCAACAGCGTGCTTTCGCCCGTGTATTCCTTCAAGGCGCGCCGCAAGGTGGCATCGGTTTTGAAGTCCAGCGCCGAAAAGCTATCGTCAAAAATGTAGATCGGCGGGCGCTTGACCAATGCCCGCGCAATAGACAGGCGTTGACGTTGCCCGCCAGAGACGTTCGTGCCGCCCTGTGAAATCTCGCTGCCCAGTCCGTCGGTCTTTTCAGCGATGAAGGCCGTTGCTTGGGCAATATCCGTCGCTTCGGTGATCTGTTCGGCAGTGGCGGCTTGGTCAGCAAAGCGCAAGTTGCTGTCAATCGTGCCAGTGAACAGAATCCCCTGTTGCGGAATGTACCCGACTTTATCGCGCAGGTCGCTTTGCGTCACGTCGCGGATGTCTACGCCGTCGAGCAAAATTTGGCCGCCTGTGACATCATAGAAGCGCGGGATCAAGTTCACCAACGTGGATTTGCCCGACCCCGTAGAGCCGATCAAGGCGGTGGTCTGGCCGGGCTGTGCCGTAAAGCTAATGTTGTGCAGTACGTCTGCCTCTGCGCCGGGATAGCGGAACGACACATTGCGGAACTCCACAGTGCCGTTAAAGGCCGCCGGGAATTGCTTGGCTTGTTCGGGGTCTTTGATGCTCGGCTCAACCGCCAGCACATCGGCAATGCGTTCGGCAGAGACCGACGCACGCGGCAAAATGATGAACAAGAAGGACAGGAACAAGAACGCCGTCACAATTTGAATGGCGTACTGCATGAAGGCGATCAGGTCGCCGACTTGGATGCTAGAGGCGGCCACTTGATGCGCCCCCACCCAAATAATCAAGACGCTAACGCCGCTCATGACAAACATCATGGCGGGCATCAACAGCACCATCACGCGGTTGACGAACAAGTTCATATCCGTTAGGTCGCGGTTGGCACGGTCTACCCGCTGGAGTTCAAAGGCTTGGGTGTTGAATGCGCGCACGACCATCATGCCGGATAGGTTTTCGCGCACGACAAGGTTTAGCCTGTCCGTGAGCGTTTGAATCACACGGAAGCGTGGCAACGACAGCGAGAAGGTGACGATAATCACCGACAGCAACGCGCCCACCGCCACCGCAATCGTCCACCACATGGCCGCGTCGGTACGCACAGCCATAATCAACCCACCGATGGCGAGAATGGGCGCGTAGATGACCATCCGAATCATGATGAAGATCAACAACTGAAGTTGGTTGATGTCGTTGGTTGAACGGGTAATCAGCGAGGACACCGAGAACTTATCAAATTCGGCGTTAGAAAAGCTGGATACCTTGCGGAACACATCGCGGCGCAAATCCCGCGACAGGCCAGCGGCAACCTGCGCCGACAGAAAGCCAACCGCCACCGTACTCACGCCCGACAACAACGAAACCAGCAACATCACCGCGCCGATGCCAACGATATAGTTGTTTTGTAGGGTGGTCGTGTCCATGCCTAGCGCGCTGTACTCCGCCTTGACCGCGCTAATGGACGACTGCGAAACAAAGCGTTCACCCAGTACGGCAAAGCGCTCATCCATTGCTTGCAGGATTTGCGTCCGCACACTGCCCGCCAACGGACTGGCTAAAAAGACAAACGGGTCTACCCCCGCTGGCAGGCTGAAGTTGGCCGAGCCTTGTAACTGTGAGGCAGCCGCAGCATCTGGATTGGCGATGGCCTGTTGAATGCCAGACACTGCCACCCATGCCGGCGCAAGTATCGTGTTCAGCGCGTCTAGGTCGGCATTCGCTGTGTCACCGTCCAGCAGGTAAATCGGCTCAGTTGCCAGCGTCGGGTATGTTTGAATCTGGTCGGCACTGGCGGTACTGGGCTGCACAAAGCTGTAGTGGCTTAACACAGTGGCTTTGTCGTCAGCGTTTACGAACAGCAGCAACCGATCCATTTGGGCTTGACGCACCGCACTGGCGGCAGCGGTTTCGATCCCGCTTTGCTGGATGCCCACGTTTACAATATCGCCCATGTAATTCGGCAGGGCTAAGTCTGAAAGCGCCTGCACGAACAACAAAATCACTGCACCGAAGATCAGCAGGTTAAAGGGCCTGAGGTATTTCGCCAATCGCAACATAGTCAGGGGTCTCTCCTTAAGATAGGGGTCGCGCAACATGGCAATGCACAAACAACACGCAGGCGGGCAAAAGCCACCAACGTCTTACACGAATTTCACAGACGGCGAAAGAAATTTCTATTTGGGGGTAGCGTTTGGGTATTCTGCGCGCAACTTTTCGGTAAAGATGTGGCGCAAGGCGGGCAAGCAGATTTGTGCCGCTTGCAACTCTTCAGGGGTCAGGTCACGCCAAAATTCGGCAAGGTAGGCGATCATCCGCCCTTTAGCAAGTTCGGCATAGGCCATGCCGTCGGGGGTTACCTCCAACAGTTGTTGACGGCGGTCTTGGGGGTTGGGCGTGCGTACCACCCAGCCACGATCTACTAAGCCCTGCACCATCACACTGGTGGATTGCAGGCTAACCTTACGGATTTTTGCCAACTCGCTGGTCGTAATCGGCTGTTCTGCCAAATGATGCAGCACCCGCACTTGGATCATGGTATGGTCATCGCTGGAATCATTAAAGTGCTGGAACATCAGCCGCCCCAACGTAGGCAACATCTCTAATAGTTCTTCCGCCAGTTGTTCGGGCGTCAAGTCGGGCATAGCGCTATCAACCTCAATGATTATCAGTGACCTTGATAATCAGTATGGTTGATAATATTGATCTTGTCAAGCGGGGGCGGGGCAATTG
>JBMOFU010000298.1:0-4885 GCA_049318725.1 Phototrophicaceae bacterium | reverse complement strand
TAGGGCTGGTGGGAGTCGAACCCACACACCTCTCGGTCACGGTTTTTAAGACCGTTGCGTCTGCCATTCCGCCACAGCCCCTTGAAGGTAGAATCTAGTATAGCAATCGAACGCGGCGCTTGCAATGGACACGTTGAAGAAAATCACCCCATCGGTTGCCACGATTTCTTTACAGGCGTCAACACAGTTAACGTTTAACGCACAGCGAACGGAACACAGACAAGTACCCACCCTACTTTGCGCTCATGCCAGAGGTCAAGATCACGCTGTTCGTTCAGTGGATATCGTACCCGTCAGGCGCGCCAGTTCCCATGTATTGCCCAACGCTCGCAATTCAGCTTCGGCCAATGTGCGCTGTTGTGCATCCCCGTGTTGTGCGGCGGCGTAGTGCGCCAGCGCCAACTCAAAGGGCATGGTAGAGCGCTCGGCCAACTGCACCGCCCGTGCGTAGTGTTTGGCGGGGTTGCGCCCCTGTAGTGCAGCCAGCTTGCCTGCACAGCGCGCCGCCGCAGACTGCCCAATCGGGAATACGGCGGCGGTCTTTTGCAGCGCACGCACGGCAATGGCGGCCTCTTTGCGGATTTCAGCATCGGTTCCGTCGCCTTCCAACAGGTGCAACCACGTCATCGCCGCGCCTGCGAGGGCGTTCCAGTTATAGAAGCCGATGGGGGCAAAGCGCTCGCTCATGCGGTTAGCGCGTAATGCCCAGTCACGGGCAACGGCGGGCTGATTGCGGCGCAGATACGTCCACGCCAACACCCCATAGCCATAGATTTTCTCGGTGTTGGGGCATTCGTCCAAAATCGCCTCAAGTTCAGTACAAAGCGCTGTGAGGGTCGCTTCATCGGCGGGGATGCACCAATAAACCTGCAACTGCTGGCAGATGCCCCACGCCACCGTTTGTTGGTCGCCGCGCCGCCGCGCCGAGTTCACTTGTTGCACCGAGCGCTGGAGGCTGGCCTCAAATCGGCACAAGTACAGTTCTAGTGCGGCTATGGTGCCGTTGCTGCTTTCCCAGCGGCGCAGGTCGCCTAGCTCTGCGTTGAGGTGGATCGCCTGCTGGAGGTAATCTTGGGCGGTTTGCCAGTGGCCTGCGCCAGCGTTATACACCCCGGCCAAGTAATACGACCAACCGAGCGCGGCTTTATCTTGCCCCTGCTGGCCGACCTGTACGGCTTTGCGGCTATAATATTCCGCTTGGCTGTGCAACGGAATCACCGACATCAAGACGCTCATGCCCGCGTAGCCCACCGCCAATTCTGGAGAATTGGCCGTGCCGTGTTCGGCCAAATTAGCCGACTTGACCGCTGCATTAGCGGTGGCAATCGTGTCGTTGGCAAAGAAGTAGATTTCGCCAAGCTGTTCGTAGATGGCGGCAGCGTGGAGCAAGTTCACCTGCTGCTCTGGGGCAAACACCTTCGGCGGGCTAAAGCGATTCATCACTTGCTTTAACAGTTGGTTGAGTGTACTCAAGATCAACGGCAAGGGCTGGCTCGGCATGGGAAAGCCGAAGCCTTCCAGCGCCTTTTGGAAGTGCTGCTGGCTGGTTTCCAGTTGGGCTAAGGCAAAGTACGCCCGACCGCTATATTCATGGATGATTGCCAAGTCAAAGGCACTGACCGCTTGGTCGGCATACAGTTCCAACACGCGGGTGAAATACCCCACTGCCGTCTGGTGCGCGCTGTTACGGAGCGCTAAGAAGCCCGCTTTGGCGCTGTAGGCCGCCTCTTTTACCGTGTTCCCGGCCTGCGACCAGTGCCATGCAATCAGCGGGATATGGAGTTCATCGTCTTGGTAGAGCGCTTCCATTGCTTCGGCAATGCGGCGGTTGTCGTCACGGCGTAGTTCGGCGGGGAGTTCGGTCAGCAAGACCTCTCTGAATTTGTCGTGGGCAAAGCGCCAACGCCCCTCATACACCTCAATGACGCTGCTGACGGCGGTCAGCCAGTCACTGAGGTCTTGGCCGTCATGCAGTTGTTGCAACAGCTTGCGGTCAAGGTCACGGCCAGCGATGGCCGCCAGTTCAAGCAGTTTGCGGTGATGAGCGGGGACGGACGCCAACCGCCGATGAACCACTGCCGCAATCCCCCCGGCAAAGATGTGCTGGGGCAACATCATGCGGCCAATGTCTTGTAGTTGCCCGGCCTCTTGCGCCAGCGTGCGTAAGACCTCCACGATGAAGAAGGCGTTGCCTTCGGTTTCACGCACCAGCAGTTCAACCAATTGGGGCTGTTTGCCCGCTTCCCCCAATACAGACATCGCCAACGACTGCACCGCCGTCTGTGAAAAGCGTTTGAGCGACATCTTAAAGGCGTTGGGCAGGCGGCTTGGCAGGTCTGGGCGTTCGTCGTCGCGGTAGGTGGCAATGATGAAGATCGGCAGGGTTTCAATCCACTGGTTGACCTGTTGCAAAATCGCCTGACTGTCACCCATCCACTGCAAATCTTCAAGGATAATCAACATCGGGCGCGAATAACGGCGCAGCACCGCTTCTAAGACCGTCAGCAGCCGCATCCGTGCGGCTTTGGCGTCAATTTGCGGCGGCGGGGGGACGGTGCGGTTAATCAGTGTTTCAATATCTGGCAAGATGTCTTTGAGGACGCTGGCTTCAAAGTCGCTCAACGGGTCTTCAAGGATCAACCGCCTTAACACATCCCGCCACAGTTGATAGGATGCGTTCGTCTCACGGATGGCCTGCCCGCGTAGCACCAACACGCCCTTGACCAGCGCCTTAATCCGCAATTCTTCCACTAACCGAGATTTCCCCACGCCGCTTTCGCCGCCGACCAGCCACAGCGCGCCGTTGCCGTCTAGGGCGTTGTCCATGGCGATAGACAGCGTTTCTAGCTCTTGGTCGCGGCCAACGAGGTTATTCGCCTGCAAAAAGCTTTCCCGCACCAGTGCGGTTTCTACTGCCACCCGTTCTGGAGCAAGCGCTTTGAGGCAGCTCGTGGCATCTGGAAAGCGATATTGGGGGTCTTTTTCCAGCAGGCGGGCAATCACATCATTGTAGTGGCCGGGCAAATCCATCTCTGGGGGCGGTTCCATCAAAATTGCCATGAGCATAGCCGGCGTGGACGGGCGGTAAAACGGATGCACCCCGGCCAACAATTCGTAGGCGATCACCCCAAAGGCGTAAAGGTCTATGCGCTCGTCTATCTTGGCGCCGTTGATCGTTTCTGGAGCCATGTAAGAGAACGTCCCGGCCACATGCGCGCTTTGCGCGTAAGCCGCCAATTGATCGGCGCGCAGGGCAAGGCCAAAATCCAGTACCTTGACCACCCCTTGATCTACGATGATGTTGTCTGGCTTCAGGTCGCGGTGCAAAATGCCGCGATGGTGCAAGTAAGTTAATGCCTGCCCAACCTGTACCAACAGGTTGATCTTCTCGTCCAGCGGGCGCTGACGCCCATAGGTGATGATGTTTACGCCTGCCTCTAACAAATCCATCGTGTAGAACGGCTGGCCGTCGGTGTCGAAGCCGTAATCTAGCACGCTGATGATGTGCGGGTGGCGCACAGAGGCCAACGTCTTAAATTCGCGGGCAAGCGCCACATGAAAGTCCAGCGTTTTGTCGGTTTGGGTGAACTGGATTTGCCCTTGTTGCGCCGTGACTTGCTTGAGCGCCACAAATTGATTATCAAGACGGTCTTGTGCGCGGTAGACCACACCCATACCGCCTTGGCCGAGTTTTTCGTGTAGGATATACCGATTGCTAATCGCGGTAGACATAACGAACCGCCCTTTGGCGATGCTATAAGGTAGGCTTTACGAATATGCGTGCGGGAAAGTATTCCCTGCACGTTATTGTAACACCATTACAGACAGAGGGTATCAAAAAACCAGTGAAGGCTTGGGCAAAGGGGGGTAAATCTATTGTTTTTTGCCCGTAAAACGATGCTCCTTAAGGCGAATTCGATTTTTGTGCGGCTTGCGGACGAGGCCTGCCTCGTCCCTACAGGTCACAACGGTGGTGTAGGGGCGTCCTATGGGACTCCCCTACGGTCGGATTGTCCGTTACAACGTCACCCGTGCAAACCGATCTCGCCCGCTGTAGTCTGGCACAATGTCGGCGTGGGCGTGGGGGAGCAGTTCATCCACCAGCGCCAGCACCGCCGCCCCTTGATCCATGCCGATTTCGAGCAAAATCAGCGCGTGCGGCTGGCAGACCTGTGGCGCATCGGCCAGCAAGCGCCGAATCAGGGTTAGCCCATCTGCGCCGCCGTCGAGCGCCAAAATCGGCTCATGGCGCGCCACTTCTAGCGGCGGCACAGCATCGCTGGCGATGTACGGCAAATTCGCCAGCAGTAAATCGAGCTTAATCCCCTGCGCGATGAGTGGCGCGAGCAAATCCCCCTGTAGCAACGTCACACGGACGTTGGCGGCTTCGGTATTGCGCCGTGCCACATCTAACGCCGCCGCGCTGATGTCTACGGCATAGACCGCCGCCTGTGGCGTATGCGCGGCAAACGTCACCGCCAGCGCGCCGCTGCCCGTGCCAATATCCGCCGCCGTGAGTGCCGATAACGGGCGGGCATACGCCAGCGCCATTTCTAGCAGTAATTCGGTTTCGGGGCGCGGGATCAAGACGGCGGGCGTGACGATGATCTGGCGGTCGTACCAGTCCCGAAAGCCGCGCAGGTAGGCGACGGGTTCACCGTCGGCACGGCGCTGGATCAAGGCGGCGTAGTGCGCGGCCTGTTCCGCCGTCAGCGTCCGTTCGGGATGGGTGAACAAGTAGGCGCGGTCGGGATAGCCCAAGACATCGGTCAAGAGCAATTGCGCGTCCAGCGCGGCGGAATCTGACACGGCGGCCAACCGATCACGGGCGGCCAGCCATACGGCTTGGATCGTTAATTCAGGCATGGGCGGGCTTTCTGTTGTG
>JBMOFU010000297.1:0-4888 GCA_049318725.1 Phototrophicaceae bacterium | reverse complement strand
GTGTTTTCGCTGAAGATGATAATCACAGCAAAGGCCAGCAAGTTGGTGAAGGTATACATGAACATATAGTAAGCCACCGATGCCACGCCAACGCTCGGCGTTTGGCTCTGGATGGCCGCAATCCCGATGAGGGTGTAACCCGCCTGCGCGATAGAAGAATAGGCCAACATGCGCTTGATATTCTTCTGCGAAAGCGCCAACACATTCCCCAACGTCATAGAAAGGGTTGCCAATACTGCAATCAGCGGCACCCAGTAAATTTGCACGCTGTCGCCGCCAACAATCAGGTCAACGGGGAACACGGCGATAAAGAAGCGCGTGAACAGCGCAAAGCTGGCGGCTTTACTCGCCACACTAACAAACGCAGTTACAGGGGTAGGCGCGCCTTCATATACGTCTGGCGTCCAAAAGTGGAACGGCGCAGCGCTGATTTTGAAGCCAAAGCCGACCACAATCATAATCATGGCGCCCAATACAGGAACGGCATTGCTGGCAAAGCCGTCGCTGCCGATGTACTGAGCAATGTTATACAGCCCGGTTTCGCCGCTAAAGCCATAGAGCAAACTAAAGCCGTAGAGCATGATCGCGCTGGCGAATGACCCAAACAGGAAGTATTTGATGCCACTTTCTGAGGATTTTAGGTCATTGCGGTTAAAGGACGCCAACACATACAACGGGATCGAAATCGTTTCGAGGCCGATGAACACCATAATCAAATCGGCAGCAGAGGCCACTAAACAGCCCCCCAACGTTGCCGTGATGATGATGAGGTAGAACTCCCCACGATGGCCGAGGTCTTTGGTATCCATGGCTAACAAACAGGTGATCGCGCCAGCGGCGGTAATCATCACCTTGAAGATTTGCCCTAGCATATCATGCCGAATCATCCCGCCCCACATCAATTCATTGTTGGGGGCAGAAAGCAACGGCAACACGGACAACGCCAATAGCCCGAAGAACGAGACATAGGCGATGTTACGGCGGCGGCTCTCTGGCAAATACACATCCAGCAGCAGCACCACGATAGACATAATCGTCAGCCCAACCTCAACACTGATGGCGGGCAAACTGTCTAAAAAGTCAAACGGTGGCATATTCGGTTAGCCTCCAAGAATCGCTAGAACCGGACGCAGGCCAATTTCGACCATCGGAGCCATGATGTTTGGGTACAGCCCGATGACCATCAACGGTACGGCCAGCAACAACAAAATAATACGGTCTGTCCAGCGGATGTTGCCGACATCGGGGTAAAGTTCTGCATTGAACTTGCCGAAGAACACCTGATGGGTAACGCGCAACACATAGGCCGCTGTGATGATAATCCCGATGACGGCAATTAGCGCGATCCACGAATAGTAGTTCGTCAATGTGAACGAGCCAATCGTCAAGGTGATATTCTCTGAGGCGTTGAACAGCCCCATGAAGATTGGGTATTCCGCAATGAAGCCGCTAAAGCCGGGCATCCCCATGCTGGTCAGGCCGCCGACAATAAAGGCCAACCCCACCAACGGCATTTTTTGGATGAACCCGCCCAAACTCGGAATATCGCGGGTATGGGCGCGGTCATAGACCATCCCCACGCAACCGAAGAACAAGGCGGTCATCGCGCCGTGACTGAACATTTGCATCCCTGCGCCGACCATGCCGAGCATGTTCATCGAAGCCCATCCCATGCTGACCAGCCCCATGTGGCTGACCGAGGAGAAGCCGATCACATACTTGAAGTCGCGCTGGCGGAAGGCGATAAACGCGCCCAACACCACGTTAATCAACGTCAGGAAGATAATCCACGGCAGGTGGACGTGCGCGCCACTAGGGAGCAACTGCACCCCCACACGCAGGGCAGCGAACGCCCCCAACTTCATCAACACGCCCGCATGGATCATCGAAACGGCGGTAGGCGCCGCCACATGGCCGTCTGGTGACCAGTTGTGGAAAGGGAAAATCCCTGCCAAGACGCCGAAGCCGATAAAGATGAACGGGAACCACAGTTTTGCAAACGTCAGGGTTTCAATGCCCGCGTAGCCCGCCACATTGAACGCGCCGCCTTCTGCTGCCAACATCAATTGCACGATGTTGAAGCTAAACGGATTGGCGCTTTCTGGCAGGATGCCGTTGGCAATCGCACTTTGGAACAAGACCATGCCATCTGGTGAGGTAAAGAAGCTGTTGGCAACGATCACCATTGCAATCACACCGATGAGGGCAAACACCGACCCCACCAAGATGTAAATCGTGAGCTTCATCGCCGCGTATTGGCGTAACTGCACCCAACCCCATCCCGCAATCAGGATGTACATCGGGAACAAGGCCAATTCATAGAAGAAGAACAGCAAGAACAAGTCTATCGAGACGAAAACGCCGTACACCCCTGCTACCAAGAACAGGAAGAACGACATAAACTCGCGGAGTTGTTCTTCAATCCGCCAAGAGATCAACACCCCTGTAACGCAGACCATGCCGGTGAGCAGCACCATTGGCGCGCTCAGGCCGTCTACGCCCACATGATAGGCAATCCCTAAGCCGGGCAGCCATTCGTAGTATTCCTCAAGCGCCAATTGCCGCTTGAACATCGCCGTCGCGTAGCCCGCGTCGCCAGATTGCTCTAGCGTCGTCAGGTCATTGCTGACGGTTTCTAAACTTTGCAGGTAGCCCCAATAAGACGCCGCCGAAAGTGCCAAGACCACGAAAGCGGTCATCAGCGCAACGGTGCGGATGGCGACTTTGTTTTCAGCATCGAAGAACAACAGCGCGACCCCGGCGACAATCGGGATAAAGATAATCAGGCTTAAAATCGGAAACATTGACCTTCCCCCTAAAGTAGCCCGCTCAACATGCGGGTTACGGATTCATTGATGGTCGTGAGAATCCAGTTTGGCACTAGCCCCGTGACCAGCATCAACACCATGAGCGGTGCAATCGCAATCAATTCGCGGCGGTCAATTTCAAGGTCATAGTCCTTCCAGTGCATGTTAAACGGCCCGTGTAACACGGCACGAATCCCCTTGAGGATGTACGCCCCAGTGAACAACAAGCCCAGCATCGAAATGACGGTGATCCATGTAAATACACTGAACGCGCCGCGCACGACCAAGAATTCACCGATGAACCCGTTCAGGCCGGGCAAGCCTAAGCTCGCCATGCTTGTGAAGATGAAAATTGCGCCATAGATCGGCGCTTTGACCCAGAACCCGCCATATTGCGTCAGGTCGCGGGTGTGTGTCTTGTGATAAATTGCCCCGGCCAAAAGGAACATCCCTGCCGAGCTAAGGCCGTGATTGAACATTTGCATCACAGCGCCGTTGGTGGCGATGATCGCGCTCTGGAGCAATTCTGGGTTGGTGACGCCTTCTGTGTAGCTGCGACCATACCAATAGGCGGTCACGGCCAAGCCTAGCGCGACAAAGCCCATGTGGTTCACCGAGCTATAGGCCACCAGCCGCTTGATGTCCGTTTGAGCGAACGCGGCAAACGCACCGAGTACAATGCCCAACATGGCAAGCACAGCAAAGATCGTTGCAGCGTTAAAGTTCCCCACACCGAAGAAACTGAGCGGGCGTACCCACACATCGGGGAAGAACGGAATCACCAAGCGCAGGAATCCATACGCGCCGAGCTTGAGCATCACCCCCGCCAACAACATCGAACCTGCGGTTGGGGCTTCAGAGTGGGCATCCGGCAGCCATGTATGGAACGGCCACACCGGAACCTTGATACAGAAGGCGATGAAGAAGCCGGTAAACGCCAGCGCCTTAATCACCTCAACGGGTTGCCCCAAGAGCGTTTGCCCTTCACGGAGCGCCGGGAAGTATTGGGTGATCTGTACAATGTCAAACGACGGTACGCCAAGCTCAGTCAGGGACATTGACCAACCGATGAGTTGGGTTGCCAAGAGCATCCCCAGTGTGCCACCCATCGAGTATAGGAAGAACTTGGTGCTGGCATACTGACGGTTCGCGCCGCCCCACTCTTTAATCAAGAAGAAGATCGGCACAAGGCTGAGTTCGTAGAACAAGAAGAAGATCACCAAGTCTAGGGAGGCAAACACCCCAAACAGGCCGATCTCGAAGAACAGCAAAAGCGCCATGTGCATCTTGACGCCTTCGTGAATCTCGAAGCTGACCAGCACCGATAACGGGACAAGAATCCCCGTCAGCAAGATCATCGCGGCGCTGATACCGTCAATCCCTAAGTGCCAATTCGCCCCGATTGGGCTAAACCACGGGTAGCTCACCTCAAACAGGTAGCCCCCGTTGAGGTTGCCCGCTTGCCCAACATAGGCATAAAACAGGAAGACCGCGTAGGCACCAATTGCAGTAGAGGCGGCCAACGCCACCGCCCGCAACAGGTTGTCGTTGTTTGGCAAGAGCAGCAGCAACAAGCCTGCTAACCCCGGCGCTAAAATCAAGAATGTGAGGTAATCAATCCCAAGAATCGGAACCGTGAACATTCGCGTATTGCTCCTTTTCCGTTCCGCCTAGAACCCTGCGGCCTGCGCCTGGAATAACCCAGTCGAGAGCGCGAAGATCAGCCCGATAATAATGATCGCTACCGCGACCAACAACAGGTATTGCTGAACATGCCCGGTTTGCACGCGGCGGAACCAGCGGCCAAACGCGCCAATCCCTACCGGGATCGAATCGCCAAAGCCGTCAATCAGCCATGCGTTAAAGACCTTCACAAGGTCGCCAGTGAAGGTCGCCACGCGGGCAATCAAGTGCAAGAAGCCGTCAATCACACCCTTATCAATCACATCACCTGCAACACGGGCAATGGCTTGGCTTGGGCGGATGAAGACAATCTCATACAGTTCATCGAAGTAGTACTTATGATTGAGCAAACCCCACAGCGGCCCCAAAATTGCAATCATCGGGTCGGCTTGGCCTGC
>JBMOFU010000296.1:0-4890 GCA_049318725.1 Phototrophicaceae bacterium | reverse complement strand
TTTGGTGACATCCTGCTAGATTTTGTTCCTAGCCCACTCAGGCTGGGTAGTTACCCGCATTTAACACACTAACAAAATAGTAAATAAGGCAATTTCCGTAATTTTTTCATCCGTAATGTAGCCTATTATTATTCTGTTGAGATACAATGGCTGTAATGTTGGTCGTTATTGATGATTTTACTGGGGCATTCGTATGGCAGGGAATTCGCACGAAAACTTAGAAGACTTACGATACGAGGTACGCTGGAACCATACTGACGAGGACTGGGTGGCATCCCATGCCGACGATATTTATGTCGCCCTAAAAGCCAACCTCCGAGAAAGAAACCTGCGTTGGGCGATAGATATCCTCTCGATGCTTGTCTATCCCCTGCAAAAAGTGGATGTGCAAGACCGGTGGCCGAAGTTAATCTTAGAAATCCTTCTGATTACCCACCCCCTTAACACCGCTGCCAACACTCAGTTTTTTAAGAGTAGCCTGTGGTGCTGGATCGGCGAGTTTTACCTTGCCCGCAGCCAGCGCGAGATTTTTGACAGCAAGCAGATTGCCCGTGACGCCGAATGTGCCTTTCTCAGTGCGCTTTGTTGGGCAGCCACTGACGCCGAATTTATTTACCCCTTAATGGGCATCTTGAAAATTTATGTGCTGCGTGAGGAAGAAGCAACAACCTTGCTGGATTGGTTGCTGTATTACCGCGGGACGCAGGCCGACACCCTGCTAAACGCCCAAATTGACCTTATTCTGGCAGAATATCATGTGATGCGCGGGGAATTTAAGACGGCGAATGCCCGCGCAGAGGGTGCTTTTGGCTGGCTACACAGGGGGATGAAATCTGCCAACCTGCAAAACCCCGCCGCGCTGGCGTGTGATACCCGTTACGAGATGTTGCGGGCGATGTTCATACAGGCAGTAGCCCAACGCGCTTTGCACAACCCCGTTGAAGCCAACCTACACCTTCGTCGGATGGAGCCGTTTTTGGTATTTTCAAACAGCTCAATCCATGCGGGGTTGACGTACTACGAGTTAGGGGTGGCAGCGCTTTATGAAGCAGGTGACTATCCGCTTGCCGCAGCATACTTTGCCAAAGCCGAAGCCACAGGGACGATTATGCAATATCCGCGTTATCGTGCTGCGTTGAATTATGTCTATGCGCTGGTAAACACGCAAATTGGGGCGTTTCAGCACGCGCAAGATCGCCTCATGGAGACGTTAGGGGTGTGGATTTATCTTTCGCCACAAAACCTGTTTATTCGGGCGCAATTGGCGCTAGGCTACAACGAACTTCGGGCCGGCCACACCGAAGATGCCCGCCGTTGGCGCGATCAAGTTTACCGTCAACTGGAGTTAGTGCCAGATTCCCCCGTGAAAGCGACCTTATGGGCTGAAACGGAGTCTGAATTAGGGCGCCATGACGAGCCCCTAGAATAACTCTGCAAAAAGCCCCCTCAACCGTGCGATGGGTGCGTTGAGGGGGAAGTTGCCTTCTTTCCCATGGGGTGTGGAATTGGCATCCGTTATAGCAGCAGTTGGGCGGATGCCTTCACCCCTAGTAGGGTTATTTCAACGGCAAAATCGGCGGCGGGGCGGTGGGGATACGTTGCACCATGACCATGACCTCCAGAACTGAATCGAACGGTTCGCCGTATTCGGGCTTAGTTCTAGGGTCGTTTTTTTGAGGCAACTTGAGGGGGAATGTGGTCACGATTCGGACAAAAATCGGACAGATTTCAAGGCGTAGCCGATGCGTTGGGGAATCGCCCCAAACGGAAATCAAAACTTGGCTATAATGAGCATAAATCCCTTAAACACCCCAACTGATTTGAGCCAGCCCAATGAACCGACGTATTTTCTTCTTCCTGTTGCTTGGCCTGCTGACTTTGCCGATGGCGATCTGGGCGCAATCGCCAGAGTACACCGCGTTTTTTGTCGCACGCCGCGTGGCCGAAGACGGGCTTACGGTGGTGGTCACGTTTGGGGTGAGCAATCAGGGCGGCGCCAGCGCTCAACCCATCGCGGCTGAATTGCGCGCCCAAGAGTTAGATCAAGTGGTGGCACGCGGTAGCATCCCGCCACTAGGCGCTGGCGAGGTCTTTCAACTGGAATTGCCGATTGAGGTTGCGCTTTTTGCCCTTGATGCCCCGCAAACCCAACTGTTTGAGCTAACCTTACGTTCCAACGAGTTACCGCAAGCGCTCTCTTTGGCGCGCTACATTGAAATCCCGGCGGCGCTAGACGCTCAAACGCCATTGCCCACGCCAACCGTGCCGATAGCCCCGCCTGTAAACGAACTCCCCGCTGGCGGGATTGACATACAACGCTTGTTGACGAGCTTGCAAGAGCGGATCACGGCGGTGTTGCCGTTGGATAATCCGCTCATTTTGGCGGCGGTGGGCGGGCTGATTGTGCTAGTTGCATTGGTGATTTGGTTGCTGTGGGTGATTGCGCGCCTGCTATTCAGCCGCAAGCCAAGCTACCCCGCTGCGGTTGCGCCCTATGCCGCGATGCCTACCTTCGACCCCAATTCGTTGGCCGGGCGGCGTCAACAGTGGCAATTTGTTGCCCCGCACGGCTCGATGTTAGTGACGGATGTTGAAGGCAACTTACACGCCCGCAAGCTATTGCTTGGTGCAGGGGGGACGCGCTATGAGGGTTGGACAGTGATTGGGTTGCGCGCCAGCCAATACGATACTTACGGGCGGGTAGCACAAACGCAGGTGATTGCCCCATCAAGCGGGTTAACCCGCTTGACTGCCCGTTTACGTAAGGCCAATACACTCACGCCAAAGCAAGCCAAGCAGCAAGTACGCGGGTTGGCACGCACCCTTGCCCGTGAGTTAGGCCGCAAGATCACGCGGCGGCGGGCAAGCCTGCCTGTGGCGTTGGATGTAAAGTTTCGGGGGGCGCACGGTGAAGTACGAATTTTGTTTGAACTTTATCAGTATCAAGGGCAGGCGTGGCGCAAACTAGACACTTGGCAACCCGAAATGACCGTAGGCGGCAAGTACATCTATGAAAGCTATACGTTTACGGCACATGGTCGCCAAGACGAAGAAAGCATGGGCGCCTTCCGCCGCCGCCTGCATCAAGAGTTTGAAGTCCTTTTGGCAGAGATGCTGTTGTGTACGCCGCCGCCCATCCCAAGCGCTTCCCCCGCGACGACCACTGCTACCCATCAGGCAGTTAACGCAGCGAGCGCCAGCGCAATCACGCCACAATCTTTGCCAAAGGTGGAAGATTGGCATTTGTCACAGACCAACACCCACTTGCGCCCAGTACCGCCACAACTCGGCCAAGATGACCCATCGCTAATGGATACACTGCCGCGTGAGTACCCGCGTTTAGGGGGCGACGCCGCGACGGAAGAATTCTAAAATCGCGTCAATTAGTTGGGCTGGCTGGTCTAACTCGCGCAAGATAGCCGGGCTTTCGAGGATTGCCATGCTGGAAAACATCGCGCCGATGACCACTGTATTGGGCAATTCAGCACGGATGTCCCCCTCTGCTTTGGCGCGGCTGACCAACTGATGCAGGTATTCGACCATCCGTGATTGCGCTTCTGCCGAGGGGGAATTGGGGTCTTTGAGGTGATGTAACGCCCCAGACGCATCAAGGATGATAGAGACATCCAGCCCATTGGGGTCATCGTGGGAGGTGAGCATGTAGCGGGTGATCTTGAGCATCTGATCGAGCGAGCGCTCTCCCTCAAGGGTTGCCATGTAGGATTCTAGCCGCCCCATAGACTGGGCAAAGGTCATAGCGACCATTTCTTCCTTGCCGCTAAAGTGCTGGTAGAGCGTCGGCTTTGAAATGCCCACTTCTTCCGCAAGGTCATCCATATTGAGGTTGGCATAGCCGCGTTCACGGATTAACCGCGCAGCGGTATGCAATATTTCACCCTCGCGGCGCTGTTTTGCCCGCTCTTTGTACGATGTTCTTGCCATGGACTTACGCTAATGCCCCGTACAATATGTTGACGATGCCGTTAGTATTGTACACGAGACGGTCAATGCTTCGGCACACCCCTAAGCGGAATCTATGCGTTTGCTCATGCGATCATCGGCTTGGGGGCTAACTGTTAACGCACATTACGCAGTTTTACGGGCGACACAGATGTCGCCCCTACAATTCATGACCTGTAGGGACGAGGCCTGCCTCGTCCGTGAGACGTTTTCTAACAGACCTGTGCAAAATTGTCGGTAAACGCTTGCTTCGTGCGTAAGGTGGGCTGTTAAATGTGCGGTCATGTTACCCCTCAGATTCAAGCGCCACCCGTTGGGCTAAAATCTCTGCGGCAACCAGCCTGCGGTTTTCGCCGCGCCACAGGCCGCCCAAGTTCAGCGCTTCGTGACGGGTATCTACATACAGTTCCAGCCCGTTGCCGTCTGGATCATTGAAGTACATCGCCCAACTAATCCCCACATGGTCAACCGGCATCGCCTGCACGCCAAGATCGCGCAAGTGCTGGTAGGCATGGGCGAACGCGCTTTTATCGGCCAGTTCAAAGGCAATGTGATACAGCCCAACGCCGTAAGGGTGGGGCGCAGGGGCGGCTTCCCCCAATGCTTGCAATGCGATGTTGTGGTGCAGTTGCCCGTCCGTCAAGAAGGCGAACTGATCGCCGACTTGCTCGGTGACGCTGAGGCCAAAGACGCGGGTATAAAAGGCGACGGCGCGTTCAAGGTCACGGACTTTGAGGTGGGCGTGGCCGAGTTTGGTGGTGTAGGGTGTCGTGGTCATCAAAAATCCTCTCTGATGCAAGTCTTGTCTACAAGTTCACGTTACGCAGACCCTTAGCAAGGGGTTGTTAAACACCGTTTCACGGGCGAGACATGTCTCGCCCCTACAATCCATCACCCGTAGGGATGAGGCTTGCCTCGTCCGTGCGACCT
>JBMOFU010000295.1:0-4908 GCA_049318725.1 Phototrophicaceae bacterium | reverse complement strand
GGCGACCACACGGGCGGGAACTGATCTGGCGCGACAGTCACCAATTGGCGCACTTCGGTGCCGTCTGGACGGACGACGTATAAGGCAGTTTCACCGTCACGGTTAGACTTAAACGCGATCAAGTCCCCGCGTGGCGACCACGCAGGCGTTACATCACGCGCAGGATTTTCTGTAAACTGCCGATTGTTAAAGCCGCTGGCGCTGATGATATACAGTTCTGGATTAGTGACGCCATCTAGCCCGGCGTAAACCAACTGGCTCCCGTCCGGCGACCATGACGGATTATTGCCCGTGACGGTGAACAGGGTGCGTCCGTTGGCAAGGTTCAAAACCACCACTTGGCTCTTGCCGAGCGCATCGCGGCGGGTGAAGGCAATCTCTTGGCCGTTCGGGGCGATCACCGCGCCAGAGTCGCCGCCGTCGCCGGTGAGCAGGCGGCGCGGATTGCTGCCGTCGGCTTCCATGACGTACAGCTGCCATAGGCCGGGGCTGTTACGGTCTGAGGAAAAGATCACTTGATAGCTGGTATTCTGCGCCAGTGCGGGCAAGGCAAACCCACACACCAGCAGGAAAATCCACACAGGAAAACGTTTTAGGGTCATAGAGTTGAGTCGCTATTTCTCAAAGGCGCTGAATAGTTTACACTCTGGTGGGGTTTTCTCGCTAGAGGTCTAAACGTTACAATATGTTTCATCGCAATTATCGTAATGTTGCGCTCACAGTTCTGCTAGGGTGGTTTGTGCTTGGTTGGGGAGAATCTAACGCATTCTTGGCCGATTGGCAAGCGTGGCAACTTGAACCAGTCGTCACAACAGCCTATCGGCGTGTGACGTTGCACAGTGGCCCGGGGGACACCTACCGCCCCAACGATGTATTAAACCCCGGCCTGCCGATCCAGATCATTGAGCGGAACAGCATCGGCAATTGGCTGCGCGTCCAGCGCGTGACTGAAGACGGCACGGTTGCCCAAGACGGTTGGCTGATGTTGGGTACCCTCAACATCACCCCAGAGATGCACTTCGGCACCATCCCGATCAATCATATACTGGCGGATGCTGAACTGAGCGAACTGGATAGCCGCTCGATGCGGGCGCTGTACGCCGTGCCAGTCATCCCCCAGTTAAGCGCGGCAATGGTCGCGGTGTTTGAACAGGGGCAGGGTCACGGGCGTAACCCGCAACAGATCACCAAAGTTGGGGACAGCCTCAGCGCCGACACGAACTACCTAGAGCCGTTCAGCCGTGATGGGGCAATTCTCGGCCCGTTTGACTACCTTGCCCCGACCTTAGACTACTATGGCGACGCGACCGTTCACCCTAGCGTCGCGGCACGGATCGGCCTCAGTAGCTTGGTGGTGTTCGACCCGTTCTGGGCGGACAAAGCGCTCTGTGAGCCGAACGAGTCTCCGTTAGACTGTGAATATCGGCTGACGAACCCGAGCATCGCCTTTATCATGTTTGGGCCAAATGACGTATTGAGCATGGACGCCGACACTTACCACGACAACATGCGCGCAATCATTGAGTCTACATTACAACAGGGGATCATCCCTGTGCTTTCGACCTTTAGCTACCATCCCGAACACGAATATTGGCTACAGTCAGTGGAGTTGAACTTACAACTGGTCGAACTGGCCGACGAATATCAACTGCCACTGATGAACCTGTGGGCGGCGTCCCGTCCGTTGCCGGACTATGGCCTAGACCGTGACCGCATCCACATGCTGCAAAGCGGGTTCGCCACGCTCAAGTATGATAGCGGCCATGAAACGTGGTACGGCACGAGTTTACGCAATTTATTGGCGCTACGCACGCTGGATGAAATTCGGCTGACGTTAGGATTGGAGAAATAAACGAAATGATAAAACGTGTATTGTCTGTAGGGGCGCAATGCATTGCGCCCCTACAAATCATGATCTTGGTGCTAGTGTTGGCCGCCTGTTCAACAGGTGCGAATACCGCTGACGCCCCGGCGGAAGCCGTCGAGCGCTACCTAACGGCCAAAGTCAGTGCAGATCGTGACGGCGTGGCCGCCTTGCTCTGTTCTGAACTTGAATCACAACTGATGCGCGAAGCGTCGGCCTTTGTCAGCCTGAGTGAAGCCCAACTGGTGGATATGACCTGCACGACCAACGACGGCAACGCCAGCGTGACCTGCACCGGACAAATCAGCGCGAAGTACGGCGCCGAAGTCACGACCTTTGACCTTGCCAGCTACCGTGTGGTACAAGAGGACGGCGAATGGAAGTGGTGCGGCGAGGCAACCCCGTGAAGCTGTTCACCCACGAAAACGCCTATGCGCTTGGCCTGTGCGTGATTGTGATCCTGCTTATCATCGTCACTGCCGAAAGCGCCCCCCAATGGATTTATCAGGGGTTTTAGGCATATGACGGTTGACCTGCTCACCATTGGGATATTCGTACTTGGCGCGCTCACGGTTAGCCTGTTGCCGTCGCGTTGGCGGGCGTGGGCATTGCTGGCCGTGAGCGTGATCGCGCTCTATGGGCTGCAACCGCGCTTGAGCGTGCGCTTTGCCGATTTCATCTTGCCGTCGCTCACGGTAGGGATTAGCGTCGCAGGCTGGTGGATCACCCGCGCCGACAGCGACGAACAACGCGCCAGCCTCTCCCAAGACCGCATCACCTTTGGTGTGGTGGTCGCGTTGGTGATTGGCATGTCGCTGTTCCGCTTTGTGGATGCCGACTACCGCCTGACGGCCTCACGGCCACCGAATCCGCTGTGGGTCATCACAGGGGTTGCGCTGGCAACGGCCATCGTGTGGGGGATTCGGCGCATGAGCGGGCGCGGGATATTGCTCGGTGGGCTGATTGCCGTGTTGGGGGCGTTTATCGCGCTCAAGACGCCGCTGTTTGCAACGGCAATCGCGGCGTGGGCGCGCGGGCTGACCGCGCAAGACGTTTCGCTTGCCAGCCCGCTGGATTTGAACTGGCTCGGCTTTTCGTATATCGCCTTTCGGCTGGTGCATACCCTGCGGGATCGTCAAACGGGGCTGTTGCCCGCGCTGACCTTGCGCGAATACTTGACGTATGTCATTTTCACGCCGTCGTTGATCGCCGGGCCGATTGACCGCGCCGAACGCTTTGCCCCCGACCTGCGCGCCTTAGCCACCCTCCCGCGCATGGACGGTGAGCGCCTGTTACGCGCTGGCGAACGGATCATGATCGGCTTGTTCAAGAAATTTGTAATCGCTGACAGCCTTGCCGCAGGGGTGGCCTTAAACGCGCTAAATGCCCCCCAGAGCGACGGCGGGTTATGGGCGTGGGTGCTGCTCTACGGCTATGCGTTGCGGCTGTTCTTCGACTTCAGCGGCTATACCGACATCGCTATCGGCGTAGGGATGCTGGTGGGCGTACAACTGCCAGAAAACTTCAACCGCCCCTACTTCAAAACGGACATCACCGCCTTTTGGCAAAGCTGGCACATGAGTTTGAGCAGTTGGGCGCGCGCGTATGTTTTTTCGCCGTTGTCGCGCAACCTATTGCGGCTCAAGCGTAGGCCGAACGCGGCCACCATCGCCTTGATCTGCCAGATTGCCACCATGATAACCATTGGGCTGTGGCACGGCGTCAGTTGGAACTTCTTGATTTGGGGGCTATGGCACGGGGTTGGGCTATTTGTCCATAAGGTCTATACCGACAATACGCGCAAGTGGCACCGTGACCTCAAAGCCAAGCCGCGCCAATGGCAGGCATATAGTGTGCTGATGTGGGCAGCGACGTTCCATTACGTGTTGTTGGGATGGGTATGGTTTGTCTTGCCAACCCCTACGGATGCCGTGCAGTTCTTCGCTAAGTTGATGGGGGTAGGCGGATGATCGTTCGGGTGATGCTCAAGGCAGCGCTGTTATTTGTGCTGTGCAACGTGATCTATGCGCTACTCAATCCGTTGGCCGCGCTAGGGCGGGTTTCGTTGTATAACGCCGTTATCCCCCCCCGCGAACGCTTCCCCTACAGCGAAAATCCAGCGGCGGCCTACAGCGTGAGTGTGAACACGCTCACCGCGCTGTTTGCGTCTCATGCGCTGGCGCGGCCAAAGGCCGATGACGAGTTCCGCGTGTTGCTGGCGGGCGATTCCAGTACATGGGGCTGGCTGCTCACGCCCGAACAAACCTATGCTGCCCAGATCAACGCGGCGGGGCTACGCCTTGCCGATGGTCGGCGGGTGGTGGCCTATAACATCGCCTACCCGATCATGTCTTTGACCAAAGATATGATGCTGTTAGAGCTTGCCCGCGACTATCAACCTGATCTCGTGGTGTGGCTGGTCTCGCTGGAATCCTTCCCGTACGATAAGCAAACCTTCCCGCCGCTTGTCCGCGAAAATCCGCAGGCGGTGTTCCCCTTGATTGAACACTATACCCTAAACATTGATCCCGCTGGATTTGCCACGCCGACTCTGTTTGACCGCACGATCATCGGTCAACGGCGCGAACTTGCCGACCTACTCCGCCTGCAACTGTACGGCGTATCGTGGGCGGCCAGCGGCATAGATCAAGACATCCCTGCCAGCTATACACCCTACCTGCGCGACCTGCCCGCGAGTGAGGCGTTTAACGTGTTCCCCGCGCCGACCGCGCTCACGGCAGATCATCTAGCCTTCGATGTGTTGGCGGCTGGCATTGACCTAATGGGCGACGTTCCAGTTATCATCGTCAATGAGCCAATGGCAATCAGCGACGGCGCAAACAGCGACCTGCGCTATAACAGCCTGTTTCCGCGTTGGGCGTACGACCAATACCGCGCATTGCTGGCAGAGCAGGCGGCGCTCAATGGCTGGCAAGTCGTAGATTTGTGGGATAGCGTGGATGCAGGTCTGTTCACCGATACGCCCGTGCATCTGTCGCCAACAGGGGCGGCACAGTTCGCGGGGCGGTTGGGGCAAGTCATTG
>JBMOFU010000294.1:0-4913 GCA_049318725.1 Phototrophicaceae bacterium | reverse complement strand
AAAGTTTAACTCTATTTTGACAGATGGACGGCCTTTTGTCGAGAAATGATCGCAGTACATTGGTGAGTTTTCACAAGTTGCTACCACCGCTCCATCACGGATTGAGCAACGTGGGCGGTTGTTCCGGTAGCGTGTAGTCGTCAGGTAGAGTAAAGCCTTCTACCCAGTCCAACTGAAGGGTACCCTGATCTACGCCAACGACATACTTCCATGTGGCTTGATCCCAGCCTTCACGGGTTGGCTCAAACAGATAATTTGCTGAATAGCCGCTTGCCCCCGGCTCCCAGACGCGCAAATTGAAGTGCGTGCCGTCTTGTACAGTCATCAGGACGTAGTACCACTCATTGCGCTGAAGGGTATTGATGTATTGCAACGTGGCAAAGGTTGTCCCACTATTAAAGTTTGCCTGCCAGCCATCCCCGAAATTACTAAAGCCAAAGCGCCGATAGGCTGGGCTTGCCCAATCACCGTAGTCAAGATAAATCTGTGCGGCTCCGCTTTCCTGTTTGAAAAGTGCCAAGACCCCGCTATTGCGAGTCACAGGGCGTGCAACTGCGGGGTAATCGCCTGACGATGATGTGAATGTAAATAGGCCATCCTCAAGTGTGCGGGTGCCGGTTCCCCACGCTTGCCAAGAGTCGCTCAATCGGGCGGCGTCAAAGTCGTCACGGAACAGGCGGCGGCTAGGGTCGAGGAAGGCGGAAGCAGTGGGGGTGACTTGTGGGATGGGCGTGTGCGTTGGGATGTCTGTCGGGATGCCAGTGGGGGTATCGGTTGGCTGTGCTGTGCGGGTGACGTTTGGCGTGCTAGAAGGTCGGCGGGTGGTCGTGGTGGATGGGACAACCGCGATCGCTGTTGGGGTGATCCCATTGACGAACGACAACCGCTCAGTGCTGAACAGCCAAAATCCGCCGCTGATGAGCGCCACCACGATCACTGCCAGCACACCCGCCCAAAGTTGTCCGCCGCCCGCCGTAGGTACTTCGGGCGGCACAGGGCTTGGCGCCCTTAAAGCGACAGGGAGCGGCGTCGGTTTGCCCTCAATGGCGGCACGTAGCGCGTTGGCAAAGTCCAGCAGGCTGGGGTAACGGTCTTTGGCCTGCTTGGATAGCGCCCGTGTGACCACTGCGCTGACCTGCGGGGAAACGTTCTTGCGGAACTCGTGCAGGTTGGGCGGCGGCACCTGCAAATGCTGATACATCATCTGTGACGTGGTAGAGGCGTCAAACGGCCCGCGGCGGGTGAGCATCAACCAGACGACCACCGCCAATGCGTATTGATCCACCGAGCCGGTCACTGGCCCACCCGTCCACAGTTCAGGCGCCATGTACGCGGGCGTGCCGATATGCCCCGATGTCGCCGTGTTGGAATTATCCAGCAGCTTAGAAATGCCGAAGTCCGCTAAAAATGCCTGTCTAGTTTCATCAAAGAGGATGTTGGCGGGCTTGACATCGCGGTGGATCACGCCGTGCAGGTGGGCATGGTGCAGGGCGTGGGCAATCGGTTCGATGACCAGCAACATATCTTGCAGGCTGATCGGCTCACCGATGCGGTTAAACACATCCGCCAGCGAGCCTTTGCTCAAATAGCGCATGACGATATACGGCAAGCCCGCGTCGGTGACGCCGTAATCGTACACGTCTATGATGTTTGTATGGTGCAGACGCGCTAAAATTTGCGCTTCACGCAAAAAGCGCTCGGTCAGGTCTGGGCTGGCGGCTAAGTCTGATGGCATAAACTTGATGGCAACGTCGCGCTGGAGCGTCTCATCAAAGCCGCCATACACGCGCCCCATGGCCCCGCCGCCCAAATAGCGCCGAATTTGGTAGCGCCCGATGGCGCGGTTCAACAGTTGAAGTGGGTCTTTTTGTAATTGATCCAAGTGCTTAAGCCCCCTAGCGGCTGGCTACTAGACGCGCATAGCAAGAGGTTAACGCGCTGTTCGGCAAAGTGCAAGGGGTTGCGGCGCAATTGCATCAAATGGGGGGGCAGCCTGAAATCATAGGCAGGGAATGGGTAGGTGCATGATGGGCTGAAGGGCTATTTCGGTTTTGAGACTGTACGCCACGCCTTGTGTTGTGTAGGGACGCCACCTGTGGCGTCCGTGTTTTACGGGCAAAACAATACTATGGGGTGCGATATATCGCGCCCCTACAATATCGTTACGGGTTTAAGGTTGCCCTAACACCCATTGATGCAGCTTATGATGGGCGGCCTCGCTGTGTTCAGCCGTAACGACCACCGAAAAGCTGCACTGCGCGGGACTTTGCGACACGGCCAAGATCGACAAGGGGGCTAATGCAGTAAAGATGGCCGCCAATTGTGCCAGATTGTTGGTCAGTTGCGCGCCAACGACGGTAATCACATTGACCGGGATCAACTGCCACGCAAACAACGATGGCGCTAGGGCGTTTAGCGCCTGCTCAATCTTTTGCATCGCCTCATCAAACACGTTTGGGTTACTGCTGGTGGGGATGACAAAGCAGAAGAACGAGCGTTGTGCCGCCTGTGAGATGAACGTAAATTCTGAGCGGCTGCCAATGGCGACTTGTAGCGTGTCATTAATCAGCGCAGACACGTTATTGGTGGGGCCGCTGCGGTCAGTGAATAGGCCAATCCCTTGAATCACGGTAACGGCCTTCGGCTGGCTACCTTGCCCGATGCCGTCTACCAGTGTGCCGGGCTGTTGCGGTTTGAAGACGTTCTTGACCCGAAACGGGATTTTTGGCTCGATCAAGGGGTAAGCCATGCGCGTGTGCAAAATCCGTGCGCCGAAGAACGCCATTTCGCTGACTTCTTGGTAGTTCATGCGCGGGATCAAGCGGGCGTCGTCCATTTCATGTGGATCAGTCGTCATCAGCCCGTCTACGTCCGTCCACATCCACATTTCGCTGGCGGCGGCGCACACCGCCACCACAGACGCGGTATAATCGGTGCCACCGCGCCCTAACGTCGTCGGGCGGCCATCGCGTGTGGAGCCGATAAAGCCGGTAATCACTGGGACGATTTTACGCTCTAGCATCGGCAACAGGTTTTCGGTGATCCGTTGGCGGCTGGTGGCTAAGTCTGGCAGGGCGTTGCCAAAGCGGTCATCGGTGATGATGAACTTGTCGGCGTCCAGCGCCACCGCACGGATGTTGTTCTGGCGTACCAACGCGGCCACAATCCGCGCCGCCAAGCGCTCGCCAACGCCCAACACGGTATCAATCCGTTCAGGGGTGAGCGCAGGCAGGTTAGCATCGGCCACCTTCTGAAAAATATCGAGCATTTCAGAAAGCATACGGTCAATTTCCGCTTGGATCGTCTTGCGCTCGCTCGTGCCAAGCGGCAATTCGTCAGTCAGCGCAAGGTGACGGGTACGCAGGGTGGCGGCAATCCGCCGATAGCCGCGCTTCTGGTTATGGTGTGCCAGTTGCAACGCCTCTAATACCGCGTCAGTGACCCCCTCTAGGGCAGAAACAACCAAAATCAAGCGGTCTTGGCGCTCGTACTCATGCAGCACAATACTTAGCACTTGGGTTAGGGCGGCGGTGGTTCCCAAAGACTGCCCGCCGAACTTCATGACCAGCGTCCCCATAACGTTTTTTCCCAGTTTAATAGGGTGATATGCCCGTAAGCAAATGAAATCGAAATTGTATCATATGGAGGAATCGGCCTCTATAGTAAAGCCATTTCCGTAAAAGACGGGCGATTGTCAAGCCGCCCTGAGTTCGCTATGCTAGTGGTGGGTAAAATACATCTTGAAGGCGACCCTTTGAAACTATCGGACTGAACCTATTATGGATGCACCTCTCGAACAGCAACAACAAATCCAAGTTGCTGGCATTCGTTTCAACAAAATTGGTAAGCTGTACCACTTTGACTATAGCGCCTTCCCCGACTTAGGGGTGAGCGACCATGTGATTGTCGAAACCGCACGCGGTCGGCGTATGGGGCAGGTGATGGCGTTCGCCCTCGTCAACGTTGGCGAGCGTGAGCATAAACCGATCTTGCGGAAGGCCACCCCGCGTGACCTTGTGCTTAGCCAGCACTGGACGGCCAAAGCGCCAGAAGCCTTAGAGTATTGTACGCAACGGGCGCGCAAAATCGGCGGGTTTGACCGTGCTAAGTTCATTGAAGCTCAATATAACTACGATGGTAGCGTGTTGACCATCCTCTATCATGCTGAAGAAAAGCCAGAAACCAACCGCCTGTTGGCAGAACTCACCCGCGAGTTTGATGCGGCGATTGAACTGCGGCAGATCGGCCCGCGTGATGTCGCCAAGCTGTTGGGCGGCGGCGGCGCGTGCGGCAAAGCAGACCGCTGTTGCAGTTCCTTCTTGACCGACTTCAGCCCCATTTCGATCAAAATGGCAAAGGTACAGGGGATTTCGCTCAATCCGTCAGAAATCACGGGCATGTGTGGGCGGCTGCGCTGTTGCTTGGTCTACGAATACGAACAGTATGTAGAAGCGCGCAAACAATTGCCCCGCCGCAACAAAGTCGTTGGCACGCCTTTCGGAGAAGGGCGGGTCGTAGACGTGCATCCCCTGCAAGATATGGTCACGGTCTTGATCCCAGAAGAAGGCTACCGCAAGGTGGAGCGTAAAGACATCGTACCGCTGGAAGAAATGAAAGCCTTAGCAGACAAAGCCGGCAAACCGTGCGACAAGCACAACCCCGACGAACCGTGCGATTGTGGCGCCAAGCCCGGCAACGCCGCCACTGCCAACAAAGATGCAGCAGAGGATGACCTTGATGAATGATACACTGCCACCGCAAGCCCGCAAGGTGATGGGCATTTTTGCCCATCCTGACGATGCCGAGTTCTTTGCAGGCGCGACGTTTGCCCGTTGGGCTGCCGAAGGCGCGGATGTGCGCTTTGTCATCGCTACCAGCGGCGACAAAGGCAGCGACGACCCGCAGATGACTTC
>JBMOFU010000293.1:0-4938 GCA_049318725.1 Phototrophicaceae bacterium | reverse complement strand
TTATGCCCGTGTGTAGCGCACCACCCAAAAGCGTTGGTGCGGGTCGGCGCTGACGGCGATAAGGTCGCGCTGTGGGGTGTAGCGACGTGCCCATAGCTGTTCTTTGGGCATGTCGGCACGGCTCATCATACGGATTTCGCTCACGACGCCGCGCTCTAGCTCGCGGTCTGCTTGTGAATGTAGGTGAAACACGCTCCCCACCCGCAAGATCATCCCATGTTGCAATACGGCGTCTACGGGCTGGTTGCTTTTCCAGTCGGTGGGGGTTTTCCATGTCGAGCCAAGCAGGAAGCGGTCTTCTGAGGTGGCAACCGCTAACAGCAACATCCCTGCGCCGCTGCTGAGGACACCTAAGAACGGATTGCCGCTGCTGGCAGTGGTATACAGCACCAGCGGCACGTTGCGCTGCGGCGTGATGGCATCCGGTGCTAATGGGGTGAGCCAGCCTTCCTCAACAGCAATTGCCAGCAACGCCTGTGCGAGTTCCCATAACCGAGCCGACGCTGGACGGATTCGCCTTTCACAACGCTCGACCACTTGCTCATAGGTCGGGTGATGTTCCTTCCAAGAAAGGCCGCCGCCGTCTACGTTGTAGAGCAATGGCAACAGTTGGTCAATGGCGTTGGCGTACTTGGCGTCGGGGGTTTTGGCGTCTTCAAATTCTTCCCACAGGTCTTGGATGTCGTCCGCGTCGGGGTCGGGGAGCAAGCCAAAGATGCGATCTGCGGCAGATTGTTCGCGTTCGGCGCGGTCTTGGTTGGCCTGCACGTTATAGGCGTAGGTGTCGCCAGCGTCTATCTCTACAATGTCGTGGACGAGCAACATTTTCACCACGCGCCCCACATCTACAGGCGCGTCGCTGTATTCAGCCAACAGGCTGGCGGCCAGCGCGACATGCCAACTATGTTCGGCGGTGTTTTCGCGCCGCTGGATGTGCTTCAAGACGGTTTGGCGCTCTACATGCTTGAGCTTGTCCATTTCCATCAAAAAGCGGATGTGCTGTTCTAAACGGCTGCTTGCCATGCTTGCTCCGCACAAATGCAAACACCCCTTCAATGAAGGGGCGTGGGGTTGGCTTAGACTATCAGACAACGCACCATCGCCCGAACTAAGTTCGGCGGGTTGCACCTTCCCGACGCTTCAGGGGTTGCCTTAAACACAGTTATAGATTGACAAACATAGTAACAAGCCGTCACGGGATGTCAAGGGGAAAATCACGGCAATTGCAGCGAGCGAGGGGATTATAGGCAATGATACAGGTAGGGGCATGGCGCGCCATGCCCCTACGGTAAATCCCGCATGTTGCAGACCCTGATTGGCTGGAATGGATGGTACTTGTCATGGGCGCGTCAATTGCGGTATTGTTCGATAATGCGCCATCCCCACCCCCACAAAAGGAAACCCATCTATGCTGACAACGCCCCTGACAAAATCACAAAGCCTGTGGCAAGGTGCGCGAGACACCTTCCCGATGATGGTTAGTGCCGCCCCGTTTGGGCTGATCTTCGGCTTGCAGGCGGTGTCGGCATCGGTCGGCCTCAGCTTGTGGGCGACGTTGGGCATGTCTTTGTGGGTGTTTGCAGGTAGCTCGCAGTTCATTGCGCTGACGTTGCTGGCGCAAGGCGCTACGCTGCCCGTGATTATCCTCACCACGTTTGTCGTCAATGCCCGCCATGCGCTGTATGCCGCCTCACTGGTGCCGTACCTGCGCGGCGTCAACTGGCGTTGGATTGCGCCGCTGGCGTTTTGGCTAACCGATGAAACCTACGCCACCGTGATTCACCGCTGGAACGCAGACGATATGCAATACAAGGTCTGGTATCAGCTGGGCAGTTCGCTGGCGATGTACATCAACTGGTTTGCATGGACGGCCTTAGGCGCATTGGCAGGCGCACGGTTTGCACAGGCGGCCAATTGGGGGCTAGATTTTGCAATGGTCGTGGTGTTTATCGGCATCGTCGTGCCGATGCTGACGCGCTGGCCGATGGTCGCCTGCGGGATTGTGGCAGGCGTTGTCGGGGTGCTTGCCAATGGGCTGCCGTATAACTTGGGGCTACTGATCGCCGCCAGCGCGGGCATCCTCACCGGGATTGCGGTTGAGGGGCTAGGGACGGATAAGGGCGGTAATGAGGGATGAGTAAGGGCAGGAACGAGGGGTGAGGGACGAGCGCGCATTACAACGGTTTTGTAGGGGCGACACCTGTGTCGCCCGTCAGGGTTAGGGCGTCAGCTGCGCCCATCGCGGAATTATTCCGAATAATGTCTAATGCCTATGTATCAGCGCCCTATACCCCGAACACCCGCGCCGCGTCGCGCCATAGTGCGGCTTTTTCGGTGTCGTCTGGCTCAAACGGAAAATAATAGCCCACCCGTGTGAGCAAACCCGCGTAGCGTTCCTGCACGGCGCTGGCTAACTCATCGGGCGCTGCGATCACGGCAAACTCTGCCAGCATCTCGTCGCTGATAAGTTCCCACATTTCTGACCATTGGCCTAAGCGTGCCATCCCCCGCAGGCGCTCGTGTAAGTCCAGCCAGCCGTGTAGCTCCATCACTGCGGAATAGCTTGGCGTGCTGGCGTAAAAGGCAATCTGACTCTTGATCTGGATCGCTTGGTTGGCGCGTTCTTCCGCAGTGGCGCCCGTCACCACAAATACCGCGCAATAGCGTTCAATGTCTGCCAAAGATTTGCCCGCCCGCGCCGCGCCTTCTGCCACGTTGGGTAGGGCAACCTCTTGCAGGTAGCGCACGGTATGGAACGGATGCACATGCAAGCCCTGCGCGACTTCCCCCACGACACGGCACATGGCAGCGTTGACCCCCGCCACATACACCGGAATGTCGGGATGGGCGATTTTGCCGGGATTGAAGAACGGCGTCATCAGCTTGAAGGTGTATAGCTCGCCGGTGTAGTTTAGTGGCGTATTGGTCTGGAAGGTCTGCCAGATAGCCCGCAACGACTCCACGTATTCCTTCATGCGCGGGGCGGGGGCGCTCCAGACTGAGCTAAAGCGCTTGGTGATGTGCGCTTCCACTTGCGTCCCTAGCCCCAAGATGAAGCGCCCGTTGCTCTGTTCGGCTAAATCCCACGCGATTTGCGCGGCCACCATTGGCGAACGCGGGAAGGCTACCGCAATGGCCGTGCCAAGTTGCACGCGCTCCGTCGCAGCGGCCATGTGCGTGAGGGGCAAAAACGGGTTGTGGGTCGTCTCGGACGCCCAGACCGCGTTAAAGCCGTAGTCCTCAACGGCGCGGCCAATGGCGGCGGCGTCGTTGAGGCGTTGGGGGAAGATGTTCACATCAAATTTCATGAGGTTTACTCTGGGCTGGCATTGACCAAGTTGTAATGTTCCACCACGAAGCCGGGCGAGTAGAAGCGATGCAACAAGGTACGCCACTCTTGATAGGCCGCTGACCCACGAAAGCCTTTGGTGTGGTCTTCTAGGGTTTGCCACCACACAAAGAGCATGTAGCGTCCGGGGGTTTCCACACAGCGGTGCAGTTCATGGCGGATGTAACCATGCGAGTTGGCAATCAGCGGGACGGCCTGCTTGAAGGCAGCTTCATAGGCGGGCTGTTGGCTAGGTTGAACGATTAAGTTGGCAATTTCAAGGATCATGGGTTTTTCCGGTTAGCTAGGGGTTGGATAGGTGATTTAATGCTGTGGCGGGGGCAAACACGGTTGCCCTGCCACATTGGGGATGTACGCCCGTAGAAGCATCATCATACCTTATGCCCCCACGAATGCGTGCGATTTGGGCTATTTCATCAACCACGCACACACGCGGTCGGTAAAGGCATCGGTGGAAACAGCACCTTCGGCGTAAATGTCGCTGGTGTGCATCCCTTCAGAAAGCGCTGCCCGCACCGCGTCGTCCACGCGCTTGGCTTCACGGGTCAGGTTCCAATAGTGGCGCATCATCATGGCTACGCTGAGGATGGTCGCTGTTGGGTTGGCAAGGTTCTTGCCGGCAATATCGGGTGCAGAGCCGTGAACGGGTTCGGCAATGGCAACCCCTTCCCCCAAGTTCACAGAGGGAGCTAACCCTAGCCCGCCGCCCCACGCAGCGGCCATATCGGAAAGGATGTCGCCATACAGGTTCGGCGTGAGGATGATGTCGAAGCGGGTCGGGTCTTTGACCATCCAATAGGCGGCGGTGTCTACCAGCAGTTCGTCGGTTTCGATTTCGGGGTAGTTGGCTGCAATTTCCAGCGCGACCCGCCGAAATAAGCCGTCGGATTGCGGCAATACGTTGGCTTTGGTGACAATGGTGATCTTTTTACGCCCCGTGTTGATGGCTAACTCGTAGGCCAAGCGCGAAACACGCTCGGTGGCAACGCGGGTAATCACCTTTTGGGCAACGACGCGGTTCCCGCCATCCTCACGGGATTCTTGCCCAACGTAGACATCTTCGGTGTTTTCACGCACCACCAGCAAATCTACGCCCGGGCGTGACGTTGGCACAGGCAAATAGCGCGCCGGGCGCAAGTTGGCAAACGCCTGTAGCTCCCGCCGCAAACGCACAATCGGCGAGTAGTAGCCTTCCACCGGGTAAGACGGGGAAGACGCCGCACCAAACAATACCGCGCCTGCCGCCCGCGCCTTTTCGATGGTTTCTGGCGGCAGAGAAATCCCCTGTTCTTGGAAGGTTTGCCAGCCCGCTTGCGCCTGTATCACTTGTACGTTGGGCAAGAGCGTCCGTAGGACACGTAAGGCCGCCGGGACAACCTCATGACCGATGCCATCCCCTTCTATCACACAGATTTGCATAGTCCGTTTGCCTTTATAATGCGTGGATACGCTAGGTAAGCCGATATAAAAATGCGCGGCGAAATTGCCCTTAGATAAATCAGAAACCTTAAAAGGCGCTTAATTATGGACAACAAAAGTTTAACTCTATTTTGACAGATGGACGGCCTTTTGTCGAGAAATGATCGCAG
>JBMOFU010000292.1:0-4972 GCA_049318725.1 Phototrophicaceae bacterium | reverse complement strand
AGCGATTCCACAATAGCCGCCTTCGTATCCGCAGCGCCTACCCAGCCTTCGCTTTGGACGGTTGTGCCTTGCAATTGCTTGTAGGTCATGAAGAAGTGTTCGACTTCGCGCAGGTAGTGCGCGGGAACGTCGCTCAGGTCTTTGTAGTCCTTGAAGTACGGGTCATCGGCGGGGACGGCCAACACTTTGTAGTCTAACTCGCCCTTGTCAATCATCTTGAACATACCGATTGGCCGTGCTTCGATCACACAGCCGGGGAAGGTTGGCTCGTTCATCATCACCAGAATATCGGTGGGGTCGCCGTCCCCAAACAGGCTTTGCGGGATGAAGCCATAGTCCGCGGGGTAGAACATCGGGCTGTACAGCACGCGGTCTAGCTTGAGGACGCCATCCGTCTTGGAATATTCGTACTTGTTGCGGCTGCCCTTCGCAATTTCGATGACAGCATGAACGACTTCGGGAACATTGGGGCCAGCAGATAAGTCATGCCACAGGTTTGCCATAGATAGCCTTTCTTGAGAGATAAGCGGTTATAGGGCGCGCAGGGGCAACTTCCCCCCCCGCGCTGATCTTTAGCCAAGAGTATCCCCAAGCGCTTGGCGGATGTACACCCCTAGTCGGCCTGCACCCGCCCTATCCCGCAAATTCGTTATTGCGCTACGGTGGCGGGCTGGCCGCGTTGACGTTGACCCATCGCTAGGGTGATGGCCGGAATAATGACGTAGGCAAGGCCAATCTGTGCTGTGTACTCCCCAAGCGTTAGCCCCATCAACGGCACAAGGATCAAGAGGTCTAGCGCCAAGTTCACCGCGTAGTAGATGCCTGCCGCCCATCCACGCGGCGCGGCAGGGGCAAGCCACCACAGGTTTACGGCCAACACCGTCAACGTCAGCGATGTCAACATCACCGACTTAAACAGCGCGTAGGACGTGACCAGTTCCCCCGCCGCATTGTAGAAGAAGAACGCCAAGCCAAACGGCACCAGCCAAATGATGAACCCTTGCACGAACAACAGTATCCAACGGCGCATGATTATTGCTCCTCTGTGAGTGTTAAATCGGCCAAAAACTGTACATAGTCCTCAACGGCATAGCCGCCCTTGCCCAAGCGAACGGTAAAGCCTTCTGCCTCTAGCAGGGCTTTTTGCTTTTCGACCCCGCCGGGGTACTTCGGGTTGAGCTTCCCGCCGGGGCGGAGCGTGCGCCAATAGGGGGTGATGTTGGCTACGCCTTGCGCCCGTTCTTCTTCGGCGGCGGCTGCCGCAATGTTGATAAAGATCGCCGTCGAAACCGGGCAAGCGATGTCTGTCGCGTAGCGCCCTGCCAAATAGCCGCGCACCTCATCCAGTGTGGTTAACTCCCCTTCAGGGACGCGGCGCAAAATCCCGTTAATCTCTAACGGCGTAGACACCACCATCGAGTCGGCATCTTTTCCAGCCGGGAACCCTGCCGGAATGGGTGAAACGATCTTGTGCGATTTTTGCACATCGCGCTTTTGTACTGCGGTTTTCTTGGTCATGAGGCTCTCTTTCAGGATTCAATTACACTTACCTATAGAATACGGCCTAAACCCTGACATCTTCTGTCAGGGTTTTTCAGGTACGATTGAAATGCATAACCGTGATTGTTAAGGCAGATTTTAACGCTACAGAGACGGACGACACAGGTGTCGTCCCTACAAAACCGTCGCAATGCGACAACATCCTGTAGGGACAAGGCCTGCCTTGTCCGCAAAACAGGCCAAAAACATGAACGAGCAATCACCGTATACATAGACAAAGGATCAAACCCATGCGTGCAGACCGCCTGCTCAAGATTATTGTGTTACTCAACGTCCATCAGCCGCGCACCGCCCAAGCATTAGCAGATGACCTTGAGGTGAGTGAGCGCACGATCTACCGCGACCTAGACGCCCTCAGCGGCGCGGGGGTTCCGGTCTATAGCCAGCCGGGGCCAAACGGCGGCATCTTCTTGGATGTCAGCTATCGTCAAGCATTGAGCGGACTCACCCCCGACGACCTACAAGCGCTGTTCCTCCACACCGCAGGCCGCCCGCTAGAGGATTTAGGGATTCCCCATGCGCTAGACGACTTGCTCTTGAAAATCTTGGCGACGCTCCCCGCCCGCCAACGCGAATCGGTCGAGCAGATGCGCCAACGCCTCTTGGTTGATCCGACGCAGTGGTTTCAGCCGCCAGACACCAAACCGTTTTGGCACGAACTCCAGCAGGCCGTTTGGGATGACCGTTGCATACAGGTTGTCTATCAACCTGTAGAAAGCCGCCAACAGTCACTTACGCTAGAGCCATATGCGTTGGTGGCAAAGGCCAATGTCTGGTATCTGGTGGGGCGTACAGCAGACACAGGCTGGAAGAATTATCGTGTGGGGCGGCTGTTGGAGCTTACACTACTAGAAGCCCAATTTGAGCGTGCGCCAGACTTTGACCTTGCCGCCTATTGGGCAGAATCGTGTCGGGCGTTCGAGGCAGACATGATCCGCCGTTCACCGCTATTTGAGGTCGTACTAGACGTGCATGAGGTCGTTTTCCCCTACTTTGTCGGCTACATGGAGGGGCGTTACACGCGCCTTGAAGCCAACTTACCAAACGGCTGGCAACGGTTACAGGTACGCTATGGCGCGTTTGAAGAAGCTCGCAGCAATATCTTAGGCTTGGGGCGCTATGCCCGCGTCGTAGAGCCGACCCTGCTGCGCGATTCGGTATACCAGATGGCGCGTGAGGTGCTGGCGCTGGCTTAAGAAGCGCCTTAGTTGCCCGCTGTCAAGGGATTAAACGTGATACCCGCTTGTGAAACCCCATTGAGGATGGCAGCATCATAGGCATCACGTAGTTCAAGGTTGTTGGGCAACAGTTCCCGTGAGCGCTCATACACCGCAATGGCCTGCTCTACATCGCCTAACTGTAAGTAGGCTTCCCCTAAGGCCAACGCCACATTCGGGTAATCGGGGAAGGCCGCATACACCACTTGTAAGTCGGCGGCGGCACGTTGCGGCTCCCCCAGTTCAAGGTAGGCCACACCGCGATAGGTCAACAATTCGGTATTGAGCAGGTCAAGCCGTAAAGCGTTGGTTAGCGCCAAGATCGTCTCATAGTTGATTGCCGCTGTCCCGGCTACCCACCGATAGCGTGCCACCGCCAACCCCGTGATGGCAGGGGCATAATTTGGCTCAATCTCCAACGCACGTTCATAGTGCATCACCGCTAACCGCCAAATTTCCTGCCTTACAGCCGCGTCTGCCAAGCGCGTGTAATCCGCCGCAGATTCGGTTTGTGTGGCTAAATCACGAAATAAATCATAGGCGGTTTGGGGGTCGCCTTGTGTCATAGCGATTTCTGCCTCAAGCCGTCTACGCACAGTACTGGCAAGCGCTATGCGGTTCACCGCGGATTGTGCCTCTGCGAGGTTGCCGCTGTTCAAGTAGGCCATCCCTAACCTAAACTGGACTTCGGGCGTTCCCCACAGGCTTTGTGCACTTTGGTAATCGGCAATCGCCAAGTCATACAGGCCAAGCTGTGCGTACAGGTCGGCGCGTGACTTGTAGTATCTATCCAGAGAGGGGTCAATCAGCAAGATGGTGGTGTAGTCGGCAATCGCCCCTGTCAGGTCGCCTTGCTCGGCGCGCAACCCTGCCCGCAAGATCAAACTAGGGATATCCAACAAAATCTCGGATTCAAGCACAACAAGCGGGTCAACTTGGGGAACCACTGGCACTGCCGAAAATGGGGTTGGGGTGGCCGCAACAAAGCGCGCCACTGGGGTAGGGATTGTCGCTTGGGGGGTAGGTCGGGTGCTGATATAGCCGTAGGCCAAATAGCCGCCCGCCAACAACAGGAAAAGTATCTCTAACCAGCCAAAGCGCCAACGATTCATCGGGTTCCCTCTTCGGTGTACGTGGACGTGCCTATTCTAACACACAAACGCGCGCAAACTCGGCTTGCGCGGCGCTGGAATCTAGCGTGGCAAAGCGCGCACCGATTTGATTTAGGGTAATGGCGGCCTCATCACAGCGGTTGGCCGCCACTTGCGCGCCCGCCAACCCTAGCCAATACTCCGCAACATCGGGCAAGATGTCAATCGCGGCGGCGTAGTCGTCCACTGCCGCCGAAGCACGCCCCCCTTCAAGGTAAAGCGCTCCGCGCTGGGCATATAGCCCTGCTTGACCGACATAGCTCGGCTGAAAGGCCAACGCCTGCGTAAGGTCAGCCAGCGCCGCGTTAGGCATCCCCTGCTCAAGTTGCTGTTGGGCGCGCTCCACCAGCGCGCTGGCGATATACACATACGCAGACTCTAGCGCGCGGTCATACTCGCCAATCCGTAAGCCTGCTAAAGCCGGGGCAGGCGCACCGATACAGGCGTAATTGGACGCCCGCGCCAACAGATTGGCAGCAGCGTCTAGGTCACGGGTGGCGGCGGCAGTGAAGTCGCTCACCGCTGCCGGGTATTCCCCTAGGCAGCGGTGGCTAAGTCCGCGTTGGGCATAGAGCATGGCATTGCCGGGCTGGACGATGAGCGCGCGCGAATAGTCGGCTACAGACTCGTGATATTGCCCATTGGCGGCATAAATCGCCCCCCGTTCTGCACGGGCAAGCGGCTGATCTGGATTGAGCAAGAGCGCGGTATTGAGGTCATCCAACGCGGCGGCGGGTTGCCTCTGTTGGGCAGCCAATGCCCCCCGTTGCGCGTAGGCATCGGCAGATTGTCCGTCTAAGGTTAGGGCAGCGTCAAAGTCCGCACGCGCGCCCTTGAGTTGGCCGCGCTCACGTAACAACGCCCCACGCCCTACATAGGCCGCCGCCAATTGCGGGTTGAGTGCAATCGCACTTTCATAGGCGGCCATCGCCCCCACTTCATCCCCGGCCAGAACCAAAATATCGCCTTCCCACACCGCACTTTCGGCAGGGGTGGGGGGCGGAGCGGTGGGCGAAGGCGTCAACAAGAACAATGGGATTGGGG
>JBMOFU010000291.1:0-4994 GCA_049318725.1 Phototrophicaceae bacterium | reverse complement strand
ATCTTGGGACTCATGCCAACGCATGAAGCCAGTTAACGCGATTTGGGCAATTCGCCCTATTGTGTTTGTACAAACCGCTGGACTTTTTTCATTCCCTTGCGCGCAACGGGGCGGCGTGCTATCGTTTGGTCAAGATGACTTATCAACCCTTTAGGATTTTCGTCGTGCTGCAATTCGCCTTCGCCCCCTATTATTATTACTTTAGCAACGACGCATTAGGGCGAGCGGTTTGTGCTGCATAGGTTGAGTCGGTAAGTCTGACAACTCAAAGTGACCTAAAAGCGCAGGGCGCCAAGCTCTGCGCTTTTTTCATGCCAATTTATAGGGAGGGAAAATCTTGTGGGAACCATGAAAGTGCGGGGGGTACGCGGGGCGATCACCGTGACGGAAAACACCGAAGCGGCGATTTTACACGCCACACGTACCCTACTAGAAAACATTGTGGAGGTGAACCAGATCGCCGAAGATGATGTTGCCAGCGTGTTCTTCACCACCACGCCAGACCTTGACGCGGTGTTCCCGGCCAAGTCCGCCCGCGATATGGGCTGGCGTCAAGTGGCCTTGATGGGCGCGCAAGAAACGCCCGTGCCGCACGGCATCCCGATGTGCATCCGCATTTTGATTCACTGGAACACAGAAAAAGCCCTCAATGACGTGAAGCACGTCTACATGGGGGACGCAGAAACGCTGCGGCCAGACCTTTACCCAAAATTTAGAGTGAGCATTAAAGGAGAGTAACAATGATCGTGATTATGAAGCCCCACAGCCCCCAAAATGATATTGATGCCGTCGTCAGCCGCATTGAGGCCGAAGGCTACCGCGCCCACCTGTCACAGGGCGAAGAACGTACCATCATCGGCTTGATTGGCGAAGCCCCCACCCCCAAGCGCGAAGAAAATTACGCCAGCATGAACGGCGTAGAACGTGTGGTGCGCGTCAGTTCTAAGTACAAGTTGGCCGGGCGGCAGATGAACCCACAGAATACCCGCGTGCCGCTGAACGGGCATCTCTTGGGCGGCGACCAAGTGTTGGTGATCGCCGGGCCGTGTTCGGTAGAGTCGCGTGAGGGGATTATTGAAATCGCCTGCGCGCTGAAGGAAGCCGGCGCAACGGCGCTACGCGGCGGGGCGTTCAAGCCGCGCACATCGCCCTACAACTTTCAGGGCTACGGCGAAGACGGCCTCAAGTGGTTGGCCGAAGCCCGCGAGCAAAGCGGCCTGCCGATTGTCACCGAAGTGATGGAACCCGGCATGGTGCCGCTGGTGGCCGAATACGCCGACGTGTTGCAGATCGGCGCACGCAACAGCCAAAATTACCCGCTGTTGATTGCAGCAGGCAAGAGCGGCAAAACGGTGCTGCTCAAGCGCGGCATGTCTAATACAATGGAAGATTTGTTACTCGCCGCTGAATACGTCTTGGCGCAGGGCAACCCCAACGTGATCTTGTGTGAGCGCGGCATCCGCACCTTCGAGACGGAAACGCGCAATACCTTTGACCTGAACGCGATTGTCGCCCTCAAACAATTGACTCACCTGCCGATTATCGCTGATCCTTCCCACGCGGTAGGTAAATCGGAGTATGTGGAAGGGGTCGCGCTCGGTGCGGTGGCCGCTGGTGCCGACGGCCTGATTGTTGAAGTACATCCCGAACCCGCTAAGGCGTGGTCAGATGGCCGTCAATCCTTGACCTACGACCAATTCAAGACGATGATGGCAAAAGTAACTCGTGTCGCTGAAGCAGTCGGGCGGTCTATGTAGGCTTATGTCTAGCAGCGCTGGCTTTCGTACCCAACATCTTGCAATTGTCGGGCTAGGGCTGATGGGCGGTTCGATGGCGCTGGCATTGCGTGCCAGCGCCGCCACCATCACCGCCGTTGATCCCAACCCAGAATCGCGGCGCTATGCGCTGGAACACGGCATCGTAGACCACGCCACCGACGACCTCAAAGCAGGCGTGACCGAAGCCGATACCGTCATCTTGGCCGCGCCAGTGCGCGTGATTGTAGACATGCTCGAAAAGCGGATTGGTTCCTACTTGCGTTCCAATACCCTGCTTATTGACATTGGCAGCACAAAGCGCAATATTTGTGAGGCGATGGGCAAGTTGCCAGTCGGGATACAGGCCGTCGGCGGCCACCCGATGACGGGCAAAGAGCGCAGCGGCATTTGGGAAAGCGACGCCGAGCTATGGCGCGGGCGCCCTTTCGTCCTGACTCCCACGCGGCGGACGACGCCCGCCACGATGTTACGCGCGCTTGGGCTGGTGGAAACGCTTGGCGCTGTGCCGTTCGAGATGGAGCCGATTCACCATGACCGCGTGGTGGCCGCCATTAGTCACCTGCCGTATCTACTCAGCGCGGCGTTGGTGGCGACGGTTGCCCAAGAAGCCACCCGCGACAGCGATGTTTGGCGCTTGGCGGCGGGCGGCTTTCGGGATACCTCTCGCTTGGCGGGCAGTGACTTAACGATGATGACGGATATTCTTAGCACCAATCCGCAATCAGTAGCGACCTTGCTGGCCTTGTTTCGGGTGCAGTTAGCCCACATGGAAGCGATGCTTATTTCTGGCGAATACAAAGCACTAGAGCAATTCTTACAGCCCGTGCGTGAGGCACGGCTTCAGTGGCAACAGGAATATGAGGCGAAACGGACTAATCATGAGCCAACACAAGATCGAGTTTCACATCCAGCCGCAGACGCCCTTGACGGGAACCACAGAGGTGCCGGGGGATAAGTCGCTATCCCACCGTGCGGTGATGTTCGGCGCAATGGCGGCGGGCGTTTCTCAAGTACGCGGTTGGTTGGCCGCTGGCGACACCGAAGCCACGCTCGGCGCAGTACAGGCGCTAGGGATTCAAGTAGACCGCCACGACATGAACACGTTAACGGTGCATGGCGGCGCGTTCCAGCCTAGCCGCACCGCGCTGGATTTCGTCAACGCTGGCACCGGGATTCGGCTCATGGCGGGGGTGATGGCCGGGCAGTCGTTCGCCTCTATCCTAGACGGCAGCGAACAGCTACGCCGCCGCCCGATGAAGCGCATCACCGACCCGCTGCGGCAGATGGGCGCAGACATCAGCGCCACGCTTGACCGCGCCCCATTGAGCATCACGCCCGCGCCATTGCACGGCATCCGCTATGAATTGCCGATGGCGTCGGCACAAGTCAAGAGTGCGGTATTGCTGGCGGGCTTGTATGCCGACAGCCCGACTACCGTCGTTGAACCCGGCCCTAGCCGCGACCATACCGAAACGATGTTACGCGCAATGGGGGCAGACATCCACACCAGCGGCGCAGTGGTGACGATCACGCCCGGTAAAACGCTCCAGCCGTTTAACATCACCGTGCCGGGCGATTTTTCATCGGCGGCCTTCTTGATGGTGGCGGGCTGCGTCATCCCCGGCAGCGATATTACCGTGCGCCATGTGAACCTCAACCCCACCCGCACAGGCTTGTTAGATGTGTTGCTGGCGATGGGCGCACAGATCACCGTGACCGAAACCGGAACCGAAGCGGGCGAGCCTGTCGGGGATTTGCGAATCCAGCACAGTGTATTGCACGGCGTCGAGATCGGCGGCGATGTGGTCGTGCGGATGATTGACGAGTTCCCCGCGTTGATGGTCGCCGCGCTGTGTGCCGAAGGCCGCACGATTGCCCGTGACGCGCAAGAGTTGCGCGTTAAAGAAACCGACCGCCTAGCGGTGATGACCGCCGAACTGAACAAGATGGGCGCGAAGATCACTGAAACCCAAGACGGCTTCATCATTGATGGGGCGCAAACGCTGAGTGGCGCCACTGTAGACAGCCACGACGACCACCGCATTGCCATGAGCATGACCGTAGCAGGTATCATTGCCAGCGGCCAAACCGTGATCCAAGATGCGGCCTGCGCGGGAGACTCGTTCCCCGGCTTCCGTGAGGTGATGGTGGCGCTTGGGGCAAACATTCATGAAGGCGTGATGGCCTAAGGGGGCTGTAAGCGATGAAATCCACCCGCGCAGGCGTGATCGGTTGGCCGATCAAACACAGCATCAGTCCGGCCATGCACAATGCCGCCTACAAAGCACTGGGCATGGACGACTGGACGTATGACGCCAACGAAATCCCGCCGGACGTGTTGCGGCCAAGCATCAAACAGTTCATGATGCACGGCTATATCGGGCTGAATGTGACGCTGCCCTTCAAGCAAGAGGTCGTCAAAGTCACACGCGCCGACGACATCGCCAAGCGCGTCGGCGCGGCCAATACGTTGATCTTGCCGCGCAACGCCTGCACCAATACCGATGTGGCCGGCTTCATCAACGATTTAGAGGCACACGGGTTAACGTTGCGCGGAATGCGCGTGATTCTGTTGGGCGCGGGCGGGGCAGCGCGCGCGGCGCTTTATGGCTTGCATCAGGCCGGGGCGAGTGTGACGGTGGTCAACCGCACGCCAGCAACCGCTCACCAGATGCTCACCAGCATGGAACTGCCCGGCGCGGTATTATCGTTAGAACAGGCCGCCACCGCAGGCGCAGATTTGATCGTCAACGCCACGTCAGTCGGGTTGCATCCCAACGTGCATGAATCGGCGTGGGCGGCGGACGTGCCGATGCCATCTGGGGCGGTGCTGTACGATATGGTTTACCGCCCGCGTGTGACGGCCATCATGCAACAGGCTGAATCGCAAGGCTTACGAACCATCGGCGGGTTAGGGATGCTGGTGCGTCAAGGCGCGGCGGCCTTTGAAATTTGGGCAGAGCGTGACGCGCCGATAGATGTCATGACCGCCGCCGCTGAAGCAGCATTAGGCGTGTAGGGGCATGGCGCACCATGCCCCCATATAAAACGCCTGTAGGGGCAAGACATGTCTTGCCCCCATACAAAACGTCTCTAGGGGCGACCCGGCGGGTCGCCCCTACACCACACATGATTTATAGGGGTAACATAAACCGATGGCGCAAATTCGTTTTTTCACCGCTGGCGAAAGCCACGGGCCACAACTCACGGCGATTA
>JBMOFU010000290.1:0-5006 GCA_049318725.1 Phototrophicaceae bacterium | reverse complement strand
GCAAAATCGTATCCGGGGATATGGCTGGCGCATACAGGCTTCGGCCTGCCCTTAGCAATTTACCTGTTGCGGAACTATATCGGTGGGTTGCCGCGTGAAATCATCGAGTCGGCCAAGATTGACGGCGCGTCTCACTTTGAAATCTTCATCCGGTTGGTGTTGCCGCTTTCGATCCCGGCGTTAGCGTCGTTTTCGATCTTCCAGTTCTTGTGGGTCTGGAACGACTTGCTGGTGGCGTTGGTGTTCTTGACCAAAAATGCCGACCAAGTGGTGATGACCTCACGCCTGCGCGACATGCTCGGTAGCCGCGCCGCCGACTGGGAAATCTTGACCAGTAGCGCCTTTGTTTCGATTGTCGTGCCGCTGATTGTGTTCTTTGCGCTGCAACGCTACTTTGTGCGCGGGTTGCTGTCTGGTTCGGTGAAGGGCGGTTGATCGGTTTTTTATGATGAGCAGACGCGCGTTCTTACAACGGGTGGTGGCGCTGGTCGCGGCGGCAAAGGTCGCGCAGCCCACCCAAGCACAAGCACAACATTTAATCGTCGTCGGGGCGGGGGTAGCAGGGTTGGCCGCCGCCCAAGCCGCGCAACAGGCCGGTTGGCGTGTGACGGTGTTAGAAGCCCGTGACCGCATTGGCGGGCGGGTGTGGACGAACCGAGACATCCCCGACCTTGCGCTGGACATGGGCGCATCGTGGATTCACGGCATACGCGGCAATCCGGTGGCGGAACTGGCCGAGTCTAACAACATCGAAACCGTCCTAACCGATTATGAAGACATCACCGTCTACGATGATGAGGGGGAATCTTTAGACGAAGACCTCGAAGACCTGCTTGCCAACTATGAAGACCTCTACGACGAAATCGAATGGCTGCGCGAGAATAGCGACGAAGACTATTCGCTTGCAGAGGCGTTTGCAGAGGCGGTCGAAGAGCTAGACCTTGATGAGGACGAAATCGCGCTGTTGCGGCTGGCCTTTGCGCTGCAAGAAGAACAAGAGTACGCCGCCGACGCCGATCAACTCTCGTTGTGGTCGTGGGACACAGGTGGCGAACTGCTTGGGGAGGATGTGTGGTTCCCCAACGGCTATGACTGGCTACCGCGCCTGCTGGCCGAAGGGCTAGACATCCGCCTGAATACCCCTGTGCAATCGGTTCGCTACAGCACGGGCGGCGTTACGGTCACGGCCAACGGGCAAACTTTCAGCGGCGACGCCGCGCTTATCACGTTGCCGCTAGGTGTCCTCAAGGCGGGCAGCGTGCAGTTTGAGCCGCCGTTACCGCGCCGCAAACAACAGGCCATAGATCGCTTGGGGATGGGGCTGCTCAACAAACTGTGGATGCGCTTTGATGAGGTGTTCTGGGACGATGATGTGACGGTGATTGCCCATGCTGATGATACCCCGACGCGCTGGGGGGCGTTCTTCAACTTTGCCCCTGTGCTAGGGCAACCCGTTTTACTCGGTTTCTGTTCGGGGGCGCAGGCGGAACGGATCGAGCGCATGAGCGATGCTGAAGTGATTGAGGGCGCGCTACAGGTGCTACGCGATATGTACGATGAAGTCGTTGCGCCCAATGCAGCCCTTATCAGCCGCTGGCGTAGCGACCCGTTCGCGCTAGGGGCTTACTCGTACTATCCGGTGGGCGCCAGCCTAGATGACCGCGAAGCATTGGCCGACCCCGTGAACGATGTGCTGTTCTTTGCGGGGGAAGCGACCCACCGTCGCTATCCCTCCACCGTACACGGCGCGCTGATGAGCGGGCTAGATGTTGCCGAGCAGCTCATCAACGGGTAAAATGCCTTGCCCGTATGCCGCCAGATTGGATGACCTGCTGTGACCCTGCCTGCCCATGTCGTGATCCGTGAGGCGGTTCCGAACGATGCCCCTAGCACCCTCAAGATGATGCAACGGGCATTGACCGAACCGCGCAATAACTACGTGAGTACCCCGCAAGAGTTCAACTACACCGACGCCCAAGAACGCGAATACATCCGCCAAATGCAAGAAACGCCCAATACCGTGATGTTGGTGGCGGTGGTTGAGCCTAGCCAAGCGGTGATAGGGCTGGTGTCGTGCAGCACCGAAGGGCGGGTAGCGCGGCACCACGTCGTCCGCTTGGGGATCACCGTAGATGCCCAATGGCGCGGGCGTGGCATTGGCAGCGCGCTGATTGAGGGGGTGTTGCTGTGGGCGCGCCACCATCCGCAGGTTCGGCGGGTAGAGCTAGAGGTCTTTACCCGCAACGTGCGGGCGGTGGCGCTCTATTTGCGGATGGGCTTTGTGGTGGAAGGTCACTTTCGGCAGGCGATCTACAAAGACGGCGAATACCTTGATACCTACTGGATGGCGTGGTTTAAGCGGTAAAGGCAGGGTATACCCCTCCCTAAATCCCTCCCCCTACGGGAGAGGGACTTTGTACCTGCGTGGGTGTCCGCTATAGCGCTTAACATCAAATATCCTCTCGTGGGAAGTTCCCCCACATTTCTTGTCGTGCGTGATCTATGTCCGCCGCAGAAGGCGCATTGCCTGTATCTTTAACCAGACCATATAGCGAGCGCTTTGGTTGTATCGGTTCATGTTGAACACGCAATCGGGAAAGCAACGCACTGACCAATGCAAATTGCTCATCTGTAGAGAGGTGTTCAGCTTCAAGTATCAATTTTTCGAGTGTGGGTGAATCTGTCATGGTGTATTTTCCTTCTCTGCTATTCCTAAATGGTTTCTTACCCCCGCCCAAACACTGCCACAGACCGATCTGCCCCGCTGATGCGCCGATGATGCACCCACCACTCTAGCATCAGGATCAACAAGGCCGCCAACGCCAGCCAAATCCACAATTCGCGTTGACCGACTTCTTCCTGCGCGCTCTGCTGGATTTCGACCTCACCGAGTTGGATCGTTGCGTGCGGGGCAATGGCGCTTTCATTGGGCGCGAACAGGTTCACGGCAAACGCCCCCTGCTGAATCAGGCGGTTATTGGCATAGGCCGCAACACGATAGACGCCCAGTTGGGCAGTGTCGCTATAGAGGATCACCTCGCCCGTGGCGGTATAGTCGCGGGTGGCGCCGCTTGGCGTGGTGATGGTGGCGCGGGTGGCGGTGGCGGGCAATTGCAACGGAATTGAGTCTCCAGCCACAAGGTTGCCCGCTGGCAAGGTTAGCGTTTCGGGCTGGAACCAGTCCATGAGGTTGTTAATCAAAATCGGGAAGGCGATTTGCAGCGGCAGGTCGCTTTCTTCCAGCGGGAAGGCAATCACGGCGATTTGGCGACCCGCGTTTTCTCCGGCAAGGATCACCGCGCCACCGTCTACTGTGACCAGCGGCTCTAGCCAATCGGCATTGACGGGACGAAACGCACGGATGTTGACGCTATCGAAGTCCAAGAAGGCAGTGCGGGTGTCGTTGGGCTGTACGACCGGGTTTAGAGTGTCTTCACTGGGTTCACCCAACGTAAAGATGTTGGTGCTGCGCGGCGGATTGATGATGAGCATATCCCCGTCGGGGAGTTCGGTGGGCAGGTAGCTATCGAAGATGTACAGGTCAAAGTCGCGTGACGGCACGCCCTGCTGCACATCGCTTAACAGGTGACGGACGGTTGGCAAGCTCCCCAATACGCGGTCTAGGAACAAGCCGCCGGGCGAGATCATCAATGCTTCGATCACGCCGCCAGAGTCCGCTACTGCCCACGCGCTGTTATCTAACGCTAGATAGTCTTCAGTAGTGCTATTGGCCGCCGCGATCAATTGCGCTTGGATGACCTCGAAGCCTTCGGGGAGCGTTTCTATCACAATCGGGATGCTGCTATTGGCGGGCAGGGTATAGCGTTCGCTGCTGTCTAGCACGCCGTCTATGCGTAAGCTGAACACCACTTCTGCGGGGGATGTGCCGTAGTTGGTCAGTTGCGTAAACAGTTGCGGGCTGCCCCCGGCCAGCGCACGGGTGGCTAAGGCGCTGATAGCGATGTTGCCCGCGTTTTCGCCAATGGGGATGTACTCAATATCGCCTGCCACGCCGGGGAGCGCGGTTACATCGCCCAAGTTACCGTCACTGAGGATGACCACACTGAAGTCTTCGCCTTCGGCAATCCCTGTTGCCAGCGTGAGCGCTGCGCCCCAATCCGACGGCGCGCTAGAGGGGATAATGCGGCTGATGGCGTCGCGCAGTGCCAGCCGATCTCGGCTTTCTGGGGAGATCACCTCTGGCACGTCCGCCACACGGATCACCGTCACGCGGTCATTGCCGCTGAGTGCGCCGACAATCGTTTGGGCGCGGGCTTTGGCGGCCTCTAGGCGTGTTTGGCCGTTGAGGTCGGTGGCGCTCATGCTGGCCGAAGCGTCAATCAACAAGACGATTTGCCCAGTAGACACCGTTGGCACAATGATAAACGGGCGCGCCAAAGCAAACACCAACAGCGCTAAAATCAGCAGTTGGAGCAACAACAGCCAATTGCGCCGCAACCGTTGCCATGGCGAGTTCGCTTCGTTGTCTTGTAACACCTGTTGCCATAAAAACGTCGAAGACACCATCACGTCTTGGCGGCGCAAGCGGAGCATGTACAGCAAAATCACAGGGATCGAAAGCAGGCTACCGACAAAGGCCAACGGCACAAGAAAGGACATATTGCCCATCCGATCATTAACTGCGGGTATGTGTAAGGCGGTGCGTAACTATAGCGCTTACAAGATTCAGGGCGCAAGATTCAAGTTACTAGGGCGATTGCATCAAATATGAGGGTGACAAAATAAATTCGCATACGGGGATATGTGTAGGGGCATGATGCATCATGCCCCTACACATCCCTCATCCCTCAGAGCGTGTTTTATAACGGCAATGTCGTGAAATATTAGGGGCGTAGCTGCCCACAACAACGTGGGCTGTCGGTTTTACGGGCGACACAGATGTCGCCCCTACAGGTACATTCAATTGTAGGGGCGTGGCCTGCCACGTCCGTGAGACCTTTTATAACCCTATCTTTCTGATCTTAAACAGGCTCTCATCCCTCATC
>JBMOFU010000289.1:0-5080 GCA_049318725.1 Phototrophicaceae bacterium | reverse complement strand
CCTAAAAACCCGAAAATGTGCATGATCGTGTTAAGTAGGTACACATGGGGCATGACACATCATGCCCCTACAAATCTCCGCGTGTGAATATTCTCTAGGCTTTATGATGCGGGTTCAGGTTGATAGATCAACGCGACCACGCCACCGCTCAGGGCTTGACATTCCAGCAGCTTCAGCGTTGCGGGGATGCCCCCCTCAAACAGGCGCTTGCCTGTGCCAATGACCACTGGATAGACCAGCAAGCGCAAGCGATCTACGAGGTGATGCTGCATCAAGGTTTGAACCAGCGCCCCACTGCCATACACGATAATGTCTTGGCCGTCTTGTTGCTTGAGTTTTGCGATTGCTTCTGCGATGTTGTCTTTAATCAGCACAGAATTGTTCCATGTGGCTTCGTCTAGTGTGGTAGACACCACATATTTGCGAACGCCATTGAAGTAAGGCGCGCCTTCATCTTGGCTTTGCGGCCAAGCGGCTGCAAACCCTTGATAGGTCACACGCCCCAACAACAAGGCGTCGCTGGCGGTCGTTTCTGCGCCCTTGAACTTGGCAATCTCATCATTCCAATAGGGTGCAGTCCATGACGGCGCTTCGATAACGCCATCGAGTGATATAAATTCTGTAACGACAATCTGACGCATAATCTTCTTCCTTAATTGATTGTTCAGGGCTTACCCTTCAACTGGCGAATCTTTTTAGCGAACGTGCCTTTGCCTTTGCGCCCTCTGCTTCGCGGTTTTTGGGCGGCACGTTGGTTTCGAGTGAGGCCATCAGTTTGTGAGAGGCGGCAGCGACCTCTTGAACAGCCGCGTAAAAGGCGGCTTCATTGGCTTTAGAGGGCTTATTGAAGCCGCTGATTTTGCGTACATATTGTAACGCGGCGGCCAACACTTCGTCGTCGTTGACAGGCGGCTCAAAATTGAACAGGGGTTTGATGTTTCGACACATATGCGCGCTCCGTATGTCGCAGGCTAAAATGATTGCACATAAATTACGATGATTGCTCGTTCATGTTTTTGGACTGTTTTGCGGACAAGGCAGGTCTTGTCCCTACAGGATGTTGTAGGATTGCAACGATTTTGTAGGGACGACACCTGTGTCGTCCGTCTTTGTGGCAAAATTGGTCACTCGCAATCAGGGTAATTATATAATGTGTCTTAAATATAGCAACAAATATTCTAGCGCGCCATGCCCCCACAGCAGAACGCCGACCCGCTCGAAATTCGGCCAGATCACGCAATTCCCCTAAATGGCCGCGCTAAAGATTGCACAAACTGACGGTTTATTGCATAATATAACTGAATGAAAATCTATTGCCTATCAGGGGATGACGACCGTGCCAATTCAGGTCTCTTGGGATGATACCCGCAAAAGCACTGTGCGCTGGGATTTTGAAGGTCGCTTTACGATGGAAGACTTTTGGAGCGCACAAGCCATCAGCGCCGAGCTAGGCTGGAGCGTGGAATATGACGTGGATGTGTTGGTGGTGGTGTCTAAAAGCACGACCATGCCACAGGGCTTGTTTTCTGCATTGACGAGTGTCAACAGCCGTATGGATCGAGACGCTTCTGAGCGCGGCTTTGACGGTATGGTTGTGGTGGTAGCCGCTAACGGCTTTGTCGAGATGTTGGTGCAGATGATGCGGCGCGTGGTCGGGGCAAAGCGCTGGTACACCGCCAAGACTGTTGAAGTTGCCCGCGAGATCATCCGCAACAGCCGCACTTCCCCCTAACGAAACGGCACTATGGCGCGTGGTACCTGTTGACGCGCAAAGGTCGTGGGGGGTAATGGCCTGTTGCCCGATGCCCCCTCAACCCCCCTAGCCGGCTGTCACAATCTGATTGCGAGCCGCCCATTGCCCCATATCTTCACGGTTGATTGCCGCCGCCATCAAGTCTGGGAACATATCTGGCGTACAGGCAAAGGCCGGCACGCCTAATTCTTTCATCGCCAACGCAATGGCAGGGCTGTAAGACGGCGCCCCATCATCGCTCAAGGCCAATAGCGCGACCACCTGCACCCCACTAGCAACGATACTAGCCGCCCGCCGCAACATTTCATCTTGACGCCCGCCTTCGTAAAGGTCGCTAATCAAGACCAACACCGTATCACGCGGGCGCTGGATCAAGCCTTCGCAGTAGGCCAATGCGCGGTTGATGTCTGTCCCCCCGCCCAGTTGCGTGCCGAACAGCAATTCCACTGGGTCATCTAAGTTTTCTGTCAGGTCTACCACGCTGGTATCAAAGACAATCATATGCGTCTTAACCGCCCGCACGGATGCCATCACCGCGCCGAAGATGCTGCTATAGACCACAGAGGACGCCATTGAGCCAGACTGGTCAACGCACAGGATAATATCCTTCATGGCCGAACGGCGTTTGCCGTAGCCGATCATCGTTTCTGGGATGATCGTTTCTTCTTCTACTTGATAGTGCTTGAGGTTCTTCTTGATGGTCTGTGACCAGTTGATTTCCCGCAGGCGCGGGTTGAGGTTGCGCTCGGCGCGGTTCAAACTGCCAAGAATCGCCTGTTGTAGCGGGTTGCGTAGCCGCTTTTGCAGTTCATCCACCACTTTTTGCACGACGATGCGGGCGGTTTCTTTGGTGCGGTTGGGCATAATCTTGTTGAGCGCGATCAAATCTGCCACCAGATGCACATCCGGCTCGATCAACTCCAGCAGTTCAGGCTCCATCAACAATTGCTTCATATCCAGCCGATCCATCGCGTCTTGCTGCATAATCCGCACCACCGACGCCGGGAAGTATTGGCGAATATCGCCTAGCCAGCGGGCGATATTGAGGTTACTGGCGCCTAAGCTGCCTTCCTTGCCGTTCGGGTTGCCTTCACCGAGTTCACCTGCGCCGTCCCCTTGTCCCTGTCCCTGTCCTTGTCCCTTGCCGCGCCGCCTTTGCCCCTGACCATAGCGCCCCTTGCTGAGGCCGCGCTCGTCGCCGTAGAGTGCTTCTAAGGCGGCGTCCATTTCAGCGTCTTGCCCACTGAGTTTCTGCCCCGTGCCATCTGGCGAGCCACCAAGCATCAAGCGCCAGCGGCGCAACCGTTCATTTTGTACGGCTTCACTCATGAGGATTCCCCTTCATCATCGCTATCATCCAGTGACAACCCTAGCAGAAATAGAGTTTCTTCAAGCGCCACCCACATGCTTTGTGGGTCGGTCAGGGTGGGTTGTGGCGCGCCTGCCGCCGCGGGTACTGGCGCGGTCGGGGTGATCTGGCCCAGCCGCGTGTGCTTGACGCGCTCCCCAATTTGGCGGCGTTCTGGCGGTTGAAAGGTCGTAAAGGTGCGGCGCAACAGCGGCAACAGCGTAACGAACTCGCGTTCAGCAAGCCCGTTTGCCCATTGATCCACCACACGGAAGATTTCTTCATCGCGGATGAGGATCGTCCCGCTGCCGCGCAAAAAGCCTTCGACCCATGCCGCCGCATCGGTAGGGGCAGCAGCAGTAGCAATTGCCAAGCGCATCAAGTTAGCAACCGCGTCATGGGTCAGCGCATGGCTATTGAGCAACAGCCGTGCGCCACGACCACGCACTAGCCCATGCACCATCAAGCCACCGGTGACGCGGCGCAAGGCCATCAACCAGCCTTCACGGTAGTGGCTTTCTTCCAGCAGATGCACGGCCTCATGCACGGCCTCTATGCGCTTGAACATTTCTTCAGCGGCGGCGTCATCTAATGCGCTACAGGCGTTCAGCAAGCCAATGTTGATGCGCGTGGCAATGCCTTCTACCACATGCTCAAGCGCAGTAATATCAAAGTGCCGCCGATTGTTGTAGCGCAATACATTCACCAACGGCGGCAGCGCGTCCATCAAGTGGTGCATATCAGAGGCGATGGCCGCCTTCGCCTGCAACTGACGAATCAGCGCTTGGGTCGCGTCGGGCAGGTCTGCGTTTAAGACCTTATTCACCAACTCGGTGAGTTTGGGCAAATCTTCGGCCTTGTTCGCTTGGTCAATCACAGAGGCGTTGGCGGCTTCCTCGATAGTGTTGCCCCACACACTCTGTTCAATCAGCCGAATTTCGTATTCTGGTTGCCAGTTCAAGCGCCAGCTTTCTTTTTTTTCACCGCGCCGTGCGATGGTGTCATGCTGCGGTTTGCCCCATTCGAGATTCAGCACTTGCAGGCGATAGAGCAACGTGCTGCGGGCAAGGTCTTTGGGGTCGGTCAAATCTAGCGTGAGCGGCGTTTCTTCAGGGTCTAGCCCAAAGAAGTTGCCGCCCTTTTTGCCGGTGGATTTTGGGCTGGCTAATTGCTGAACTTGCAGCATGAGGTCACGTTGCAGCGGCACAAGCGGCGTATCGGGCGGCACGCTGCCCATCCGTTCACCGACGATCAATTGTTGATGGATCAAGCGCATGGGGGTTTCTGCGCCAAAGACCATTGTCGCTTGAATGGCTTCGGTCATTTCTTCAAGGCCGGGCAACGACAGGCCACGTATAGCGCTTAGGGTATCTACCAGCCGTGTCGCATCAATGATTTGGGCGGTGCTGGCGTCAAGGTCTTGCTCGCGCAACAGCGCCGCCACCCGCGTGAGCCAGTGGATCACAATATCTTGCTCGTGCGTCCACAGGTGATGGTACCAGCCGGGCGACTCGATCCCGGCGCCGTAGCCGCTTTCGCGGGAAAGGCGTCCATGCGTCCACGGGATCCATGTGGCTTTGACTTCAGCAGTGGGCAAGCCTTCCAGCGTGGCGGCGTCTTGTTCGGCACTGTGCCACAAAAACGTCGTTTCATCTAAGGCTGGGGTATGCCATGCCCCACACACGACCGCAATCCGTTGAAAGCCTTCGGCCTGTGCCGCACGGATTTTCGTCCGCATGGTGGCTTCGCGCCGCGCTTCGTTGATGTCGGTCACTTCGCCAGCGGTTTCTCGCAGCGCAGTCATGGCCTCTAGCACCGCTTGGAACACACCTGCAAGGTCTTCGCGCCGCTGTTCGATGACGTGTTCCCACCAGCGTTCACCGTCGCTATACCCCGCTGAACGGCCTAGCCAGCCAAGCGGGTCACGCTGGACTTGTTCGGCTAGCGTCAATTCAGGCGCAGCAACAGGCGCTTGCTGT
>JBMOFU010000288.1:0-5101 GCA_049318725.1 Phototrophicaceae bacterium | reverse complement strand
GTTACGTAGCCCCTTAGCAAGAGGGTCTCATGGGGCGAGACATGTCTCGCCCCTATGATCTATCATATACACCCCAACCGTTCACCGATTAGGGAGGCGATTGCCGATGGTAAGCATTAGTGCGAATTCACCAGAACATCCACAACCGATGATACGCTCTGGCTGGCGCCGATTCTGGGATGGGAGCGTGGGGTTTTTGCGCGGGATGGTACGTTACCCGCTGTCGTTGATCGGGATGCTGTTGGTGATCGGGTTTGTGATGTTGGCGTTTGTCGGCCCGATGATTTCCCCCTATCCGTATGACCAAGTGTTACGCGGTGAAGACCGCCGCACCCTCAAGGAACTCCCACCGAGTGCCGCGCATTGGTTCGGCACCGACGATAAAGGCCGTGATGTATTCAGCCGTGTGATGACGGGTGCGCGAGATACCATTGGGTTGCCTGCCGTTGCTACGCTGATTTCGGTCACGTTGGGGACGGCGCTCGGTTTGGCGCTCGGCTACTTTGGCGGTTGGTTTGATGAGTGGGGGAGCCGCGCCTTAGATACGCTGTTGGCGTTGCCTGCGCTGGTGTTGGCGCTGGTGATGCTCACCACGATTGTGCCGGTGTTGATTGAACTCGATAACCCCTTCATTGAGCGCGTTGGCGCGACCAACTTAAGCATCTTATTGGTGATTGTCGTGCTGTATTTGCCCATCGTCGCCCGTGTGATCCGTAGCGCAACGCTGAATGTGCGGGATCGCGGGTTTGTAGAGGCGGCACGCTTGCGCGGCGAAAAAGCGCCCTATATTCTGTTCCGCGAAATTTTGCCAAGCGTACTCCCTGCGCTGATTGTTGAAGCCAGCCTGCGCCTCAGCTATGCGATTTTCTTAGTCGCCAGCTTGGGGTTTTTGGGCTTGGGTGTGCAGCCGCCTTCCCCAGAGTGGGGGCGGATGGTACTAGACGCCCGTGACAAGCTGGTGACTAGCCCGTGGGCGTTATGGTTCCCTGCGGGGGCGATTGTGCTATTTATCATTAGCCTCAACCTGATGAGCGACGGCCTGCGCCGCGTGCTGCGCTATGAGGGGTAATTGGGCTATAATGGAATAGACCATATACAGTGTTTGAGGGAGGTGACTCATGTTCCCCGATAAAGTTGCAGATTTCAGTGTAGACGACTTAAGACAATTCGTTGACCAAGCGATTGACACAAAACTTGCTGAAACGATCCGCCCATTAAGTGACACAGCCTTAGATGATTTATTGGCTAAAATCGAGGCCACGCTACTAACATTGCCGCTGGGCGCAAAATCTTCGCTGGAATATATTCGGGAAGATCGTGACCGATGACAGATTATGTTGTGGATAGTAGCATATTAGTTCAAGGTTTTGTTCGTGAATCATATAGCCCGTTTGTAGTAAACTTGCTGAAAACCCTTAAAACTGGCAATCGTTTGATCGTGCCTGAAATCGGCTTGACAGAGTGTACCAATGTTTTGTGGAAGCATGTTCGCTTTGAAGGTGTTGCACTTGAAGATGCAAGAGAAAAATTAGCAGAATTGAATTTGCTGCCGCTAGATGTGCGACCTGTCCGTGATATTTTAGACGACAGTTTTGTCATTGCTGTAAAGTATCAACTGGCGATTTATGACTGTTTGTTTATCGCACTTGCCAAAGGCTTGAAAGCTCCGCTCATTACAGTAGACAATAAGCAAGCGAAGGCCGCCGCAGGGGAATTGGTAACGTTGAAACCGATCACAGATTTTATCCCGCCAAAGTCACCTCTTTTATCAGATGATTAATACAAATTCTTCTATCCTCCGTGCGGAATCGTTGACCATTGAATATCGCATTGGCCGCCGCTGGTTAAGCGCCGTGCGGGATGTCAGCTTGAGCATTGCGCCGTTGCATATTCATGGCCTTGTGGGAGAAAGCGGCAGCGGTAAAAGCACGCTCGGCTTGGGCTTGATGAAGTACCTTGCCAAGAACGCCCGCATTGCCGAAGGCACGCTCTGGTTCAACGGTCAAGACATCACCCAACATACCCCTGACCAGATGCGCGCCCTGTGGGGGAGTCAGATTGGGCTTGTACCGCAAAATCCGCTGGATGCACTGAATCCGGCGCTCAAGATTGGCGAACAGATGGCCGAATCCACCGAGCGCCACTTAGGGCTGTCACGCGCCGACGCCCTCCAACGCGCCCGTGAAGCGCTAACCGATGTGAAAATTGCCAATCCCGACGCCATCTTGGATAACTTCCCCCATCACTTAAGCGGTGGGATGCAGCAGCGGGTGATGATCGCCCTCGCGCTGAGTACCCGCCCGCGCCTGTTGATCTTGGATGAGCCGACGACGGCGTTAGATGTGACCACGCAGGCGGTGATCCTTGATCTCGTCCGTGAGTTGATCCAAAAGGACGGCGCAGCGGCGCTTTACGTCAGCCACGATCTGGGGACGGTGGTGCAACTGTGCGATACCGTGACGGTGTTGTACGCGGGCGAAACGATGGAAAACGCGCCGATCAAGTCGCTATTTGCCCAACCGTTGCACCCCTACACGGTTGGATTACTGGCAAGCCTGCCGCGTGCCAGTGATGCCGGCGATCGGCTGAGTACAATTGCCGGCGTTGCGCCCAGCTTGGCCGAACGCCCGCAGGGATGTGTGTTCCATGACCGTTGCCCAGTGGCAATAGACCAATGCCGTAGCGAGAAGCCGCCCATCGAAATGACTGAAGATGGCCGCCAAGTACGCTGCTGGCGCTGGAAAGAAGTCCGTGACGGCACGATCATCCCCAAGAACGCGCCGCCGGGCAAACTGGCAGAAGCGCCTGTAGAGTTAAGCCAAGTGCTAGAAACCTTTGACATCCGCAAGAACTTTGGGGAACGTTCGCTGTTAGATGTGTTGACTGGGCGTGAAGGGGAAGTCGTCCATGCGGTGGATGATGTTTCGATCCGCATCAACCGCCGCAGTACGCTAGGGCTAGTCGGTGAAAGTGGCAGCGGCAAAACAACGTTAGCGCGCTCGATCATGGCCTTGTATACCGCCACTAGCGGCACCACCGAGCTACTCAACGCGCAGATTAGCAATCGGCTTGACCGCCGCGAACTAGACGAACTGCGTAACTTGCAGATGATCTTCCAGAACCCCGGCGACGCGCTCAACCCGTTTATGACCGTCGGAGAAACCATCGGGCGGGCATTTAAGGTGTTGAGCCAAGATCACCCAAGCCGCCAAAACATCCAAACAGAAGTGTTGCGGCTATTGCGCGCAGTGGGTTTGACCGACGCCTACTATGACCGTTTCCCCGACCAACTCAGCGGCGGAGAAAAGCAGCGGGTGGCAATTGCCCGTGCGTTTGCGGCAAGTCCGGCGGTGGTTGTGGCAGACGAACCCACCAGTTCACTGGATGTCAGCGTACAAGCGGTGATTTTGAACCTGCTCAAAGACTTGCGCGCCCAAGAGGGCGCAAGTTACCTGATTATCTCGCACGACCTTGATGTGATCCGCTACTTGGCCGATTGGGTGGTGGTGATGTACTTGGGGCAGGTGATCGAACAAGGCACGGCAATGGATGTCACCACGCCGCCGATGCACCCTTATACCGAAGCGCTGCTGAACGCCAACCCCGTCCCTGACCCCGATGTGCCGCAGGGGAACATTCGCCTTGATGGGGAACTGCCTAGCGCAACGCACCGCCCAACGGGATGTTGGTTCCATAGCCGTTGCCCGCGCAAAATCGGCGCGATCTGTGAAACGGATGCCCCACCGTTGCGCGAACTGCCCAACGACCATCAAATCCGTTGCCACTACACCGCCGAAGAATTGACGGGGTTGCAACGTAATGGAGAATCAAATTAAACCCCACCGAAAACGGAGGCACAACACAGGTGCCTCACTACGTAAAAACGCACTCTCTACCGTTATGCCCCCATCTTATTTTGATGCGATTGCCCTACCCTAGAACAACCCCTGTGTCGTCTGGCGTTGTGGCGTTAAAATAGGCAAATAACTTGAATCTTGAATCTGGTGCAGATGACCGCCTATCCACTACACATGCACACTGACGGCCTATGGTTCAAGGACGCGCAAGGCCGCACGCTCTTGTTGCGTGGGGTGAATCTTGGTGGGGACAGCAAGTTCCCCGTCATGCCAGACGGTTCAACCTACCGCGCCGAAGGCTTCTACGACCATCAACAAGTGTCATTTATTGGGCGTCCCTTCCCCCTCGAAGAAGCCCACAGTCATTTTGCCCGCCTCAAAGCGTGGGGCTTGCAAGTGGTGCGCTTTATCGTCACTTGGGAAGCGCTTGAACACGCTGGCGCAGGCCTGTACGATGACGATTACCTCAACTACCTCCATGCACTGTTAGAAGTCGCGCATCAGTACAACCTGCGCGTGATTATTGACCCCCACCAAGATGTATGGAGCCGCTGGACAGGCGGCGACGGCGCGCCCGGCTGGACGCTAGAGGCGGTTGGGATGGACTTAACCCAACTACACGTTACTGGGGCGGCCATCACCCATCAAGAACATGGTGACCCCTTCCCGCGCATGATTTGGCCGACGAACTTCTACAAGTACGCTGCGGCCACCATGTTCACGCTCTTTTGGGCCAGCGAAGACTTTGCCCCCCGCACATTCATCGAAGGCGAAAGCGCGCAATCGTTTTTGCAGCGCCACTATTTAACCGCCTTCAGACGCCTTGCAGAAACGTTGGCAGATTTGCCCAACGTCATCGGCTACGACACCTTCAATGAGCCGATTCGCGGGTATATCGAACTGCGCGACCTCACCCGTGATGAACCCTTTGGCGATGTGCCGTTGGGGTTGGGCGTTGCGCCCAGTGCCTTTCAGGGGATGCTCATGGCGTCCGGGCATCCGCAGCGGGTGCGGCGCTATGAGGTGCGCCCGTGGGGGATTCAGTTGGCGGGGTGGGTCATCCAGAATGAAGGGGAAGCGCGTCTGTGGCGCGACGGCTACGAGTGCGTCTGGAAGGCAAACGGCGTCTGGACGGATGAAGGCAACAACCCACGCGTCTTGCGCCCAGAGCATTTTGGCGTGCTAGACCACACCATCGTGGACTTTGAAACGCGCTACCTGAAGCCGTTCTTCCAGCGCTATAT
>JBMOFU010000287.1:0-5111 GCA_049318725.1 Phototrophicaceae bacterium | reverse complement strand
AACTACCCAGCCTGAGTGGGCTAGGAACAAAATCTAGCAGGATGTCACCAAAGGGGTTAGCTACTCTCTGGGTAGTTACACATCACAATGAGAAAAACAGCGATTAGCAACCACCACGGAGCGTAGACAATCCGCTGAAGCATGATGGCACGTTTCTGTAGGTTAGGCTTAGGGATTTCCATAATAATCCTATGGCAGGATAGGGATTTTGCACCTATCCTACCAGATTTTCCTGCGGCTAAAAGTTACGAAGCCGGTGTGTAATCAAAGAACCATTTGTTGTAAAGGAAGTCGAGGAAGCCATCTTCCCGAACGCTGCCGATGCCAGCATTGAACGGCTCGACCAATTCACTGCCAATCGGGAAGATGATGCCAAACTCATCGCGTGAGATGGGTTCGCCAATCAATTCGAGGGCGTCTGCCGTCGCGCCGATGAAGCCGGCTGCCGCTGAAACATCTGCGGGGACGGCATCAATATCGCCTGCGACCAGCGCAGCAATCAATGCCCCAAACTCGTTGAAGACCACCCGCCGTTCCTCTGGCACAGCCCCATCGGTGACAAAAAAGCCAGAGGTGCCTGCCTGCACGCCCAGTATCAAGTCCTTATTGGCAGCAAATTCTTCCAAGCTGGTAAAGCGATCCTCACCGACACACACCAATAGGTATTGATCCAAATTGATGTATGGAACGCTGAAATCCACTACCGAATGGCGTTCATCCCGAATGCTGATGCCTGTGACGCCTGCATCGTATTGCCCTTCACGCAACGCTGAAATCAGCACATCGAAGCTGGTTGCCTGATACACGGGGACGAAGTTCAGGCGCTGCCCAAGTTCGGCAATGAAATCATACTCGTAGCTGATGGCGGCTCCATCTGCACCTTCAAACTGGAACGGTGGATACAGGTTCTCTACCGCAAACACCACTTCACGCCCACCCAGATCGGGTAGTTCATCGTAAACAACATCCCCTTGTGCAGCGATCACACTAGCCATTAGGCTTGAAAACACAATGGCAATCAGCAGGGACAGCACACGGGTAAAAGAGGGTTTTGCTTTCATTCGGTTTTCTTTTTCACGGTTTAGGACACTTCTTAATCCATCCAGCAAACAGGTTTCCCAATCGCATATAACGACAACGCCCCAACTGTGTATAGTCGGGGCGCGTTTTCTGCATATGGCAACGGCAGAAATAAAAACACCCCAGTCGAAGAACCGAGGTGTGTTGTTAACAAGCGTAAACTAGGACACTAGCAACGCAAACGCCACTGATGGAAGCCCATACAACAGGGTTGAAGAATCATCAATTGCATTGCTTATTGATCCTTTGGGTAAACTACTCTTTACACGATAACGACACTTGGCCGTGCTATCAAGCATTTGGTCAAAGGTGAACGTTACCCCCCTTCACGACAACTTTACCAGCCGCGCCCGGCCATCTTTTGGCTTTCAGGCATTGCGCTGACGTTGATGCCGACCATCGCTTCCCCTAGACCACGACTCACACGCGCCAGAATATCGGGGTCGTTGTAATGGGTTGTGGCCTCTACGATGGCCTTCGCACGCATGGCGGGGTCGCCGCTCTTGAAAATGCCACTGCCCACGAACACCCCATCTACGCCCAGTTGCATCATCAGCGCGGCGTCGGCAGGCGTAGCAATGCCGCCTGCGGCAAAGTTCACGACGGGCAAACGCCCCTGTTCAGCGGTCTCTTTGACCAGCGCGAACGACGCGCCAATGTCTTTGGCGTAGGTGAACATCTCGTTTTCGTCCATGCTGGTCAACTTGCGGATTTCGCGGTACATCGCACGGGCGTGACGGACGGCTTCGACCACATCCCCTGTGCCGGCTTCGCCCTTCGTGCGGATCATGGCCGCGCCTTCGTTAATGCGGCGCAGTGCTTCGCCCAAGTTGCGCGCCCCGCACACAAACGGAATGGTGAACTTGTGCTTGTTGATGTGGTTTTCTTCGTCGGCGGGGGTTAGCACTTCGCTTTCGTCAATGTAGTCTATGCCGAGCGACTGCAAAATTTGTGCCTCAACAAAATGGCCGATCCGCGCCTTTGCCATGACCGGGATGGTTACGGCACTGATGATGCTGTCAATCATGTCGGGGTCGCTCATGCGGGCGACGCCGCCCTGCACGCGGATGTCTGCTGGCACACGCTCCAGCGCCATTACTGCCACCGCGCCAGCATCTTCGGCAATCTTGGCCTGTTCAGGGTTGATGACATCCATAATCACGCCGCCCTTGAGCATTTGCGCTAGGCCACGCTTGACGGTATCGCTACCGGTATGGGGGGGGTTGCCATTGGTAAATTCTGGGGTTGTCATGGTGATTTATGCCTCGTTAAAACTGTTGAAGGGTAGCGGTCAATTTGCCCGTATCGTACAAGCGGCAGCGGCTTGGGAATATGTCCAATATAGACCAATTCAGGCCAAGCTAATCCGCGTCAAAAGGCGTCGGCAAAGGTTTCCCCAAAGGCCGTCAAACTGGGGATGATGACATCGGGCGCGGCGGCCTGTAAATCCGCAAGGTCAGAAAATCCGCCAGCCACAATGCAGACCTGCATCCCGTTGGCGCGGGCTGCGATAATATCCTCTACTGTGTCCCCCAAAATCAAGACGTTTTCGCGGGCAATTGTCCGTCCGGCGTGTTTTTCAGCGCGGGCTAAGGCCAATTTGGGGAGTTCGGCGCGCTCAATGGCTTCATCGCCGTAAGCCCCAAACGGGAACCGTTCAAGCGGGTAGCCGGCCGCCCGCAATTTGATTTGGGATGTGGCGTATACATTGCCAGTCACCACACCATGCAACAGTGTAGGGTGTGCGGTGAGTTGCTCCACCAGTTGATGCCCACCCTCTAACGGATCAATGCGGTATTGTGGCAATAGCTGGTTCATGGCGTCGGCAAACACTTGGGCGTAACGCGGCAGTTCTGCTGATACCGTTTCTGGCGGGATCGCCAGTGGGGTGAGCAGTTCCAGCAGGGTATACCAGTCAGTTTTGCCGCCAAAACGGTGATTGGCTAAATTCCCGCTGGTGCCGTACACAGCCTCCATGGCTAGGCGGGTGGCCTCCCGCCCGATTCCGTTGCCGCGCAACAGCGTGCCGTCTAAATCCCACAAAATGAGTTCAATGGGCATATTAAGGGACTTCCTCTGTTGGATTTAAGCCAATAATGCGATGAAAGCGGTTCGGCTCACCTGAAGGCGGCAAGATACGCTTTGGGTTGCTCCGCAGTTCGGTGATGCCGTCTTGCCACTCAATTTGGTAGTTATCCGCAGGGGTAATGCGATCAATAATGCGATATTCTGTGCTGCTTTGCTCAATGATGAGTACCTGATTATGCGGAACAAGTTTGCCGGGGGTACTTACCCCATTTGTGCCAACTTGTACATTGATCGGGAATTGCGGATCTAAAGTGATTGTAAGCGCACGCAAACTGCGATTTTGATAGAACATCTGCATATAATAATCAATGACATGCTCATCTGATGGGTGAATCATAAGCAGGGTAGTATCGTCAGCAATATTTGGCACAACATTCAATAAATTTCTTGCCATGTCTGGACGCATATCTGCATTTTGTTGCCAACTTAACCTTAGCCCCATGTGATAGCTTACGAGTACCCCACATGAAAGCGCCACTAGGCCATAGGTTGCGAAACGAAAAGTAGACTTGCGGAAACGAGATGCACGCTCCACAAGCACGCTCAATAATCCTGCTATGCCAAAAGCAGCGAAACTATAGACCCGCGCATCAAAGCTATTAGAAGAAGATGTAACAGAAATTCCGTAAATAGAAAACGGCAGCAATCCAAACAGTATCATTGTAATAAAGACAAATGCAATATAAGGTGTGCTATTGAGCCAGCTTACGTGTGTTAAGTCAGGGGATAGTTCTCTAAAGAATATAGTTACCATACCCAAAATAACGAATACTATAATGACTCCAACTACTAAAGCAATTGGATCACGAAGTACCAATACGGATTGTAAGGGTTGATAGAGGTACTCGAATAAGATTGCAAAATATTGCCCATAGTTTGGTATCACTTGCCCAAAGTTAAGAGCAAAGGGCGAAGTAATGTTGTACACAGAACGGATATATAGGTAGCCGACATAGGCAATGCCATGCGTTAGAGTAAGTTGTATGGCTAAACCCACCCTTTCCCAAAAGGGGTTGACGGGTTGATAACGCAAATAAACGGGCAAAACCAGTAAGGCGGTAGCAACTGGCATTGCCGCAACCGCCTCATAGCTAAGCATCGCCAACATAAATGCAAGGGTAGGCAATAAGGGGGGGGTAAAAATTTGAGGGCGTTGCGCTTGATACTGAAACCCAATCACACTTAGCCAATAAAGTAAAACAGCTAATCTAAGATTATCTGCGCTGAGCATATAAGTCATTGAAGTACGCATGGGCAAAAAGAATGCAAATAATATTGCAACTGTCATCAGTAGCTTGCGATTCGGGAAGGCTTGGTTGAGTGCAACCCCCATCAAGAGGCTATTGGCTATATTTAGACCTAAGGACAGGAAAAATGTGGCTTGGTCATTGTAGTTAACCGCTTTCAGTGTCAGGCCATACCAAACACTCTGTATAGGGCGGCGCTGCATGATTGCGCCCTCTGTAAACGCTTTAGGGATTGGATCCCAAAACGGGAAACTAATATTAGCCCAGTCATCGTCGCTATAGCCTTTACGGTCTAACAGCAGGGTTGCCGCCACGCTGTAGACCAGCAACAATGCAAATACACTGAGAAAAATCACCCATGTACGACGCAGTGTCATAATTGACATATTAAGGGACTTCCTCTGTTGGATTTAAGCCAATAATGCGATGAAAGCGGTTCGGCTCACCCGAAGGCGGCAAGATTCGCTCTGGGTTGCTCCGCAGTTCGGTGATGCCGTCCTGCCACTGGACGATGTACGGGTCATCTGGGGTAATGCGGTCAATGAGGCGATATTCTGTGCCGACACGCTCTAAAATCACCACTTGATCGAGCGGTACCAGTTTGCCGGGGATGCTCAACCCCGCTGCGCTGACGGTCGGGTTAAAGCCTGTGTTGTAATCCAGCAGGGCGGCGGCGCGGATCGTGCGGTTGAGGTA
>JBMOFU010000286.1:0-5140 GCA_049318725.1 Phototrophicaceae bacterium | reverse complement strand
TCGGCACGCTACAACCGGGCGCAACGGTGGCCGTGCGCGGATTCCAGACCAGCGCCGACCTTTCGCAGACCTTTCTCATCGTGCGTTTGGCGGGGGATGTCTTGGGCTTCGTCAGTGCCGATGATGTGGTGGTAGAAGTCTTCCCGAGCATGAGTGCCGAAGACGCCTTCCCCGTGAGTGGCGTTGTCGCCACTACGCCAGTCCCCACCACGACCACCGCCAGCCGCGGGACGATCACCGCCACGGCGAACGTCAACGTGCGCGCTGAACCGTCACAATTCGGTGAACGGGTAGGGGTGGCCGCGCCCAACGATGTGCTAGAGGTCATCACCCCCGGCGACGACTGGGTAGAAGTCCGCTTGCCCGACGGCACAACGGGCTTTGTGGCCGCCAACTTCATCCGCGTGGAACAGATTGTGGTCGAAGTGACTGCCGTCCCCACCGAAGTGGTAGCCGCCGCCACCGAACCTGTGTTGATTACCACCACTGAGATTATCCGAGAGTTGAACACGCCGCCGCGCAACTTTGCCATGCTCAACCCCGCCCAAACTGCACCGTTGCCGATCTACAGTGGCCCCGATGTGCTGTTCAACGTACTTGGGGAACTCGCGCCTGGTGTGCGGGTGATCCCGTTAGGGGCAAACCCCGATGGGAGTTGGGTCAGCTTTAGGGTTCCGGCAGGGCAGGTCGGCGCAGCAGAAGTCGGCTGGATTCAGGCCGAGTTCATGGCCGTAGACAGCGCCCCCAACGGCGTTGAATATGCCTATGTAAGCCTGACGGGGGTTGCCAATAACCCCGTCTATACCAGCGCCGACCCCGCCAGCGAAGTGCTAGACACCTTCCCGCAAGACGCGCAACTGGTCGCGCTGGGGGTGCAAACTGGCACAGACAGCAACGAATGGTACCTTGTTCGGCTCCCCGATGGGCGCTTAGGCTTCACCGAGCGCACCATCAGCCAGCTTACGGGGGACATTGACGCTGGCTTGAGCAACATCCCACGCGCCATTGCCAACACGGGTGCCGCCGTCCCGCTAGTGGATGCGCCGTCAGAGGCCGCCGCTGTTGTGGATAATCTGGCGGTAGGTGTCGTGACCGATGTGCTGGCATTGGCCGAAGACGGCGATTGGGTGCAAGTGCTGTTGCCCGATGGCCGTAACGCCTATGCACCGTTTGAGGCGTTGGCGCTTGACGCCAACATCACCGAGCGCCAAGTGTTGGCAGGGGTACCCGAACCGGTTGCCCCCGCTCAATTGATTGCCTTCAGCGTGCCAAGCCAAATTGGGGCGTTCAGCATCGAAAACGCCGGAGCCTTCACCCTGACGGACGCACGCCGTGTGTTTGCCGTGCGCTTGGGGCTAATTGTCGCTGGCTTGATTATCGCCATTGGTAACATCTTCGCCGCACTAGGGGCGCTCCGTGAGCGCCGCGAGAAACAAGGGTAGGGGTACGCATGAACGATGTAAGCGTGTGGGTGGCGTTTGGGCTAACGCTGTTCGTTTATTCCTACCTGATAGGTGACTCGTTCCTCTATCGGTGGGCGGTGTATATCTTTGCAGGGTTGTCTGCCGGCTTTGTCGCCGTTGTGATCTGGGACAGCGCCTTGCTGCCGTGGCTGGATCAAATTCAGGGGCGCGGCGGCCTTGGATGGTACATCATCGGCGCGTTGCCGTTTATCATGGCGCTGTCGTTGCTGTTGCCGCCCATCCCGATTGTGGGGATTTTACGGCGCTTAACGCTGGCGTTCTTGATTGGCGTGGGCGCGGCGGTAACGGTGGTCGGCGCAGTCAGCGGCACGCTCATTCCGATCAGTGTGAGCGTGGGGCGTAGCGTCAATGACGGTTGGTTGCGCGGCATCATCTCGATTGTGGGGGTGGTTGCCACGTTGGTGTACTTCCAGTACAGCGCACGCCGCTTGCCCACTGGCGAAACGCGCCGCCCGCTGTTGGTGCGCGGCTTGAGCAACATCGGCGGGATTGTGTTGGCAATCACCTTCGGCACGATCTATGCCGCAGCTATCGGAACGGCCATCACCGTATTCAGTGAGCGGGCAGGCTTCATCGGCGAGCGGTTCATCGCCCTGTTTGACATCATTCGCGGGTTGATAGGGGGCTAAAGGAAACGACATGGCCGACTCACATTCCATCCTCGCCACAGACTTCGGCAGCGTCTACACGCGCGCGCTGTTGATTGACGTGGTAGACGGCGTATACCGCCTTATCGCCCGTGCAGAAGTCCGCAGTACCGCCGGCTTCCCCGCAGGCGATGTGCGCTTGGGCTTGCGCCAAGCCGTTGAACAAATTGGCCGCGTCACTGGCCGCACGCTCATGGACAAAGACGGCAACATCATCACGCCAGAGACCCAAAACCAAAGCGGCGTAGATTACTTTATCGCTACCGCCAGCGGTGGCCGCAGCCTGCGGGCGGTCTTGGTCGGCTTGATGCCCGGCCTGAGCATCGAAAGTGGCCGCCGTGCCGCCGACGGCACTTACGTCAACATTGTAGACACACTCAGTTTATACGATGAGCGCAGCGCTGAAGAAAAGCTCAACGCCATTTTGCTGTCTCAGCCCGATTTAATCTTTGTCACAGGCGGCACAGAAGGCGGCGCCACTGACCCGCTGCTAGATGTATTGGGCTTGGTGGAAATGGCAATCAACAGCATGGCGCCAGAACGCCGCCCGCGTCTGCTGTATGCGGGTAACAGCAACCTTGCCGATACCGTCAAGGGGCGCTTTGGCGAACTCACGCGCGTCTTTGTGGCGGATAACGTCCGCCCGTCGTTGGAAGAAGAAGACCTCGACGCCGCCCAATTGCAGTTGGGGCTGGCGTTTGACGACTATAAAGCCTCGCAGGGGAGCGGCTTCGGTGAAGTCGGCAAGATGACCGCGCTTGGCTTGCTCCCGACGGCGCAAAGCTACACCGTCATCACGGAGTATTTAGGCCGCTCACGCCAGCGCAAGGTAGACGGCATCGCCGCCGTAGACGTAGGCAGCGCCACCAGCGTACTCGCCACCCACAGCCATCAAAAGACGCGCACAGCCATCCGTACCGATTTAGGCTTGGGCTTAAACGCGCCCGGCATCGTCCAGAACGTGCCACTAGACCTGATCCGCCGCTGGATTCCGTTTAGCATTGCCGAAGCGGATTTGCTCAATTACGCGCTAAACAAGAGCCTACGCCCGTCTACGATCCCGATCAACCAGCGCGAGTTGTACCTTGAATATGCCCTGCTGCGCGCCACCGTTCAAGAAATGCTCACCAAGCAGCGGCCAGAGTGGGTGAAAACCCCGCCGTCGCTGGAATTATTGATTGCCGCAGGGAGCGCGCTGGCTGGCACGGGCAACCCGGCCATCACCGCCATGCTGCTGCTAGACATCTTCCAGCCCAAAGGATTGACCGACCTCTTGACTGACCCCAACGGCCTGATTCCCGCGTTGGGCGCGCTGGCGTATGTTTCGCCAGAAACCGTCGTGCAACTGCTGGACGGCAACAACCTAGAGCGCATCGGCACGGTATTTTCCCTAGAAGGTGCGCCTGCCCTGCGGCGTGCGGCGGTGCGCGTGCGGATTGACTATGAAAACGGCGAGCGCTACGACGACAAGATAGACGGCGGCGAACTAACGTTTATCGAGTTGCCGCCGGGCAACAAGGCCAAAGTGCGCTTGAACATGCTTCAACGCGGGGTACGGATTGATGGGCGCGGCGCAATTACTACCACCGTCAACGGAGGGTTGGCCGGCATCATCATAGACACACGCGGGCGGCCACTGTCTTTGGCCGATGACCTGAAAAAGCGCTCGTTGCAGTTGATCTTGTGGTTGGCGATGGCCTCTGGCGTGGTGCCAGAAGAAATCCCCGACGAACTACTCCAGCCTGCCACTGAGCGCCCGCGCATCAGCGCCGCCGATGTGATGGGCAGCGTCCGCCGCAAGGCGAATCCTGCCGAGGAAGCCCCCCGTCGGCGTGGATTGTTTGGCTTTGGGCAGCGTGAGGCGGCTAAACCCCAAATCCGCGCAAAGGAACGGACAGTAGACGACCTGCTTGCCGTAGAAACCAGCGACGAGGAACTGGAACAGTTGTTTGGGGATGGCAGCAAACCGTTGAAGAAGAAATAAACAGGCCTCTGTATTCGTAGGGGCGTTCGCATTCGTAGGGGCATGGCGCGTCATGCCCCTACGGAACCATTATGACCCGTAGGGGCGCAATATATTGCGCCCCTACCGATGTAATTTCTCATTCATATCAACCGTATAATAGGGGGTTTTCTATGGGCGAATATAGCAACAAAGTGGTGGTCATTACTGGCGCAGCAGGCGGATTAGGCAAGGTGGTGGCGCGACGCTTTGCCGAAGCCGACGCAAAATTGTCGCTGTGGGATTTATCCCTAGACCATTTGAACCCATTGGTAGAAGCCGTCGGGCAAGCCAACGCGCTAGGGTTGGCGGTCAACATCACCGATGAAGCGTCAGTAGACGCCGCCATTGCCGCAACTGTGGCGCGCTTCGGCCAAATTGACGTGCTGCTACACATCGCAGGCGGGTTTGCCATGCCGGGGCCTGTGCATGAAGGCCACCTTGACGTGTGGCACAACATGATCGCGCTCAACGCCACCGCGACCTATATCGTGTGCGGCAAGGTAGCCGCGCAGATGGTCGCAATGGGCGTGAAGGGCGCGCTGGTGGCGGTTTCTGCCAAGCCCGCCCTTAAGGGGACGAAAAACAGCGCGGCGTATTCTGCCAGCAAAGACGCTGTGATCCGCATTGTAGAGGCGATGGCCGACGAACTGCGCGATGCCAGAATCCGTATCAACTGCATTTTGCCGAGCATTATAGATACGCCCGCCAACCGCAGCAGCATGGGCGAACAAAACGCGGAAAAGTGGGTTAAGCCCGAAGAAATTGCCGAAACGCTGTTGTTCTTGGCCTCAGACCGCGCATCGGCCATCACCGGAACCAAGCTGGAAGTTTACAAGTGGGTATAGCAAGGGCAATCGCATCAAAATAAGATGGCGTCATAACGGTATAGATCGCGTTTTTAGGTAGGGAGGCACCTGTGTGTGCCTCCGTTTTCGGTGGGGCGGCACATAGGCCGCCCCCTACAGAATCGTGACCTTTTGTAGGGGCATGATGCATCATGCCCC
>JBMOFU010000285.1:0-5144 GCA_049318725.1 Phototrophicaceae bacterium | reverse complement strand
CCCCCCATCTGTAAATTCTGTGGTAAATGTGTAAACAGTCTGTATTCCCGCCCAATGATACGCTGATTTGCGGATATGATGGGTTTATTCCTGTGCTATACTTAGCCTGTCTTTTTTCAGCATAATTTTAAGGATTCCACCCCCATGAGAAAGCTACTCTTACCGCGAATCAGCGCCCTCTTATTGAGCCTTGCCGTCCTTTGCACCGTCTTTGGCATTGCACAGAGCGTCGTTGGGCAAAGTGACATGCCTAGCCCCGCGTTAGGTGGGTTGGCAACGGCCTTTAGCAGTGCAGAAGATGCCTTTGAAATCCCCATCCCGGGGTTGACCGCCGAACAACTCGAAGATTTTGAGGCAGGCGATGAACTGTTTGGTCAAGATTGGCTACCGACTGCGGTTGGGGATGCGCCCAATGACGGTTTAGGCCCCATCTTCAACGCCACATCTTGTGAAACGTGCCACCTCAGCGATGGGCGCGGGCGTCCCCCGCAATTTGAAGGGGAAGTCGAAACTGGCCTGCTGGTGCGGCTGTCGTTGCCACAACAAAGCATCACCGGAGAAAACCACGCTGAACAAACCTATGGCGGCCAGTTCCAAGACGTTGCGCTAGAAGGCGTCGTGCCAGAAGGCAGCTTACAAGTGACCTATACCGAACTGCCCGGCGCCTTCCCCGACGGCACCCCCTACAGCTTGCGCCAGCCGACCCTCACCCTAGACGGCCTGAGCTATGGGCAACTCAGCCCAGATGTGATGCTTTCCCCGCGCATTGCCAACCAGATGATCGGGCTAGGGTTGCTAGAGGCCGTTCCCGACCTGACGCTGATGCAACTTTCTGACCCTAGCGACAGCAACAACGACCAAATCAGCGGGCGAGTGAACATCGTCTGGGACGCTTATAACAACCATGAGGCCATCGGGCGCTTTGGCTGGAAGGCCAACCAACCGCACCTGTTCCAACAAAATGCGGCGGCCTTTAACGGAGACATCGGCATCGTCAGCAGCTTATTCCCACAGCACCACTGTACCGACGCCCAGCCCACCTGCCTGCAAGCCAGCCTGCACAACAACCAGCCAGAAATCAGCGATGAAGACTTGATGAAGGTGCTGCTCTATACACGCGCGCTATCTGTACCTGCCCAACGCAACAGCGATGACCCACAAGTGCAACAAGGCTATGGGATGTTCGTTGCCGCACGCTGCAACGCTTGTCACGTTGAAACGCTCACCACTGGGGAACATCCCGAATTGCCAGCGCTTGCCAACCAGACCATTCACCCGTACACCGATTTGCTGCTGCACAATATGGGGGAAGGCTTGGCCGACAACGCACAAGACTTCCGTGCGACGGGTGAGGAATGGCGTACGCCGCCACTGTGGGGGATTGGCTTATTCCAGACGGTGAACGGCTACAACTATTATCTGCACGATGGGCGGGCGCGCAACCTGACCGAAGCGATTTTGTGGCACGGCGGCGAAGCGACCACTTCGCGGGAAGCGTTCATACAAATGAGCGCAGAAAACCGCGCCGCGTTGTTGGCCTTCCTCGCGTCCCTCTAGCGTTACCCTAACGCATTGCCTGCGGGATGCCACAGGTGACGTCCCTACAGTGTTGTGAGCCATACGGACGAGGCAACCCTCGTCCGTTGACGCTTACGCCCCTAGCGCGAAGGTTGGCGGCAGGGTCATCACACCCCAATAGGCGTGATGCCGTGCGGCAAACGGCTTAGGCCGTTCGGCATAGAGCGGGGCAGCCAGCGCAAAGGCATGTTGGCGAAGCGCAACTTGTAACGCTTCAATTTCGCGCCGCAGTGCCAATGCTCCCTCATCCGTGTCGCTGAGGGGGTCTAGGCGGATCAACAGATCGGCGTAGTCGTGGTCGTCCCCAAGCGCTTCGGCCAGCGCTTCTAACTGTAGATTAAACGGCGTAATCATTTGCGGGTAAATCGGCTGTATCAAGCGCAGTTGATACCACAGCGTTTTGACCTGTTTACGCCATTCGTGCAGGTTTTCTGGCAATGGCATTGCCAATGCACGGGACTGCCACACCTGCCCCGCATGATAGACCTGCTGCAATGCGGGCGCCAACACATCAAAGTTAGGCGCTTCAATCTTGAAGAACCCGCTGCGCTCGTGTGCTTGTTCTAGTGCGCTGACCCAAGTGCGTAATTCCTCATCTGTGGTGAGGATCGCCTCTGTTGGCATAGCAAGCTGATCGCGGAAGCCCTGTACGGCAGGCGTCACAAACGACGGGTTGCCCTGCAATATCTGGTCAAGCCGTCTTAGGGCAACGGCTTGTTCGCGGTTGGCGGCCAATGCACGGCCACAGTCTCGGTAGAAGCGGTTTTCCCGACGGTAGGCTTTTTTACCGATGGCATCTTGCGCCAGCACCAACAACGCCCGAATCTTCTTGAAACGCTTGCGGGCGTCGTGAATATCGGTTTCTGCATTTTTCAGCGGCGGCGTGAGTGAGCCAATCGCCGATTTGATCTCGCTTTGTAACACACGGCGAATCCCATCGGCAAGGGATTCCCCGATCTTAAATTCAAAGGGCATAGCTGTTGACCCCACATTATATTTACATTAAATCTAATTTAAGAGTGTAAGGTATTTCAACTAAGAATCATAGGGTTTTTGCAGGGCAATTGCATCAAACACAGGGTTGACAAAATATAATCTCATACGGGGATATGTGTAGGGGCATGATGGTTCATGCCCCCACTGTAACAATGCAGATCATCGCGGTGTTTGATGCAATGCCAATGATTTTATCCGTGACCGAAGACCGAACCGTGCGGGAACAATGTCACAAAACTATACCAGCGTTGGAACAGTTGAAAGGGGCGGGTAATCGGTGTTTTGCCGCTGATGACCCCGCGTTTAAGTTGGTCGCCGTTGTTTAACAACAGCGTATCCCCGATCCATTTGCCGCTGGTGGCGGTCGTGAAGGTAGCGCCGGGCAGGTCGCTGGTGGGGTCTACATACACCAACAGATTTTGTGTGCCAAAGCGGTCTAGCAGCACATTGTTGCGGGCATACAGCGAGGTCATCGGGTAAAAGCGCTGGAGGTCGTCTGTCCATACCCCGATGCCTAGCTCAAGACGTGGCAGGCGCGGGTCTGTATTGAGGAAGGTCGTGGCGGTTTTGCTGGAAATCGGGTAGGACTCTGCTTTGCGCCCAATGTCTTCTTCATCGGCTATCGCCGCTTGTTCAGCGTTCAACCGAGAAAGAACAAACATGCAATTTGGGAACTCTAACAAGGCCTGCGTGACGGTCAGTTGGCGCGGCACACTCAGCGACGTAAGCTGTTGACCGTGTAGCGCCCCGCGCAGGCAGCGCCCACTGACGTGATGCCAGAGGGAATCGGTTTTGGCGTCCCCCAAGATGGTCATAGCGTTGTAAAAGCCACGATCTACAAACTCTAGCCGTTCGTCGTTGACCAACGGTGAAAAACAGTTACCTGTATTGCAGATCACACAAAAAGACATCATCCACGCCACCCCATCGGTGACGCCCTGCGCCACATGATGATAGATCATGTGAACTGTTGAAAGCGCCACCATCTGCTCACCGACCTTGAATACCTGCAACGGCGATTCTGGCAAGACCTGCCCCTGCTGGAGCGCATCTGCCAACCGCAGGGTATCCTGTGGGGTGGCCGTGAGTGGCTCAAACACCACACGGTCACGCAGAATTAAATGGTCAGGTTGAAAGTCTATGGGGTTATCCAGCAGTAACAATATGGCAATCCTTCTGATCTATGAGACCCTTAGCAAGAGGATGTTAAACACCGTTTCACGGGTGACACAGGTGTCTACGCTACACGCTATGACCTGTGGGGACGAGGCCTACCTCGTCCGTGAGACCCTTTCTAACAGACCTGTGCAAAATTTTTCGGTAAATTCTGGCTTCGTGCGTAAGGTGAATAAGCAACGCGATAATCATCCGGAAACGCCTTGTTTATCGCAAAGCGGCGAGCCGCTATATGTATAGAGGAACACACCTGTTCCACGCGGCGTTTTAACGGTGCGTTAGCCTTCCAGACGCATGTGCATGACGGTGCGCTGCGCTTGGAACTCGTACTGGATCAAGACCTCATTCACGAGGCTGTCGTCTTGTGGATGGTTCATCAGGATCATATCACGGCCAAAGCGCCGCATGACCAAGCCCAACAGCGCACGCGCCACTGCCCCGCGTGCGTCGGGGTGAGTCATAAGCGTCAGGTTGCGGCTCATGAGCGTGCCACTGCTTTCAATCTGGAGCCAACCCAACAGGTGATCGGCTTGGCCGCGCACGACCAAGCGTTGTTGATCGCGCAGGGCTAACCAGTTGCTTAAGCGCTTGGCGGGCGTCAACCGAAAGGTGCTTTCGTGGCTAGGCTTGAGCCAATCTAGGCCACCGAGCGCTGGAGGGCGGTCAATTTCTGCCAAGTTTTGCTCATGATAGACATCCCCAAGCCGCCGTTGGGTGACGCGCACTTCTGGCGGCAGTTCAATATTCGGCGCGCTGCGGTAGGGCGTATGCTTCCACTGCGTCCACACCCGTTCTTCAATAAAGCCTAACGAGCGGTACAGGTGGCGGGCGGCTTCATTGTCGTAATCTACCTGTAGGTATACCCGCCCCCCGTTCGTGCGGATCAAGTCTAGGGCGGCGTGCATCAAATGTTTGGCAATCCCGCGACGGCGATAGTGGGCATACACCGCGACGTTAGCAATAATCCATGATTTGCCGAACTCACGCGGCAAATCTGCCGGGAATATGGAAACATTGCCCACGACTTTGCCGTCAGCCACCCACACATAGCCCAAGCTCATGCCCTGTGCAAGGTCGTTCAAGCGCGAAAGCAAGCCCAACCCCAACCCCAGATGGCTCAGTTGGCGCATTTCGCGCACGGCTGCCCGCCCGCCGGTGTCCATCGTGTGAGAAAACGCGGTTTCGATCAAGTCGGCAAGGTCGGCAAGGTCAGTTTGCAAGTTCACAGGGCGGAGGCCGTCCGTGCGGGTTTGGGGCGTATGGAGCGTTAATTGTCGGGTCACGGGTCGGCGGCCTTCTGTCTGGAAAAAACGATGCAATTTTTTCGACGCTGGTGTATTCATGCTAACGTGCGATCTGCCATTTGCCAAGTGCTTACGCAGGGCGTATCTATT
>JBMOFU010000284.1:0-5149 GCA_049318725.1 Phototrophicaceae bacterium | reverse complement strand
CCCTTGATCTGCATCCCCTCATACAGGTTGTAATCTACGCGCATGTGGTGCGTCTTGGCGCTGAGGGTGTGCGTGTGTTCTGGATCCCATACCAGAATGTCGGCGTCGGAGCCAACAGCAAGCGTCCCCTTCTTGGGATACATGCCGAACACCTTCGCCGGGTTCGTGCAGTGCAATTCCACGAACTGCGACGGAGACAGCTTGCCGCCGTTGACGCCTGCTTCCCACATCACCAACATACGGTCTTCGATGCCGGGCAAGCCGTTGGGGATTTTAGAGAAGTTGCCGATGCCACGTTCCTTGCCCGGACGGCGATAGGAAGGGTCTTGCTGCTCATATTCCGTCCATGCGCCATTGCTGCCGGGGTGGGCTTCTGCCCACGCTTGCCACGGGCCTTTGCCGCCCTCATACCAATAATCGCAGTGGTCGGTGCTGACGATTTGCAGCGTACCGTCGCGCACAGCCTGCCACAATACCCCTTGATCGTAAGTGGTGCGGATCGGCGGTGAACAGACGTACTTCGCCCCCTCAAAGCCGGGTTTTGCCAAGTGATCCTCAACCGTCATGAAGAAGTATTGCACGCACGTTTCGCCCATCACTGGGTAGCCGAGCGCCCGCCCACGCCGTAAGGCAGCAATAGCAGGCTCACAGGTCATATGGACGACGTACAGCGAGCAGCCCGTCAAGCCAGCCATAATCACGGCGCGGTTGGTCGCTTCGCCTTCGATTTCTGGTGGGCGCGATGCCGCATGATACTTGGGGTCGGTTTTGCCTGCGGCCAGTAGCGCGGGCGTCAGGGCAGCTTCTACGTCGCCGTTTTCGGCATGAACCATCACCAACATGCCGTTTTTCGCGGCAACATTCATCGTCTTGTAAAGCGTGGCGTCGTCCACCTGAAAGACGTTCTTGTAGGCCATGAACACCTTGAGGCTCGTAATCCCTTCATCCAGCATCGTCGGGATTTCAGCCAGCACCGCGTCGTTGAGGTCGGTCACGGCAATGTGAAAGCCATAGTCAATTTGCGCCACTTGCGCCTTCTGGCGCCACGTCGCCAAGCCTTCATGGAGCGTGCCGCCAATCGGCTGAATCACAAAGTCAATGTGGCAGGTCGTGCCACCGAAGGCCGCCGCCTTATGCCCCACATCAAAGTCGTCGTTGCTGGTCGTCCCGCCGAAACCGTGCAGATCAAGGTGGGTATGCACATCAATCCCGCCCGGCAGCAGATACTTCCCCGTGCAATCCACCACCTCATGGCCGGTGGGGTCAATGTCTTGGCCGAGCAACGTCACCACTTCATTTTCTACCAGCACATCGGCTTTGGTCATGTCGCTGGCAGTGACTACTGTACCGTGCTTAAACAACAAACCCATAATTGTTCTTCCTTGTACAAAACTGATTTATAGGTGTGCATTAAAATAACCTGTGTAGGGGCATGGCGCACCATGCCCCTACGGGATCGTTGCGTTATTGAAAATGCGGCAAGACACGCTCGCCATATTCGGCCAATTGCCGCTCTTCTTCGCCGCACATGAGATACAAGTTAAATTGGGTCGCGCCTGCCGCCTCAATCTGCTTGATCTTTTCGACGTGTTCTTCCGCCGTCCCCAAAATGGAGAAGCTATCAATCACGTCGTCTTTGATGAAGCCCAGATGATCGGCGTCTTTGTCGCCATGATCTTTGTAGTCGTAGCCCTTGCGCCCTTGAATGTAGTTAGTCAAGCTGGCGGGAATCGTCGGGTCGTCCATGCCGTACTTTTCCACAATATCGGCCACATGGTTGCCGACCATCGCCGGGAACCAGCGGGTTTGTTCGCGGCCTTTTTCCATGTCGCCCACCCACGCCGCCGCCGCAGACATCACTTGATAGTTCGCCATGTCGCGCCCGGCCTCTTGCCCGGCAGTGATCGCACGGTTAGCAAACCACTTGACCAGCGCTGGCTCGCCCAACTGGATTACCAGCCCGTCGGCGTGTTCGCCTGCGGCCTTCAGCACCTTTGGCCCATAGGCGGCAATCCAGACGGGCATTTCATAGCCTTCTGCCCACGGGATTTGCGTTTCAATGTCGTCATAGGTGACTTTATCGCCGCGCACTAGCCCGCGCAGGGCATCGGCAAATTCCACCATCGTTTCGATGTTCATCGGCTTTTTGCCCAACACACGGCGCGAGCTATCCCCGCGACCAATGCCCACATCAAAGCGCCCACCGCTTTGCATCGCCAACGTGGTGAACATGCTGGCCGCTACTGACCAGTCGCGCACGCCGGGGTTCGTGACCAACGGCCCAAAGCGGATGGTGTCTGTATGTTCAATACACATCGCCATCGTGATATAACACTCACGCCACAACACATGAGAGTCAAAGAACCACGCATATTTGAAGCCCGCTAACTCCGCTTGGCGGGTAAGCGCCACCGTGCGCTGTGGGCTGATGTCACCCTTGAACGTAATTCCAAAGTCCATCTTAATTTTCCTTTCTGGATTGAAATAAAGGCAAAGCTTTCTTGGCACACTGACGATTCAGTAAATCCCATTACGCAGACCGTTAACAAGGGGATGTTAAACCCAGTTTCACGGGCGACACAGGTGTCGCCCCTACAATCCATGATCTGTAGGGACGAGGCCTGCCTCGTCCGCAAAACGTGAAAAGGTCTCGCGCTTACGGCTTGACGGATACTGTGTCTTGCACCAGCGCGCCGTATTGATCTGGGCGGCGGTTGAAGTAAAAGTGCCATGTGTCGCGCACTTCTTGGATCACGTTCATGTCCATATCGCGGATAATCAATTCTTCGTCGTAGGCGCTGCCCAGTTCCCCGATAAACTGGCCTTTCGGGTTACAGAAGTAGCTTTCGCCATAAAAGTCATCGTTGCCGTACTGTTCAATCCCCACGCGGTTGATCGTGCCGACGTAGTAGGTATTGAAAATGGCGTGGGAGGTCTGTTCAATGCGCCACAGGTGTTGGCTTAATCCGCGTGAGGTCGCCGACGGAATAAAAACAATTTCTGCGCCGTTTAGCCCTAAAGCACGCGCGCCTTCGGGGAAGTGGCGGTCGTGGCAAATGTACACGCCCACCTTGCCGACAGCGGTATCAAACACTGGGTAGCCCAAGTTGCCGGGACGGAAGTAGAACTTTTCCCAGAAGCCGGGCAAATGGGGGATGTGCGTTTTGCGGTACTTGCCCTTGAATGTGCCGTCATTGTCAATCACGGCGGCGGTGTTGTAGTACACGCCAACGCCGTCACGCTCATACATGGGGACGACCAAGACCATTTTGAGGTCTTGCGCCAGCTTTTGCATCTTTTCTGTAGTGGGGCCGTCGGGGATTTCTTCGGTGTAGGCAAAAAACTGGGAATCCTGCACTTGGCAGAAGTAAGGGCCATAAAATAATTCTTGAAAGCACATCACCTGCGCGCCTTGATCGGCGGCTTTTTTGGCGTATTCAATGTGCTTCTCGATCATCGAGTCTTTATCGCCCGTCCAAGTTGCCTGAACCAATGCACCCCGTACTATTCGACGATCTTCACCCATAGCAATAGCTCCTTCTTTTCACGGCTGATAACATAATTTTTTACCGATTGCACTGCTTAAAAATGATGCTCAAGAACGCCAGTGTTGGATATGTTCAATAGTCCCGAAATATTCTCTGGCATGATGGGATTTTAACACAGAGCCGATAGCTAGACGAATGTGCAAATCGCCGCACCATGCTGTTTGGTCAATTGTTTCAGGCTGTAGCGCGGCTTTTCGGTCAGATGTGTGCGTGGGGAAAACTGGCAAACGTGTTAAAATAGCCTTTCATAATCGGCGGCGTAGTTTAATGAAAAACACAGTGGAACTTATGGAATCCTCTCTACCCCCTAAAGACCGCACACTGAAAACCGTTATTGCCGTGCTGTTGGCGCTGATCGCGGCGGGCTTGGCGCTGATGATCGGCGTTGGCTACCGCAATAGCGCGCAAGACGCCCCGCTCGTGGCTGAATCTACGCTAGGGGAACTGGCGCTGTGGATGGCTGACCAGTCTGCTGAAGATGCCCCGCCTTCACTGTTAGGCCGTTGGGCGCAAGTTAGCGTAGGCGGTGCAGCAAGTGCCGCCACACTCACCGACCTGATGCAGACGCTGGTGTTGGTCTGGTGCAGCGTCACGGCGGCGTGCATCATCGGCGGGATGGTCGGCTTGGCGACCCGTGCCAGATGGACGCGGCAGGCGTTGCTCGTCGGGCTGATTGGCATGGACGTGCTGTTGTTCTTGATCCCCACCGTTGACGGGGAGCAGACGCTCTTGTGGGTGCTGGTCGCCATTGGCCTGATGCTGGCGCTGCTGGTAATCGCGCAGGGCAAGGTCAGCCGTGTGATCGGCTTTATGATCGCGGTGTCTACGTTGCTCGTGATCTGGGAAGCAGCCAAAGCGTTTGCGGCTTCGGTCAATTACGCCGTCACCGTGCCGCAGCCTGCGTGGGAATATACCACCTATGCAACGCTAGAGGACGGTCTCGCAGCCTTAAGCGCTGGCAACATTGATGCGATTTTTGCTGACCGCAACGCGCTAGAAGACCTGATGCCCGCCGACCCCTCCGCCGATAGCCCCACAGAGGGCTTGCCCTACCCCGACCTACGCTATGTAGACCGCCTTGCCCGCACGGAACGCCTGCTCATTTTCAGCCTTCAGCCAGAATTCCCCGGACGCCTGAGTGTAGCCGTCCGCGCCGACGATGCCGGGCTGTATAGCCAGCCTGCCCAGTTCATGGGGCGGGCAGTCGGCGCGGTTGCAGGCGACTTCGCACTAGAATCTTACTTGGCAGTGGAGCGGCGCTTAGTGATTGCCGACCTCAAAATTCTGAATGACCTGAATTTGCCGCACCTTGAATCCATTGCCAACGCCTTTTTACAACCTGCGCGGCGGAATGGAGACTTCCTGCTGATACGGATTTTGGGTGAGGCAGGGCTATATACTCTGCGTGAAGCGGCGCTTGGCTTTGCTTTTGGGGTAATTTTAGGGCTAGTGCTTGGCACAGTCTTTGCCCATTCCAAGCTGTTAGAGCGGGCGCTGTTGCCCTACGTCGTCGCTTCGCAGACCGTGCCGATTCTTGCTATCGCGCCGATGGTCGTGATTTGGCTTGGCGCCAGCTTCACCTCGGTGGCGGTGATTGCGGC
>JBMOFU010000283.1:0-5165 GCA_049318725.1 Phototrophicaceae bacterium | reverse complement strand
AGGCCAAAAACACGAACTAGCAATCACCGTACGGTTTAGAACTTTTCAGGGAAGGCTTCGCGTGCGAGGGCTTCTTCTTGTTCGATAAAGCCCCGAATCACTTGGATCCCCTTATCCCAGAAGCCGCTATCGTTGAGGTCAACGCCCACCTTCGCCAAGATGCGGTCTGGATAGTCGTTGCCGCCTGCGCTCAACACTTCTACATAGTTCGGCACAAAGCTCGGCCCCTGTTGGTGATATAGTTCATACAGCGCCAACACCAGCAATTCGCCAAAGGCATAGGCATAGACATAGCCGGGGGTGTGTAAGAAGTGCGGGATATAGCTCCACCAGTGGCGATAGTCTGGGCGGAGGGTGATGCTGTCTTGGAACATCGCCTGTTGGCTGTTGAGCCACATTTCGCCAAGTTCTTCAGCGGTGAGTTCGCCACGCTCGCGGTAGCCGTTGTGCATGGCATCCTCGAAGCGGTTCATGCTGGTTTGGCGATACACGGTAGCGAAGGTGTCTTCGATTTTGCCAGCCAACATCGCTAGGCGCGCCTTAGGGTTTTGTTCCTGTGCCATCAAGTCTTGGAAGACGAGCATTTCGCCAAAGGTCGAGGCCATTTCTGAAGTCGTTAGTGGGGTATCTGCGCCAAACAGCCCCTGTGCCTGTCCTGCAAGGTATTGATGCACCCCATGCCCAAGCTCATGGGCAAGCGTAGACACATCACGCCCGCGCCCAGTGAAGTTGACCAACACAAACGGATGGGTGCTAGGCGTCATACTGGCGGCAAAGGCGCCACCGCGCTTGTCGGGGAGTACGGGGGCGTGAATCCAGTTGCGCTCAAAGAAGTATCCGGCAACCTCGCCCATATCCTCATTGAACTTGCCAAAGGCGTCCAGCACAATTTTTTGTGCTTCACCCCAAGAGTAGGTGCGATCTTCGGCACTGAACGGTAGCGGGGCATAACGGTCATAATCGTAGAGTTCATCATAGCCCAACAGGGTACGCTTGAGCTTATAGTGACGCGCCACGAGGTCATAACTGCTGGTCACGCTGTTGACCAACGCTTCTACCACGCTGTCGGGCGCTTTATTGCTTAGGTTGCGCGATGTGATCCATGTGGGGTAGTTCCGTAGGCGGTCACTGGTGGCTTTATCAGCGGCCAAAACATTGAAGATGTAGGACAGTTCCATTTGCTTGCCGACTAGCCCGGCAGTGAGGGCATCCGCCGCACGTTGGCGCACATCACGGTCAGCATGATAGAGCTTGGGCAGCAATTCAGACTGGGTGATTTGTTGGCCTTCCCAGTCATAGCGCATGGCGGTCGTCAGTTGGCTGAAGAAGCGCGTCCATGCGCTGCGCCCGCTGATACTGGTGGCAACCAAGATTTTTTCTTCGGCCTCTGAAAGCATGTACGGCTTATAGCGCAGGTCGCTTTCGAGGTAGTGGCGGTAATGCGCCAACAGTGGGTCAGCCAGTAGTGTTTGAATCTGTTCGTCAGGGACGAGCTTCCATTCCACTTCAAAAAACACCAGTTGCTCGGTGAGTTGACTACCAAACAACTGAACGCGCTGAATGAGCTTGCCGACGGCACTATCATTGCTGGCCGTTGCGTGATGGAGTTGGGCAAAGGCAGACAGGCGAACCATACCGTCATAAATGGATTCAAGCTCGGCAACGGCCTTATTCAGTACCGCCGCGCTTAGGCTGGCGATCTTGCCGCGATACTCGTTGGCAAAGGTCTGCACACGCGCTTCGAGCGCTTGCATATCCGTTTGAATTTGCGGATCCTCAAGGCTGGCGTACAACACAGATAAATCCCAGATGACGTTTTCTGCGCCAGTTTGTGGTTTATCGGGGGCATTTAGCATTGCTTAACATATCCTTTGGGTACATTTGAATTTTTTTAACTGATAAACGCTATTGTAATGAAATTATCGCCTACATACAACTGATTTAGGGTCTGACCAACGGGTCATACAGCCGCCGATATTCCAGCAACGCGCTACGGTCGGTTAGGCTGGCGATGTAATCTGCCACAATGCGATGTACGCCTTCTTCAGGAATAGCGGCTTGATATTCTGGGGGGAGTTGGCGCGGGTTCTTGACCATTGTTTCAAAGATGCCTGACAGAAAATACTCGGCGCGCTGAGACATCCGCACAATGCGAAAGTGATAATACATCTGCTCGTATAAAAACGCTTTCAGTTCGCGGTTGATTTTCGCGGTGGCGTCGCTGTATCCCACGATACCATACTCTGCGCGTTGGATGTCCTCTGGGGAACTCACTCGATCTTTGGTGAGCCGCTGGCTAGTGGTCATGATAACATCATCTACCAGTAAACCGACGATTTCCCGAATGAGGTGATGACGGGTCACATCTTTTAGGATGGTGCCTTCCCACTTGGCACGGGCTTTTGCCTGTTGCCACAAATCCAGTGATTCTAAGGCGCTTGGATGCAGTAACCCCGCCTTCAAGCCGTCGTCAAGGTCGTGGGCGTTGTAGGCCAATTCATCCGCAAGGTCAGCGATTTGTGCCTCTAAGCTCCCGTGTAGTTCGGCAGGTTCGCCTTCCTTAGCGGGTGGCAATTTCGCGGATTCAAAGCCATGTTTGGCTAACCCCTCTAGTGTTTCATAGGTCAAGTTCAGGCCGCGCCAACGCTCATAGCGTTCTTCTAGCTCGGTCACCACGCGGTAGCTTTGATGATTATGGTTAAAGCCGCCGTGTGCCTGCATCAATTGGTTCAAAATGGCCTCGCCCGCATGACCAAAGGGAGGATGCCCTAGATCGTGCGCCAAACAGATCGTTTCAACTAAATCCTCGTTGACACAAAGCGCCCGCGCCAATGTGCGGCCAATTTGGGCAACCTCTAGGGTGTGGGTGAGCCGTGTGCGGAAGTAATCGCCTTCGTCGTTGACAAAGACCTGCGTTTTGTACTCTAAACGGCGGAAGGCCGCCGAATGTACAATGCGGTCACGGTCTCTTTGATAGGCGGTACGGTAGGCCGGTTCCGGCTCGTGATGCACCCGCCCGCGGCTGTTTTGGCTGAGTAAGGCATACGGGGCAAGGCAGGCGGCTTCTTGGGCTTCTAGGCGTTTGCGGTCAGCATACATAACGGGCAATCGGCTCCCTATAGAGGACAAGTGACCCCTTTATTCTATGGTGAAAGCTGAAGGTTTGCTGGCAACCCCCTTGTGCTATAATTGCACCCTATGCTTGTCAATACCGCTGAGTAAAAGAGGTGCTTTGTGGATGTTCATCAGACCGCCAAAATGATTGAATGGCTAGACGAGCAGCGCCTCCAAGATCGGCGTATGATTGTGCAATTGCAAGAACGGTTGGTTGCTCAACAAGATGTCATTGAGGCGCTGACGCGCCGCCTGAACACGATGGATTCTGACCAGACGATGCTCAAGACGCAGGTTGACAGCAGTCGTAAGGGCGCGGGCGGCGACACATTAGATATGGTACGGCGTGAAGTGCAGGGGATGATCGAACAGCAAGAGGTCAAGCGTTTGGCGGCTGAACGTGAGCAAGATAAGCGTTCTGAGTTGATCCGTGATTCGGTGATGCGCCCCGTTCGTGAATTAACTGACCGTCTCGCTTCGATTGAAACCGTGTTAAACGAAATTCCCGGCTTTCAAATTGAGCGTGAACGCACCGGTGAAGCGGTTGCCAGCGTGCAGGCGCGCATTGACGATTTGTATAAGAAGGTGGACGAGCCAGAGCGCCGCTTGGCGATGATCGAAGAACAGCGTCGGCAAGATAACCGTCGCCTGTCTGAATCGCTGGTTGAACTGACCGAGATTCAAAAACAAGTGGACACGCTCCGCCCGAAGTTGGCGCTCATCGAAGAACTGACCTTGCGGAATGAGCGTAAGGTGAACGAAACCCAAGCGCAAGAGTCGCAACGGCGCGAGCAAATGCAGCAGTTCTTAGACCAAACCATGTTGATGCTGCAACAGCGTGATATTCAAGTGCAAGCCCTCACTGAGCGTTTTGGGGAACAAGATGGTGCGATGCAACGCAACCTTGAACGCTTTGAGCAATGGTCAGAAACTTACCGCACGATGAAGCGTGTGGTCGAAGACTTCGAGCGGATTGGGGAGCGTTTAGAGCGGCGCATTAACGAAGTGGGCGAAATGCAACGCCTGAGTGAGGAACGCTTTCGCCAAGAGTGGAACGACTGGCGCGGCGAAGATCAAAAGCGCTTCCGTCAGTTTACACTCACCAATGATGATGTCTGGCGCGTCCATGACCGCGAATTTGAGAAGTATGTGCAACACATGACCGAAGTTGAAGCGATGCTCCCCCCCCTGCGGGAAAGCCTGCAACGGATTTGGCAACTGGAACGGGCGCGTGCGGAACTTTACCGTGAGCGCTATCAGTCGCTATTGCACGAGTTTGACACGTCCAGCACCATGTCTGCCTCAACGACTGGAACGATCCCTGCGGTGCGTAATTCGACCACTGGCACCTATCCAGCGGTCAACGGTGGGTTGCGCGGGACGAACGCAGAGGAATAACGCTACTAGGGGAGCGTAACATTGACGCGGGCATGATCTTCGCCCGTTGTCGTGAGGATACGCTCCCCCGTGACAGGTTCGTATAGTCCAATCGCTAAGTGATAGTCACCCTCTGCTAGGTTGCTCACGCCACGTAACGTAAATACATCCCGATAAACATCACCCACTTGCCAAGATAGGCTTGAAAGTCGGCCTAACTGTGGCTCATGGTCATCTTGGGCAACAATCCCACTTGGCGGGTTTGACTCACTCACAAGATGCACAAAAACTTTAAGTGGTGTCTGTGTCGTCGCAAGGGGTTGCCAATAAGTCAAGATCACCCACTCACCAGTCGGTTGCGGCGGCGCAATGATCTCTACATGGTGTAGCTGAACAATTTCATCAAAGGTCGCCAGTGGGGATTCAGTAGGAACTTCTGCTAAATTGGGCGTCCATGGGCGGTATTGCTGAATCCGTAGACCGTCGGCATTCGTGTTAATAATCTGTTGCATATTGCCATCAAGCCAAGCCTCTGTGACGCCATAATTCGGCCAGTCACTGAAGCCACGCGCCACAATCCAAATGGCGGGGTAGTCCCTGCTGGCATCAGCAAGTAGTGTATAAATCTCGCTGGCGGGTTGATTCGGCGCAGCAGGCAAGCCAATTTCCTGTGC
>JBMOFU010000282.1:0-5189 GCA_049318725.1 Phototrophicaceae bacterium | reverse complement strand
GCATTAGTCCGCGCTTGGCTGCAACTGTAACGGGATCACATCGTTATTGACGAACTCCACGACCAAGCCTTGATAGTGGTGGACGCCGTTTTCATGCCGCGCCGAAAAACGCCCCTGATTGTATGAACGCGAATGCAGGTTACGCTGCACATACTCGCAGATTTCGATGTCCTCATACTGGATTTCATCGGCGAACTTGACCATGCTGTCCATCTCTGACAGGTCTTGGTCGGGCTTGAAGTACCAGTCAAAGGTGAGTAAGCACTGGTCATGCCCCACTGGACGCAAGATGTTGACCGAGAGGTTGTCGGGGTATTCGTCAATCATGAAGGTCGGGAAGGCGATATGATAGCGGATCATGTCTCCCGCTTGCGGCGCTTTGTAGCGGCGCTGGTTAGGGTTGCCCTTGTCAATCGGCTTGACAGGCGTCCACTGCGTACTATGAAAGCGCCATGTGTCTACATAGTAGTCGTCTAGGTTCATCTCTCGGTTGATGCCGGGGTGAGCAAACGGCACATGGTAGCCTTCGGCGTAGTTGTCCATGTAGACCTTCCAGTTGGCGTTGACCAGATATTCGCTCCGCTCAACAAAGCGCCAGCCGTCAAAGTCTAGCCCGCTGGTAGCGGTGAGGCTGTCCCCCCACATTTGGGCAAGGCTTGGGGCGTCATCATCAAGGTTGACGAACACGTAAGGCCCCCACGTTTCGGTGCGGATTTCGCTCAAGTGATAGCAAGACATATCAAAGTTCGGCGTGGTTTCCATGCCGGGGGCGCGTAGCAATTCGCCGTCTAGGTTGAACGTCCAGCCATGATAGAGGCACTGCAAGGTTTTACGGTTGCCCCTGCCGCGTGCCAGCGCGCCCGCACGGTGCGGGCAGACGTTATAGTAAGCCCGTAGTTTGCCGTTGGTGTCTCGGCTGACGACAATGGGTTCTCCGGCGGCTTCACTGGTGACAAAATCGCCGGGCTTGGCGACCTCATCCACACGGCAGATTGCCAACCATGTGCGGGCAAAGATGCGCTCTTGTTCCAGCGTAAAGACGTGCGGGTCTAAATACCACCCGGCGTCAAGGGTATGACCGTGCGTAATGTCTTGTTCAAATGTGTTGTTTTTCCAGTGCTTATAAACAGCCACGACCAGTCCTCCCAATGGGTGAGCGAAAGAACAAGCCTTCTTCTTATTCGGTTGAAGGTGTTAGGGGGTGTTGCGTTGTGCTATTGATCTATACGTTACCCGATAGGGCATAATAAAGTTTACTCAAAATTGGGCGCGCTGTAAATCACGAATTTTGCGCGAAAAATAAGTTCTTGAAAACCAGAAGATTTCACCGTAGACGCGCTTCTACCAATGGATGCACGGATGATCCCTGTAGGGGCGCAATATATTGCGCCCCTACACAATCGTTATCAAAGTAGGGGCATGGCGCGCCATGCCCCTACAATCATCCCCGAATGCAATTGCCCTGAGGCTTGTTTAACTGCCCATTTTGTGCCAAACTCCCCGCATTAAAATAGGTGTTTTCAAAATTAAGGATTCATGGGAATGGGTCAATTTGTCATTCGGCGGGTGCTTTCTGCGATTCCCGTTTTGTTTGGGATTGTCATCATTGCCTTTGCGATGTTGCGCTTCATCCCCGGCGACCCATGCCGTGCGGTATTGGGCGAGCGTGCCACCGATGAAATCTGCGATGCGTACTTTGAACGGGTGGGACTGAACGAGCCGGTGTATGTGCAATTCTTCCTCTATATTGGGCGCGTTTTGCAGGGGGATTTAGGCACGTCGTTGCGCTTTGGGCTGCCGATTAGCGAACTATTGATTAGCCGTATGCCCACCACCGTAGAACTCACGCTCGCGGCGATCTTGTTTGCGATCCTCGTTGGGGTGCCGTTGGGGATCATCAGCGCGTACTATCACAATTCGCCGTTGGATGTAGGGACGATGATTTTTGCCAACATCGGCGTGAGTATGCCCGTGTTTTGGTTGGGGGCGATGCTGTCTTTGTTGTTTGGCGTCTACCTGCGCGATACCGTCTTTGCCTTGCCGCCGACAGGTAGCGTATCGGCCACCTTCCCGCAAGAGGCGTTCTACTTCGTGTGGGGGCTGTATCCCGCTGGCACACCCAACACAGAAATCAACGACTTTGTGCGCTTTTTGGGGGAGTTAAATCTACTTAATGGTTTGCTGACGTGGAACTGGGCGCTGATTGGCGAAACGTTGCGCTTCTTGGTGTTGCCTGCCATCACCGTCGGGACGATCCCGCTGGCGATCACTGCCCGCATGACGCGCTCGTCGGTATTGGAGGTGCTGAATTTGGACTACATCCGCACGGCGCGGGCAAAGGGACTGGGCGAATCGGCAGTGGTGGTTAGCCACGCGCTACGTAACGCGCTCTTGCCTGTGGTGACGGTGATTGGGCTAAACTTTGGCTTGCTCATCAGCGGCGCGGTACTCACTGAAACGGTCTTTGGGCTAACAGGCATCGGCTTAACGCTGGTGGACGCGATTGAATCACGCGATTATGTGGTGGTGCAAGCCTTCACGCTGATTACCGCCAGCGCCTTTGTAGTGATTAACCTGCTGGTGGATATTCTGTACGCCTACCTCGACCCGCGCATTCGGTTGGATTAAAACTTAAGAATCGGATTTTGAAACGATGGCTACTCAAGCAACGACTGTCGCCCAACTGGACGGCAAAACAATTCCACCGCGTGTCACGCCGCTGCAACTGACGCTCCGCAATTTGCGGGCGAACCGCTCTGCCATGCTCGGCTTTGTGTTGATTGTCTTTCTACTGTTGTTGATTCCGCTGGCGCCCTTGCTTGCCACCCATGACCCGTTGGCAGACCTCAGCCGCTTGCCCGGCTATGGGCGTAACATCGGTGGGAACCCGCCTTGCATCCCGGCGTTGAATAATTTGGGCTGTGGGGAATTGCCCAACCGCACCGCGACGCTGTATTCATCGCAGGCCGAGATCATCGTGAATGCTGAGGACGATGTGCTGACCCTAAATGGCGGGCAAGCACGCATCCTCAGCGGCGATTTTGTCGTGAGCAACAGCAATATCATCCACATTGTAGATGGGGTGTTGACCCCGCCCGCTGACGTTGAAGCGAACATCCGTGTGCAGACGTTGGGCTTTGCGCCGCCAATGGATGTGCGCCCGTTGACCAGCGGCGAAAACGGCGAGTTCACGATTTTGTTGGCCGCACTAGACGCTGGCGAAATGGCCGAAGTGTTCGCAGCCATCACCCCGTTTACGCTGTTTGCCCCCACTGATGACGCCTTTCGTGCTTACTTTGCCGAGAACAACATCAGCGAAGCAGAGTTTTTGAGCGATCCAGATGCGGTGCGTACCGTGTTGGCCTATCACCTGATTAACGGGCGCAAGCGCGAACTGTCTTTCTTGCAGCAGATCGGCACGGCACAGAATCAATTGAACCTGATGGGCATTGACCGCAACTCGCGTGATGTCTATAGCCGCGTGGTGTTTGGCGTGCAGCGCTCTTTGCCCGTGGGGTTTGCCTCCGTCACGATAGCGATTATCACCGGCACGCTGATCGGGCTGTTCAGCGGTTATGCGGGCGGCTGGGTAGATAACTTGGTCATGCGCTGTATGGACGTGCTGATCGCGTTCCCGTCGTTGCTGCTGGCAATTGCCATTGTGACGATTTTGGGGCCGGGGCTACTGAACGCGCTGATTGCGATTGCCATTGTCACGATCCCGCAGTACGCACGATTGGTGCGTGCCAGCGTGTTGTCGGTCAAAGAGATGGAATATGTCACGTCCAGCCGTGCGCTAGGGGCAGGGCCAATGCGCTTGATCTTCCAGCACATTTTGCCGAACTCGATCACGCCGATTGTGGTGCAGGGGACGCTCGGCATCGGCACGGCGATTCTGGACGCAGCAGCCCTCAGCTTTTTGGGCTTAGGCGCGCAGCCGCCGACGCCTGAATGGGGCTTGATGTTGAGCGAGGCACGCGGGGACTTCCGCGCCTTCCCGCATTTGATGTTCTTCCCCGGCATTGCCATCATGATTACGGTGCTGGCCTTTAACCTGCTCGGTGACGGCATCCGCGACGTGTTAGACCCGCGCTTGAATCGGCGCTAGGGATTTTGTCACAAAGGGTAATGTATGAACACGCACTGGTCACAGGTTTACACCCAAAAGTCGGTCACTGATGTGAGTTGGTATCAAAATCGCCCTGACCAATCTTTGCAATGGTTGCAACAGACAGGTATCCCCGCAGATGCCCCTCTCCTAGATGTAGGGGCAGGGGCTTCAACGTTGGTAGATCATTTGTTGGCGCTTGGCTATACCCATCTCACGATGCTAGACATTGCCCCAGAAGCGCTACAAGCCAGCCAAGCCCGCTTAGGTCAACCCTTAGCAGATCAGGTCACATGGCAAGTGGGCGATATTACAATGGTTGAACTGCCCCCGCAACACTATGCGGTATGGCATGACCGGGCGGTTTTCCACTTTTTGACCGACCCCGCACAGCAGGCCAGCTATGCCCGACAAATGCGCCACGCCATTCAACCCGGCGGCCACATCTTGATGGCAACCTTTGCCACCGACGGCCCAACCCAGTGTAGCGGACTGAACGTGATGCAATACGACGCCCAACAACTCCAACAGGTTTTAGGGGCAGATTTCACGTTGGTTTCGAGTTGGAGAGAAACGCATATCACCCCATGGAACAGCGAGCAACGGTTTCTATACAGTTACTTCCGCCGTTGAGCAACCCGTTAGCAGGCCGCCCGCGCTGGCAATGGCTGGCACGTTCCCTGTTATTGTGCGCGTTCCTGTGCGCGGGAACGATCCACGCGCAGGACGCCGACGCCGTGATTCACTGAATTTCAGTGAATCACCGGTTGGGGTATTTACCAACTCACCTTACGCAGGCCGTTAGCAAATCGCCGTTAAACACTGTTTCACGGGCGCCACAGGTGTCACGTCCCTACACACCATGGCCTGTAGGGACGAGACCTGCCTCCTCAGTGAGTTACTGCTTTTCTGCCAACGCTAACGCCGCGTGATAGGCGTAGTCCAGCCTGCCGAACAACGACTGATCGCGGTAACAGTTGCCCAACAGCAATACACGCGGCGGGAGTTCGTCAAAGGGCAAAGTCCACTGCGCGGACTGAATCGTTTTGGGAAAAGCCGTCGGCCAATAATGCAGTAGGCT
>JBMOFU010000281.1:0-5206 GCA_049318725.1 Phototrophicaceae bacterium | reverse complement strand
TAGGAAAGGCTTTGCTAACATCAGTGAATCACAGGGTTGCTGTGTCGTGTGTCACCCTCGTTAAATTTTGCAACACCACTTGCAATAACCGCAACTGCATGTTAGCCTTATACCAATTAGAGTTTTTTCCTAGACACATTGCAAGGCTTTTTAAGATGACTTTCTTTGAATTTGTGGTAAACCGTTGGGATCGGCTTGCGGAAAATGCGCTCGATCACATCGAGATTGTCGTACTGGCCGTCTTGATTGCCTCGCTAATTGGGGTGATTGTCGGTGTCATCACCCACCGTACCGAATGGGCGTATGAGCTTGCGCTCGGTGTTTCTGGGACGATCCTCACCATCCCCTCCCTTGCCCTGTTAGGGCTACTCATTCCATTTTTAGGCTTAGGCTTTGAGCCGACATTGGTCGCGCTGGTGGCCTATGGTCTGTTGCCGATTATCCGCAACACGGTGACTGGGTTACGCGGCGTCAACCCCGCTATTTTGGAAGTCGCACGCGGCATGGGGATGCAAGAGGCGCGGGTGTTGTGGCAAGTGCAAGTGCCGCTGGCATGGCCGGTGATCCTTGCGGGCATCCGTGTGGCGACGCAACTGACCATCGGCATTGCTGCCATCGCCGCTTATGTGCGCGGCCCCGGCTTAGGCAACGACATTTTCACTGGCCTTTCACGGATGGGTAGCGCCAATGCAGTGAATCAAACGCTGGCGGGGACGCTAGGCGTAGTGATTTTGGCGTTGGGGTTTGATCTGATCTTTGTTCTTATCCGCCGTTTTACAGTTCCGGGGGCGCTTCGTGTCTAAGTCAACGCAAGATGTGATGATCCAATTGGATCATGTGAGCAAGGTCTACGCAGGCCATAGCGAACCTGCCGTGGATGACTTTTCAATGGATATTCCGCGTGGCGAAATCGTCATCTTCTTAGGGCCTTCAGGCTGCGGCAAAACGACCACGCTCAAAATGATTAACCGCCTGATTGAACCGAGCGGCGGGCGCATCATCCTTAACGGCGAAGATGTCACCCGCGTGGATGTCAACCAGCTACGGCGCAAAATCGGCTACGTCATCCAGCAAATTGGCTTGTTCCCGCACATGACCATTGAGGACAACATCGGCCTTGTGCCGAAGATGCTCGGCTGGCCGCAAAGCCAACTCAAAGGGCGCGTGGGCGAACTGCTAGAGATGGTCGGCTTGAATCCAGATACCTACCGCAAGCGCTACCCCAAACAACTGTCGGGCGGGCAACAACAGCGCGTCGGCGTGGCGCGGGCGTTAGCCGCCGACCCACCCGTCTTGCTGATGGATGAACCCTTTGGCGCTACAGACCCGATCATCCGTGAGCATTTGCAAGATGAACTGTTGCAAATTCAGGCCAAAGTCAAAAAGACAATGGTGTTTGTCACCCACGACATTGACGAAGCGCTGCGCTTGGGCAACCGCATTGCCATCCTGCGCGAACAATCCCGCATTGCCCAATACGCCCCGCCAGATGAGATTCTCGCCCATCCTGCCAATGAGTTTGTCAGCAACTTCATCGGCTCTGGGGTATCGCTCAAGCGCTTGCAGGTCATCCCGCTACGGAGCGTGAAGCTGCAATCTTGGCCGCAAGTGAGCGCAGACGACAAAACCCAACGCCAAGCGGTGGTGGTTGAAAACAACGCCGTAACGGGGGTGATGCGTGAAGGCAAGTTGTTCCCCGCCCCGACGGTTTCTGTGTTTGGGATGCTCCACACGGCGCTTGACCGCCTGTTGCTGTCTGAAAGCCGCGCCGTGTGCGTGGTGGACGACCAACAACGCTACATCGGCGTGATTACGATAGATACCATCATGGACGAACTCCGTTCGACCCATTACAGCACCCGCTACGATGCCCCCACAGGAGCCAGCGCATGAACGTTTGGCTAAAGGCGCTACGCCTGCCTGCTTTATTGATTGTAGTGTGGCTGGCTACCTACCTGTGGGTGGGCAGCCAAGAACTCGATTCGATTGAGCGCCGCACGCTCAACCAAACCTACTTGGTCAACCGCACCATTGAACACTTGCAAATTACCGTCGTCACCGCCCTGTTGGTGATCGTGATTGCCGTCCCGCTAGGGGTTATCCTCACGCGCCGTTTTGCCAAGCCGTTTGCGCCGCTGGTGCTGGCAGTGATTAACATCGGGCAGGCCATCCCTGCCATCGGGCTGTTAATCCTGATGGCACTTTGGTTCGGGATCGGCTTTCGTGTGGCGCTGTTTAGCTTGGTGGTGTATTCGCTGTTGCCTGTGCTACGCAACACCATCACAGGCATTGAGCAGGTAGACGCGGCCATCATTGAGGCGGGTTTAGGGATGGGCATGAGCAAGCAACGGGTGCTGCTCACACTGGAGTTACCGCTTGCCGTCCCGGTGATTTTGGCGGGCGTGCGGACGGCGTTGGTGATTGCCGTAAGCGTGAGTACGGTGGCAACGTTTGTGAATGCTGGCGGCCTCGGAGACATCATCATCAACGGGATTAAGCTCAACCGTGCGCCCGTGTTGATTACAGGCAGTGTGATGCTCTCTAGTGTGGCGCTATTGATAGATTGGCTCGGCGGCGTGGTCGAAGACCTGCTGCGTCCTCAAGGGGTGTAACGCGGGCTTGACCCGCTTTTTACCAATAAAGTGTTTTTTACATAAAACCATTTCAGGAGTGAAGTAGCGATGAGCAAGCAGTTTCTTGTAGTTTTAGCCGCATTGCTGGCGGTACTGGTCATTACAGGCGTTGTGGTTGCCCAAGATGAAGAGATGCCAGAAATGCCCGCCATTGAAGACGCCTCACTAGAGGGCGCGACGTTTATCGTTGGCTCTAAGGACTTCAGCGAGCAAATCATTCTCGCCTATATTACGATGGCCGTGTTAGAAGAATATGGCGCGGAAACCGAAGATCAATCCAACATTGTCGGGACGGTCAACACCCGCACGGCGTTGGAATCTGGCGATATTGATATTTACTGGGAATACACCGGTACTGGCTGGATCACGCTGTTGCAAGAGACCACACCGATCTTTGACCCAGTAGAACAATATACCGCTGTGGCCGAGCGCGACCTTGAAGAAAACGAGATCGTTTGGCTGACCCCTGCCCTGTTCAACAACACCTACGCGATGGCAATTTTGGCTGAAACGGCTGAAGAACTTGAAGTCGAAGCCCTCAGCGACCTTGCCGACCTCGACACCGCAGACTTGACCTTCTGCATCGAGAGCGAATTTAGCACCCGCGATGACGGGATGCCCGGCATGTTGTCAACCTACGGCATTGAAATCCCCGAAGACAACATTTTCATGCTAGACACCGGCGTGATCTACACCGAAACCGCCAGCGGCGAAACCTGTAACTTCGGTGAAGTGTTCGCCACCGATGGCCGCATTGCCGCGCTTGACCTTGTAGTAATGGAAGACGACGAAAACTTCTTCCCCATCTACAACCCCGCCCCAACCATCCGCCTTGAAACGTTGACTGAATACCCGCAACTGTTCGACATCCTCGCCCCAGTCTCGTTGGCGCTGGATAACGAAACCATGCAAGCCTTGAACGGCCTTGTGGACGTAGACGGCGAAGACCCGCAAGATGTGGCGATCGCTTGGTTGCTCGAAATGGGCTTCATCAGCGAATAACGCCCCCATCGTGATTGAAACGCAAATCGGTGAAGGGTTCGCAGGGAGCGGACCCAACGCCGCCCACATTAATTCCGTACTGGGGAGCAAGGGCGGTTCAATTGAAACCGCATGGGCAACTGCCCTTGCCACCCCCCGTCAAGGGCATATTCCGTTTGTCGTCGTGCTGCGCCCAAACATCCCAGTCAAGCCGATGACATTATTTGTAAACAAAGCCGACCTACGCGGCGAACGCCACGAAACGCTCACATGGGGCGCCGCTCAAGCAGGCGTGGCCGCAGGCGTGGCGCAGGCCGTCGCAGAAGGGGCAATCCCTGCGGCGGAAGCCGACCACCTGTTATTGATCGCAGCCGTGTGGGTAAATTGGGTCGCAGAGGACGCCAATCAAGTGTATGAGAACAACCTCAAGGCCATGCGTGACGCGCTGACCAACGGCGCGCTGGCGCTACCGTCAGTAGAGGACATTCTCAAGTTTGCCCACCAGCCCTATAACCCTTACTTCACCCCGCAAGGGGGCTAAAGGCGGCTCACCATGCACATTACCGATATTCGCATTCAAAGGTATCGGCTTCCGTTAGACCCGCCGTTTAATGCGGCGTGGGATCCAAACCCACGCCGCCAGTTTTCCAGCACGGTGACGATTGTCGAAACCGATGAGGGGATCACTGGCGTTGGCGGCGGCGATACGATGACCGACTTTGAGCAGTACAAGCCGCTGTTCATTGGCAAAGACCCGCTGCAAATCTTGCGCCATGTGCAGGTGATTGAAACGCTCAACTTTCATAGTGGCCGTTACTGGCCGCTGGAAGCCGCACTGTGGGACATCTTCGGCAAAGTGACTGGGCAGCCTGTGGCACGGCTGTTCGGCAACTTCACCGATAAGCTGTTGGCCTACGCCTCGTGCGGGGAACTTAAATCCCCACAGGCGCGGGTAGATACCACGCTCCAACTGCGCGATGAAGGCTTTAAGGCGCTCAAGATTCGCATTGACCGCCACCGCATCCCTGAAGGGGTGGCCGTTGTTACTGCCGTCCGCAAAGCGATAGGCGACAGCATGGACATCATGGTAGACCTCAATCAGGCGTGGCGGATGCCCGGCGACATCAATCCATCAGGCGATTTAGCGGTGGCGCGCAACCTTGCGGCGGCGCTCCACGAATTAGGGGTGCTGTGGCTAGAGGAACCGCTGATGGGGTCTGATGTGCGTGGGCTGGCAGCGTTACGCGGTCAGTCTGGCGTGCGGATCGCAGGCGGGGAGATGGTGCGCTCGCTGGCGGAACTGCTGCAATACGTAGACGCTGACGCCGTAGACGTGTATCAGCCCGATGTGGTGTTGGCCGTAGGGCTGTTACGCACGCGCATGTTGGCCGAACTGGTGATGGCGAAAAACCGCTGGTTTACCCCGCATACATGGAGCGACGGCTTAGGCTTAGTCGCCAACCTGCATGTCACGGCAGGCGTAGGCGGCGGCCCTTACCTAGAGTTCCCCTATGACCCGCCCAACTGGAGCGCCGAACGCCGCGACTTCGTGATGGCCGAACCGTTGCGCGTAGACCGTGACGGTTATGTCC
>JBMOFU010000280.1:0-5220 GCA_049318725.1 Phototrophicaceae bacterium | reverse complement strand
AGAAAAAGTCCAGTGCGCCGAAGCCGGGCGCGCCTGTGCTGTACGGCTGATAGGGCTGCACACTGCCAAACGGAAATTCGCGTGTGGGCTGTTCTAGCCGCCAATAGAGCGTCACCGGAACCTGTGCGCCGCCCGTGAGCGTGGGCGGGGCGGTGATCCCCAACAGTGTGAAGTTGCCGCCGAACTGCCCCAACGGAGCGCCGTCGAAGGCGGGGCGTTCGTCCGCTAGTGTGCCACGCGGCGCGCTGACGGGCAACCGATAGGCCACCGCCCACGATCCGTCGCGGCTGTTGAGTGTGTCTGGGCTGGCCTCTAGCCGCGCCTGCAACGCTTGCGCCTGTGCTAACGGAATCGGCGTTAGCAGGCGGATGGTTCCGCTGTCTGGTAGGAACAGCGCAAACTGAACGGGCGCACTCATCGGTGGGAAGTCGTAGCCGCCCTGTACAGGCCACAGGATTTCACCGGCAGGCAATGCGCCACCGTCGTCGCCCAAGATCGTCGGGTAGCGGGCAGGGCGTAGCAGTGAGGCTAAATCTGCGGTGAGCGCTTCGGTAGGGATGTATACAGGCTGCGACGCCGCCGCCAGATAATCGGCAAAGTCATGATAGCCCAAGTGATATTGCGCGTTGATTGTGCGCCAGTAAAACGGATCATCGAGTAATTCGCGGTTGCCCAAGTAGTGATAGCGCACATGCGCCAACGTCCAGATGAAGCCGAACCCGATCACCAGCGCCCATCCCGCCGCACGCCGTCTTTGTAGGGGCGTCCCATGGGACGCCCCTACGGTACGATTTTGCCCCCATGCCGCCACCGTTCCCGCGCCTAAGCCGACCAACAACGCCAGCGGCAGATGAATGCCCATCAACCGCCCGCCCTTTTCTGGCTCGCCCGACAGTGACGCGGGCAAAATCAAGCAGGCCAATGCCAACAAGATCACCCACGTACCCCTCCCCCTAACCCCCTCCCCCTTCGGGAGAGGGGGGATGAATGTCGCCAATGTGCCGATGATCCATAACACAACCTGCACCGGATTCAACAATCCAGCGGTAAAGGTATTGTGGCGGATGTTCTCAAACTCGGCGCTAGAGGCGCGCCAGATCGCCGGGAAGGCTTGAAACCACAGCGTCGCCGCCTGCCCTACAGAGTCGGTTCCCGGCACAACATCGGCGCGCCCACCGAGCCAATCGGGGACGGTCAAGAACAGCCACGCCCACGGGGTCATCACCAGCGCGACGGCCAACCCATACCAGAACACGCCGATTACCCGTTGTCGGGGTGCGTGGGGCGCAATATATTGCGCCCCTACGGTGGAATGATCCGCATTTGTAAGGGCATGAACTATCATGCCCCTACGGACATCATTGATGAGGGCGGTCACAATCCACGCGCCCGCTACCGGGAAGAAGAACAGCCCCGACGGATAAAATAGTGCCGTCAACCCCGTGAAGATGCCGGCAAACAGCCAACGGCGTGCCGTCGGGCGCCGCAATGCTGCCTCAATCCAGAGCATGGCTAAGGCCATCATCGGCAAGACGTTGTTGACGCGGTAAATGGCGCGGCTCAAGATCACGTTGGCGGGGATGCTTGCCAGCGTCGCCGCCGCCATCAGCGCGATGATCTGCTGTTGCGGATGCCCGCGAAACAGCCGTTTGGCAAGCGTATAGGTGGCGGCCACCGCGATCATCGCCAAGTAGATGCTGTAGGTTTGCAGCACAAAGCTACTTAGCCCCGCCACCCGCCCCCACAAGGCGCGCAACATCGGGTCAAACGGCTCTGGACGCGAATCAAACCAGTAGGGCATTCCGTAGCCCGCCGCCCAACGCCACGCCCAAATCGTTTTGGTAGACTCGTCGGTGTGGATGCCGTAGGGCATTTCGCCTAAGCGGTTGACCCGTAGCCAAAAGGCCGCCAACAGGATCAAGACCGCCCAAAAAAGAGCATACGCGGCGCGTTGGCGTGTGGAAGAAGTTGCCATAGGTACTTTCTTGGATGCGCGAAGGGACTAGCGGTTAACGTTGCGTGATTGCGGCCATATGCGGGTTCATAGTGAAGTAGTCTGGCATGGCAACCCCCAAGCGCGGTAGGTTTTCTTGCGCCCACGCTTGCCCTTCCATAAACCGTTCAACAGAGACACCGTAGTATTCTGCCATTTGTTCGGTGGTGATCTGGCGGAAGTCTAGCTCATAGCGGCTCATCGCCCAGTCAATATCCCCGCGCAGGCAATAGCGCCCATCATAGCGCTTGCCGTCAGGCATGACGCACAGGCGCAGGTCGTTCATCTGCACCAACTGGATGTCATCCACGCGGGCGTCGGTCAAGTTAGAGCGGTACAGCCCAAAGCCTCGCAAATCGGCGTCACGCAGGTCAAGCCCTTGCATATTGGCGCGCTGCAAAAACCAGCCGAACAGCGCCCCGTCTTGCAGCCAGCCACGCGAGCGTAATTCTTGCGCGGCACGCACGACAATCCCATTTTCGGGATTTTCCATTTCACGGATGAGGCGCTGCTTGAGCTTGTCTTCATCTTCGTTGCGGCTGATGAGTTGGTCAATCACAAAGTAAGTGAACACCCCGCCCACCAACTCGGTAGCGAGGTTGCTCAACAGTCCGCGCCAATTGAATCCGCTCGGCTCCCATGCCGCCACCACCCCTGTGAGGATCGAAACCGTTAAGATCGTCCCCAAAATCAGCGGGGTGCGTTGGGCGCGCCAACGCGCCATATTGATAATCTGCACAAAGATTGCCCTTACGGTTTGAAGTTTAGGATGACCTGCCGCACCCCTGCGATTTTTTCGAGTTGGGCAACAAGGTCAACGACGTTTACGCCTGCGGGTAGTTTACCATTCAAGATGAGTGCGCCGTAAGCCACAGTTAAGAAGACGCCGTAGGGAATATACTGGGCGACCTGAATCCGTAGCGCATCGTCGTGATACAGCGTCTCACTGTGGACGGCGCGCACGCCTGCCACCTGCGCTACAGCGCGCAGTAAAAATTCATGTGTCCCGCTGGTTTTGACGTGGCCGCTAAGGGTGACCACGCCATCGGTCACGTTGACGGTAATCCGCGAGCGGTCATGTTGCAGCGGCGGGTATTCATAAAACACATCGGTCACATCGGTTAAAAGGTCAACGTCGGGGTGAGTGGTGGTGTGGGCAAGTTCGGCCATGAGGGTTCACCTTTTATTATTTTGGGGTATAACGGTTATTTTACCTTAGCTTAATGGGTTTTGGGCAAAGCGTCTAATGAGTTTCATCACAATTTGTAAATACACATAGCCGAAAGCGGGCATTCATGGCTATAATGCGGGATAACTACCTGTGGGATATTGAGGGATATAGGTTGAGGCATGGCACACTGGGAACTGTTGCCAGTGCTGGTCACATTGATTTGTGTCAGCCTGTGGCTGGCAGGTTGTACGTTGACCAACAATAGCGGGCTACAATCTTCGCCGCCGATGACGACATCGGCGGATGTTGCCACGTTGACGGTACAGCAGCGGGTGGCGCAGGTGGCTTCCCCCACCACCGGCTTTGCTGTGCGGGTGGCGGTGCAGCCCACGCTATTGCCCAGCCCCACCCCTAACATTTACCTGATTGAGCAGAACGACACGCTGCTAGACATTGCCATTACCTATGATGTGTCTTTGGAACTGTTGCGCGCCGCCAACCCTAGCGTTGACCCGCGCAACTTGCAAATCGGCCAGCGGATTGTGATCCCGCCGCCAGAGGCGGTTGCCGAAGCGCTACTTGAAGATGCCCTGCGTCAGCCGCCCGCCCCGCTCCCGTTGAGCGCGCCCGCCTGTTACCCCAACACCACGCAGGGCGTGATCTGTTTGGGGGCGCTGTTCAACCCGCTCAGTGACCCCGTAGAGCAAATTACCCTGCGCGTGGAACTGCTCAATGCAGCAGGCAGCGCAATCGGCCAACAGACGGTCTACCTAGAGCAGACGTACATCTTGCCGTCACAGGCCGCGCCCTACCGCGCCAGCTTTGCCAACGTCAACCTGAACGACGTGGCAACGATTAGCGCCACGCTCCTCACCGCAGCAACGTCTAACACGCTGACCAATCGCTTTGTGCCAACAGTGATTGAGTCGGACAGCTTGACCCCGCAGGGGCGCTACGCTGTGATCCGTGCCACATTGCACAATACCAGCGAACAGCCCGCCCGCCCGCGTGTGGTGGCAATGCTGGTGGATTCAGGAAATCAGGTCTATGGTTACCGCGTGTGGGAAGCCATAGCGGTGTTAGCGCCCAATGAACGGCTAGAGATCGAAATCCCCATTTTGCCCGTGATCCAAAACGCCCCGCCTGACCTCACCTATCGGCTGCATGTCGAATCGCGCCCGGCACAATAGCCGCGCTTTGTCCCTACAGCAAACGCCGTGTAGCGGCTATAATCGCACTAGAGAAATTTTTCACAGGTGTTCCCCACATGGTTGTAATCGCACATGGGCTGTTAGGCCCCTACGATGAACTGATCTACCTTGGCGTGGCGGTGATCTTCTTGGCGATGATGATTATCAGCTGGTTCCAGACGCGCATGACCGAATACGACGATGACCGTCATCTGCCCGATGACGCCGCTCCATCCCCAGAACCCCCTCAAGAGCGCAACGATGACCGTTTTACGTTGGATTAAAGGCATGAAACCCGCCCCCTATCCCCAACCCTTTCCCCCAAGGGGAGAAAGGGAGCAATACCCTTTGATTGACGCAGACGAGAAGTCCCTCTCCTGTAGGGGGAGGGATTTAGGGAGGGGTTGGGTTTGGGGCATGAACTATCATGCCCTTACAACCGTTGCGCTTTTGATCGTTCTATTGTTGCTCTCTGGCGTGACGGTGCGCGCACATGGCTACATCGTGCGGGCGATCCCTGCCGATCAAGCGGTGTTGGAGCGTGCGCCTGCCCGCGTGCAAGTGTGGTTCAGCGAAGAACTGGAACCCGCCTTTAGCGCCCTCACGCTCCGCGACCCGAACGGGACGATTTTGGCCGAAGGCGGTGTTGAACCCAACAATCCGTCGTTGATGGTCTTGCGCCCGCCCACTGATTTGCCCGACGGCGCGTATATCGTCCAGTTGCGGTTGGCGTTTGCCAGTGATGGGCATGTGGTCAACGAGACGCGCGCCTTTTACATCGGGGAACGCGGCGCTGGTGTGAACAGCATCGCCGGGGCGAGCAGCGCCGTACCGCTAGAGGTTGTTTGGCGGGCGATTGTACTCAC
>JBMOFU010000279.1:0-5291 GCA_049318725.1 Phototrophicaceae bacterium | reverse complement strand
TTTGGGGGGAGGCTACCTAGAGAGAGCCTTCGGGATTTAGGGAGGGGTTATGCAATGTTGAGAACTTACTTTTGACAGCGATGGGGCATGAGTTATCATGCCCCTAAGGTGGATAACGATTCCGTAGGGGGCGATTTATGTGTCGCCTCACCCACAACTGGTTAGCAATCGTCTCGCGGACGACACAGGTGTCGTCCCTACAAAACCGTTGAAATGCGACCCCATCCTGTAGGGACAAGGCAGGCCTTGTCCGCAAAACTCGCAATCACCGCGGCTACACCCGCAATTGCAAGACATATCCCAACCGCAGCGCCGCCCGTTCCAGCAGTTCTGGCGCACGGGCAAGCGCCTGCTCTAGCGGCATGGGCTGGTCAACAATCGGGAATACAGCGGCAAGCCCTGCCTCATGCAAAACGGCATCCGCCACGCCAAGCCCGCCCACCAGCGCGATTGTGGGTACACCCGCCGCCCGCGCCGTGAGCGCCACCCCAAAAGGCCCTTTACCGCCGATGGTCTGTTCATCCATGCGGCCTTCACCCGTAATCACCAAACCCGCGCCGTGTAAGTGTTCTGCAAAGCCGATCAAGCCGAGGGTGTACTCAATCCCGCTGGTGATGTGCGCGTTCAGCCCGCCGACCAAGCCCGCCGCAATTGCCCCCGCTGCGCCCCCCCCAGACAAGGTGAGCAGGTCATCGCGTCCAGTGGCGCGGCCTAACGCGCTCAGGTAGGCCGTCAATGCTGCATCCAATACAGGGATTTCATCGGAGCGTGCGCCCTTCTGTGGCGCGAAGATTGCCGCCGCGCCGCGCTCGCCCACTGCGGGATTATCTACATCTGTAGCAAGGATCACCTCTATGGCGCTCCAACGCGGGTCTAGCCGACTTAAATCTACAGCGGCCACCCGTGCCAAGCCGTGCGCCCCCTGCGGAATCACAACCCGCCCATTGGCGTCGAGTAAGCGTACCCCTAGCGCCGTTAATGCCCCTGCGCCGCCGTCGGTGGTGGCGCTGCCCCCAAGCCCGACGACAATCTGTTGGATGCCATGTTCCAGCGCGTGGCGCAACAGTTCCCCTGTGCCGTAGGTTGAAGCCTTGACCGCGTTGAGTTCAGATGCGGCCAAGCGCTCTAGGCCAGAGGCCTGCGCCATCTCGATCAGGGCGCTTTTGCCGTTGTTGAACAGCCCATAATCGGCGCGGATCGGGCGGCCTAAAGGGTCACGCACAGTGATCGTATGGCGGGTTGCATCGGGGAAGGCGCTCAAAGCCACCTCTAGCGTGCCGTTGCCGCCGTCGGCAATCGGCAGCAAGACGGCTTCATGGGCGAACCCTGAACGCGCTAATCCGCGCTGGATCGCCTGTGCCGCCGCCACTGGGGATAGGCTGTGCTTGAACGCGCCCGGCGCAATCAAGACCTTCATCGCGGCAGTTCCTCACGCGGGATGTCCTTTAAGCGGCGGTTGGCTTGGTCGCGGCCAGACAACACTGGCGACTGTATCCCCCATCCAACGGCTAAGTCGGGGTCGTCCCATGCCACGCCGCGCTCATCACTGCCGTTGTAGTATTGGTTGACCACATAGAATAAGGTCACATCGGTGAGCGCATAAAAGCCATGCGCGACGCCAATCGGGATGAATAAGCCGGTAGAGGTTGCTGCGTCTAGGTCAAGCGTGGTACTTACCCCATAGGTTGCCGAATTTGGCCGTAAATCTGCAAGGCCAACGCGAATCTTGCCACTGAGCAAGCACCAGTAGTCCACTTGGTAAAAGTGATGGTGCAGGCCGCGTAATACCCCTGCCGCGCTGACCGAGCGGTTGATTTGCACCGCGTCCCATGTAGCTTGTGGGAACCATTCACGGCGGAAGGTTTCAGTAAAGGAACCGCGTTCATCCCCATAGACCGCCAATGATACAGTCAGCACATCACGGATTTGCGGCAGTTCAGTAAAGTCTGGCATGGTTTCATCCTTGCGTAAGCCGAGCGATTGTTCACAACAACCCATTAGGGTAGACTATCTTATCGCCCGCTGCAAAGGTGAATTGTGAGGAACTGCCCTTGAGCGTAAGCCAACCGCGAAAGCCGACGCCTCGCGTGAGTCCGTGGGATGGCGCGCTCTGGAACGCCCCGCTCATCTTACTCGTACTGGCCGTGATGAGCCTGCCTGCGCCCTTACGCCTGTGGGGGACTGTGGGCATAGTGGCCTGTTTTGGGCTATCTGCGCTGGCTTTATGGCGCGGCTGGCAGCCCCCCGCCCGTTGGAATACCCCCCTAGCGCTTATCTTCATCGTGATAGCGGCGTTTATCGCTACTGTCACCGTTCGGACGGTTTCATCAGAGTGGCGCTTGGCAGGCCGTGAACTGTCTTACTTGCTCAACAGCGGCATCACCGCCGGGGACTTTTTGCGGGCATACGGCAAAATCCCGCTGTGGAACCCGTTGATGGGGCGGGGCGAGCCGCTGCTCGAAAATCCGTTTTCGTATGTCCTCAATCCGTTGATGTCTTTGCCGGTGATGCTGCTCGGCGGCACGCAAGGGGCAAAAACCGCTGTCGCGTTCCATGCAGTGTTGATGGCGTTGGGCGGTTGGGTTTGGGCAGGCGCGGCGCGGCTGAATTGGCCGAGCCGCATCTTGTTGGCGATGCTGTTGGGGGGCGCGGGGAGCGTTACGGGGCAGTTGGCTGACGGCTTCTTCCAGATGGGGATCAGCCACACCTACGCGGTATGGGTGTTTGCCGCCCTCACCGCGATACTGGCAGATGAGCATCCCCACCCACGCGATAGTATATTGCTGGCTGTTAGTGCCACGTTGATGATCTTCGCCGGGACGTTTTGGTATGTGCTACCGACAGCAATCACGGCAACGGCCATGATCGCCTTTAGGACGCGACGACGGGCGCAGGTGCGCGCTATCGGTGGGGCGCTGTTGCTTACGGTGGGCTTGGCCGCCGTGCGTTTGATCCCACAGGCGGCGCACTACAATACCATTGTGCATCCGCTACACCGTGCGCTGGAAAACGACCTTACGCTTATTCAGGTGTTCTTGAGGCTATTCTTTGTGCCGTCGGTAGAGCCTCAACTACGGATGCACTACATCCTACCGCCGTTGTTGGTAGCGGTTGCTCTGTTCGGTGGGGTGGAGCTTTGGCGGCGCTGGCGAATGACCGTGCCATTGCTGCTGTGTAGCCTGTTATACGTTTTATGGGCGCACGATAACGGCTTAGTTCAGCGCGGGCTGTATGACCTTGTGCCGTTTTTGCGGGAGTGGCGCTTCCCTGAACGGATGCTGGCGGCGGCGGTTCCGCTGGTGGCGATGCTGTTGGCAACCGCATTTGACGGCCTATGGCAACAGCTACATATATGGCATATGGCCGAAGCCAAAACCACCCGGCGTGGACTTTCGGGGTTGGTGATCGCGGGGGTGTTAACGCTCGGTCTAGCTGGCGGGGTAGACATCCTCTATAACTGGGAGCGGAGCATTGGCCTGTGGCCGTCGCGGAGCGCGTCGTTTGCCGTCACTGTACCGTTGCGCGCCCGCGAGCCTGCCGCCCTACTTTCAATAGAAACGGGTGGCTTCCACGATTACGATTCTTTGTATGCAGTGCGGGCGCGGGCAATCTTCGGCAACCCAGACTACCGCCCCAAGCCGCTCCCCGCGACGATAGCCACCCCAGACGGCTTAACACTCTATGCCCCCTATGCCCTTAGCTATTGGGCAGAGGTGCAGGCCAACTTCCAGCGGCACGGCTACCGCGCAGTTCCAGCCTTGCCGAACGTAGACAGCGGCTTGTGGACGTTGTATCAACATCCACTCACGGTGCCGTATGCCTTCATTGTGCCGCTTGCCACGCTGAATGATCCCTATGCCCGTTTACCGTTAGACGGCGCACAAGCCGTTAGCTATTGGCATCAACTCGACCGTATTCTCATCCAAGCGCCGCCGACTGACGGTGACAGGCTGTTAATCGCGCAAGAGACGGCCTACCCCGGCTGGCGTGTGGCGATCAACGGGGAGCGTATGCCGTTGGAATCTGTCGCAGGTGTGATCGGGGTACGCCTATCCGCTAGTCCTGTACCGCTGATGGTAGAGTTCCGTTATGTACCCGTGTGGTTATACGTCGGGGCGGCGATCACGAGTCTGTCTGCAACTGTAGTAATACTAATCTTAATCTTTGTACGGTACGATTAACGCTCCATACCCATCAACCTCTTATCTAGGCATAGCCCTATGCTTATTTATGGGTGTATAATGTAAGCAGGTTTCGGAAATTTCTGAAACATGTGAATACTTAGATCTTCTACATCAACAGGAGCAAGAACGTGTTTGACCTGACCCCGTTCCAATACAGCTTGGTATACAACGTATTCTCGTTTACCTTTGCTGCCATGTTTGCCTCATTTATCTACTTCTTGTTAGCGCGGCAAAATGTTGCCCCACAATATCGTGGCGCGTTAACGATGTCTGCCTTAGTGGTTGCCGTTGCTGGGTATCATTACTTCCGCATCTTTGAAAGCTGGGCCAGCGCCTTTGTCTTGGCCGATGGCATCTACACCCCAAGCGGCTCCCCCTTTAATGATGCCTACCGCTATGTAGACTGGCTGTTAACCGTACCGTTGTTGGTGGCTGAACTGGTAGCAGTATTAGGGCTGGCGGCTGCCCAACGGAACAGCTTGACCTTCCGGTTAGCGCTGGCTGCCGCGTTGATGGTGATTCTCGGCTACCCGGGCGAAATTGCAGCAGACAACGGCACGCGTGCGCTGTGGGGCTTCATCAGCACCATTCCGTTCGTGTACATCGTCTATGTGCTGTTCACCCAACTGGGCGCTTCGATGGAACGCCAGCCCGAAAACGTTAAGGTGCTGATTCGCAACATTCGCTTGCTCTTGTTGGCAACATGGGGCTTCTACCCCATTGTGTTCATGCTCCCCTTCTTGGGGATTGCCGGCGCAAGCACGGTTGTGGCGATTCAAGTCGGCTACGCCATCTGTGACGTAGCGGCCAAGTGTGGCTATGGGTTGGTGATCGCTGCCATTGCCCGCGTTAAGAGCGAAGACTACTTCGCCGCGCAGGGCAAGGCCGTTGCCGCTGGCGACTAAGCCAAGCCTGCAAAACATTGGGGGGGAAGTCTATCCCTTCCCCCCGTGAATCGGTAACATCTGCCCCCTTAACCCCCTCTAATCTTGTAACTCACCTTACGCACCAAGCAAGAATTTGCCGAAAATATTGCACAGGTCTGTGAAAACAGGTCGCACGGACGAGGCAAGCCTCATCCCTACGGGTGATGGATTGTAGGGGCGA
>JBMOFU010000278.1:0-5298 GCA_049318725.1 Phototrophicaceae bacterium | reverse complement strand
GGCAGTGGCAGTGGCAGCAGCGGCGGTGGCAGTGACAGCGGCGGCGATACCCTAGGGGGTTCACCGCCGAACACTTAGTAGTCGCTTAGGTGGGGCGCTCTAGCTGGATGCCCATCTGCTGGAGTGCCGCCGCCAACGTCGCTTGTTGGTCGGGGCGCACAATCACGCTGGTTTCTCCCAGACGTGCGCCAAAGTACAGGCGGGTTTCGGGCGCTTTGAGCAAGCTATCTAGCGCTTCTGCCGAAGTCACGCGCAAAATCAGCACATTTTCGAGCGTAGCGGTGGCAAAATCACCCCCACGCCACGTTTGCAAAAGGCGCTCGATCTTTTCTGGCAGTGCGCCCCCGCTAAAACGCGCCAAAAACGCGCTGATATGCCCAGTATTGATCCCTTGCGCGTCGGCTTGGGCAATGCCGGCGGCGGTCAATTGATACAGGTAGGGGGCGTTTTCATCCAGCGGGGGGGCGGGTTGCCACTCGCTAAAGCGCATGGCCTGAAAGCGATCTACCCGCGCCACCTTGCGGCTCACACGCAGCCTGCCGTCTGGCTCAATGATAATCGCTTCGGGCGGGTCGGCGGGCTTGGGGAACGCGCTAAAGCCTAAAATCCCGCGCCCGTAGGCGGTTAGGCGTGCGCCTTCTGGAGCAACGTCGGTGAGCGCTAACCAGTGCATCGGGTAATGGAGCAAATACTCCAAGAGCGCCGCCTCTACGGTGTCCCAACTTTCAAAGCCGCGCACATACTCACCGCCCGCATCTTGGATGTACCAACTATCGTAGTCCCCGTTAGGGCGCAAGAAATTCGGGTTTTGTTCCTTTACGGTATAGATGAACTCTTCGACATCCCACCAATCATCGTTGACGGTCAACTGCTTGAGCGCGTCGAACAGCGCCCTACGCGCCAGCGGCGGGTCATAACCATCTGCTCGCTCCACAGTCAGGCCGGGCATACTCCACAGTTCTTGAACTGCCGTTCCCTTTTGCCAAGACAATACCAAAGATTCAATTTGGTCAGCACGCCCTAACTCTAGCCAGTGGCGTACTTCTGCCTGCTTGGGGAAGACGTGGCCGTCTTGCACTTCGATCAAGTTAGCATCCACGCCAAGCGCCAGCATAAACGCCAACCGAAGTTCACTTTTGGTCAGCAGGTGCGGCATTAATGCCGCACTCGCTTCGGGCGTGAGCGTGCGCCCTTCCAGTGGCGGGCGGTGGATTCGGGTATAGGCCAATAGCGCGGTGAGGTCGTCCACAATCGAGCTATCGGCACGGCGTTGTTCGGTGATGGCGCTGGCGTCTATCTGGAGTGCGGGGGCTGATGGCGGCGCGGGCGGCAAATTACGCTCATCGTAGGCGTTGCGGTGTTTGGGCAAGACCAGCCGTAAATCTTCTGGGATGTAAAAAAACGACTGTGAGCCGGTGTTGGTCATATCGAAGGCTTCTGCGATGAAGCCTTTGTAAAAGAGGGCTTCTGCCACACTGCTCGGATTTTTGTAGGGCTGTTCGCGCTCTACTTGGCCGCGCCCCATGCGGCGGACTTCGCCGTACAGGTGGGTAAACATGACCTTTGCCATACGCCCGCTGTTGCTTGCCAGCAAGGTCTGGAGCGCTTGACGTTGGTCGTCGGCCAGCGTATCCCAAATACGGGTGGCGGCCTGTGGGTCAAGTAGGGTGTCGTTGAGTAGCTCTACCAGCGGGTCATGCTGCACGGGCGGATGTTTGATCCCCCAACTGGCGGCAATGGCATAGAGCAGGGCTTCATCGGCGGCTTGTAGGGTTTGGATGAGCGTTCGCATAAGGTTCGTTCGGCATACCGTTTCGATAGACATCGCTACCAGTATAGCCGATTCCATGCATTCAGGCGCGGGGTGAGGCGGGCAATCACAGGGTTAACAATGGGGGCTGACAGGTACGTGTAGGGGCGCAGCGCGCTGCGCCCCTACGGAACCGTTGTCGCCGATAAGCGGTGGGCTGTGGGTTGCCCCACCCAATTACAGGCGGTGAAACTTCCAATAGATTTCTTGTGTAGCATTGACACAAGCCTTAACGGAGTATGCTAAAGTTATGCACAGTTGAACTCATCACCTGCGGAGCGTGGCGTTAACCTATGAGTGACGAAAAATTTGACACAGAAAAGCCCAAAGACCGCCGCCGTTCGACCCAAAATGCGTGGGCGGTGCGCGGATATTTGTTGACCTTCCCCAACCGCCCATTCACCCCGCCCACAGACATCATCGAGATGGAAGACCGGGTGGTGATTTTGGTGGAGGTCGCTGGGATGCAATCCGACAGTTTCAAGATTGCCCTTTACCCCCAACACATAGAAATTAGCGGTCACCGTGAACGCCCCAACTATCCAGAAGCCGCCTATCATCAGGCCGAAATCGGGTTTGGGGACTTTCGGTTAGACCTGCCGATGCCTTGGACGATTGAGCGCGATGACATCAGCGCGTCTTATGAGAAGGGCTTTTTGCGCGTGGAACTCCCGCGCCAAGTGGCGCGCCGCGTCCATATTGTTGATGTACACGAAACAGACTAGGACGGAACCCCCTAATGGCAGCCAAAAAGAAATCTGAAAGCCCCGTGCTGGTCAACCTAGACAACACGGAAGTTGAAACGAGCGAAGTCACGGCGATCAATGAGCCAGTCTTGTTGGATATTGAAGACGACCTTATGCCCGATGATGAGTTAGAGGTTACAGAACACGACATCCCAGATGAACTGCCCATTTTGCCGTTACGGGGGCTGGTCATCTATCCTCAAACGGCAATCCCGTTGACGGTGGGGCAACCGCGCAGCATCAAGCTGGTAGACGATATTATGGCCGGCGACCGCTTGGTCGGCTTGTTTGCCAGCAAAGACCCAGAGCTAGAAATGCCCGGGCCAGATGATGTCTACAACGTTGGCACGTTAGCGACCATTCACCGCCTGTTCCGTGCGCCCGACGGCACGATCCGCCTATTGGTGCAGGGGCTAGAGCGCATCACCATTGAGGAATACGTTGCCAATGAGCCGTACCTCAAGGCGCGGGTGAAGCGGATGCCCGAAATCACCGACGGTTACTCTGAGCTAGAAACAGAAGCGGCAGTCCGCAATGTAACAGACCTGTTCAGCCGCCTTGCCGACCTTGTGCCGAGCATCCCCGGCGAGTTGATCGCTTCGATGCTCAACTTAGAAGAACCGCTTCACCTGCTCTATTCAGTAGCAACCTACATCCGCATTGACCTAGACGACGCGCAAGAACTGCTTGAACTGCCTTCGCTCGAAGAAAAGCTGCGGCGCTTGATGAACATCCTCACGAAGGAAGTTGAAGTGCTAGAGCTTGGCCGCAAGATTCAAACTGAGGCCAAGAGCGAGATGGAAAAGATGCAGCGCGATTACTTCCTGCGCGAGCAGATGAAGGCCATTCAGCGCGAACTGGGCGAAGGCGACGAGCAAACCGCGGAAATTGACGAGTTCCGCCGCAAGATTGACGTTGCCGGAATGCCCGACGAAGCTGAGCGGGAAGCCCTGCGCGAGCTAGACCGCCTGAGCAAGCTCCCCGTGCAGGCGGCAGAATACGGCGTCATCCGCAGCTATCTGGACTGGATGGTAGCGCTGCCGTGGAGCCAAATGACCGAAGACAACCTTGAAATCAAGAATGCGCGCAAGGTCTTGGATGAAGACCATCACGGGCTAGAGGACATCAAGGCGCGGATTTTGGAATACTTGGCGGTTCGCAAGTTGCGTCAAGAACGCGCCGAAGAATTTGCCAAGATAGACGCGGAATCTGAAACACGCGACTACATCCGCCGTGAACGGGGCGGGGCGATCTTGCTGTTCGTGGGGCCACCCGGCGTCGGTAAGACTTCGCTTGGCGCAAGCATTGCCCGTGCGATGGGGCGTAAGTTCATCCGCATGAGCTTGGGCGGCATCCGCGATGAAGCGGAAATTCGCGGCTTCCGCCGCACCTATATCGGCGCGATGCCGGGGCGGATCATCCAAACCATACGGCGCGCAGAAACCCGCAACCCGCTGATTATGCTGGACGAAATAGACAAACTCGCCCGCGACCTGCGCGGCGACCCGTCTGCGGCGCTGCTGGAAGTGCTAGACCCAGAGCAAAACCGCGAGTTCCGCGACAACTACATGGATGTACCGTTCGACCTCAGCGACGTGCTGTTCATTGCCACCGCCAACGAGCTAGAGCCGATCCCCAATGCGTTGCGTGACCGCATGGAAATCATCCAGTTAAGCGGCTACACTGAGCAAGAGAAGGCGATCATCGCCCGCGATTACCTTGTGCCGCGTCAACGGCGGGAAAACGGCCTCAAGGTGGATGAACTGACTTATACGCCAGAAGCCATCCAGCGCATTATCCGCGACTATACCCGTGAAGCGGGCGTCCGCACGCTAGAGCGTGAAATTGGCCGCGCCGCCCGCAAGGTCGTGACCAAGATCGCGGCAGGGGATGTGACCAGTTACATCGTGGATGAAGCCGCCGTGCGCGATTTGTTGGGCAAGGCGCGTGTCCATCATGAAACTGAATTGCAAGAGCGCACCGAAGAACCCGGCGTCGCAACGGGCTTGGCATGGACGCCCGTCGGCGGTGAGGTGTTGTATGTCGAAGCGACAGCCTTCCCCGGCAAGAACGGCTTCCGTTTAACGGGTCAATTGGGCGATGTGATGAAAGAAAGCGCGCAACTGGCGATTAGCTTGGTACGCGGGCGGCATAAAGAACTGGGCGTAGAATCGTCGTGGTTCGATGAACACGACATCCACCTACACGTTCCGGCAGGCGCAGTGCCAAAAGACGGCCCTAGCGCAGGCATCACCATGACGACGGCGTTGGCCTCACTGGTCAGCCGCCGCCCCGTGCGCGCTGACGTGGCGATGACGGGCGAAATCACCCTGAGCGGCAAAGTGCTACCCGTCGGCGGGATCAAAGACAAGGTGCTGGCAGCGCATCGCTTGGGCGTCAAGACGATCATCATGCCCAAGAAGAACGAGAACGACATAGACGACATCCCCGAAGAAGTACGCAGCAAGCTCCATTTTGTGCTGGTAGACACGCTCGATGAGGTGTTTTCCAACGCGCTACAGGCGTAATATGTATCTGGTAGGGGCATGAACCTTCATGCCCCATAAAGCTTAAGGATTTGGGGGCATTGTTTTTGCCTATAAAACGCGGACGCCCCTACAGGGCGTCCGCCGCTCAAATTCATGGGCAGGCTCAGTTTTTTATCAGTTTTTATTGCCTAGCGCGTTCTGTAGCGATTACACTTTAACCGTAACACAATTTTTAATTTTTCAGGTTCAATCT
>JBMOFU010000277.1:0-5313 GCA_049318725.1 Phototrophicaceae bacterium | reverse complement strand
TAAAAACCCGAAAATGTGCATGATCGTGTTAAGTAGGTACACATGGGACGAGGCAAGCCTCGTCCCTACAGGTCACGGTGTGCAGGGGCGTCCCATCGGACGCCCCCGCCCCTACGGTTGTGATACGCCTACGCCATCTTCGGTCGCGGATTCATCCCCAGTATCTACCCAGCGCATTTCCTCAAGCAATTCATGGACGTTGAGCGTCGCTAAACCAGACATCACGTCAGACATCGCATACGGAATAATCAACACATTATTGTGAATCAGCGATCCGCAAGAGTAAACCACATTCGGCACATAGCCTTCGCGCTCTGTTTCGTGCGGCACCAGCAACGGCTCATCCAAATAGGCAATCACTTGGGTGGGGTCGTCTAGTGCCAGCAACATCGCCCCAATGGAGTATTGACGCATGGGGCCGACACCGTGCGTGAGGACGAGCCAGCCTTCACTGGTTTCTAGCGGCGATCCACAGTTCCCCAGTTGCACAAATTCCCACGGCTGGCTAGGGCGCTGGATGATGGTAGACTCGTTCCAGAAGTGGATGTTGTCTGAGAACATGATGTGGTTATTTTCGCCATCCTGACGAGAAAGCATCACGTAGCGATCATTAATTTTGCGCGGGAACAGCGCCATGCCTTTGTTTTGTACCGCTTTGCCGTTCAGCGTTGAGATTTTGAACTTGATAAAGTCTTTGGTTTCAATCAATTGAGAAAGAATACTCACCCCGTTATAGGCGGTATAGGTGGCATAGTAGGTGAACTGCCCATCCGCATTGAAAAACTGGACGAACCTTGCATCTTCAATCCCTCTGCTTTCAATGTTGGAAGTCGGGAAGATGACCCGTTCAGAGATTAACTGTTTGGCGTCAAAATCCACCTCATAGTTGGAATTGGCAAGCCACGAGACAATCTCAAAGGTTCGGTTTTGGCGCTCTGGGGGGAACAGCGGCTCGGCCTGAAGTGCCTCGATATTCTTTTTCAACCCATAATAAGAAAAACTCCCCAACAGTTGCGCCAGCAGGTGCCGCATTACATCATTATCAGCGCCCATTTCTTCTAGCTTCAACCGAAACAGGTTCAGGTCATAGATCGGGTCTAAATATAGTTCTGGCGTCACAACATACTTACTAATGGGGTCAAAAATGGCCGAAGACTCTGCATCTAACACCCCACTCCGAAACACAATCGAGGACAGATGCCCTTCCCCAGTGGCTCTTAGGCTCATGATAAACCGTAGGCTGCCGCTAGGCAGGTTGCTTTGATCGGGGTGCGGAACAATAGAGGGGTTGAACAGCGCGGCAGATTCAACCGAGTATTCCATCGTAAAGTAAGCGCCAATCAGCGCTTTTTGCGTCTCTGTGAGCGTTAGCTCTGCCGGAACGTGGTCTTTCACTTTGTTGAAGTGTCGGCTAAACACGGCGTTGATGTCTCTATGCCGATTGGCAAAGTCCGTCATCACTTGCGCCAGTAGGGTTTCTGCTGTGCTTGCGGGCAGATCAATAACCCGTTGAATGATATTGGTCACGCGCTGTGGATCCTCTGGGCGGTGGAGCCGCGTAATCACGCGAGCGGAATTGCCTAGAATTTTTTCGGATTTGCGAGTTACCATCGTGTGTGAGGGGATTACTGTAACCATCAATTTGTCTTTTCTAGCATGAGCTTATAGACATCACGATATTGGTTGACCATGCGAGCTGCGGTAAAGCGCGTTTCAACCGTATGGCGGCACGCTGCGCGCTGGATTGTTTTTATGCGTTCGACACATTCAATGGCCTGTTGGACGTTAGCCACCAGAAAGCCGTCTTTGCCGTGTTCGATGATCTCTGGCATACTGCCCCGATTGAAGGCAATCACGGGGGTGCCGCAGGCCATCGCTTCAATGACCGATAGGCCAAAGGGTTCGTTAAATTGGATCGGATGAAGCAGTGCAATTGCATTGCCTAACAACGTATTACGTTGGGTTGACCCTACGCTGCCCACATAAGTGATCTGGTGATGATCCAGATGCGGCTGAATATGCTCTTGATAATACTGGGCGTCTTGGATGATCCCCGCCAATATCAGCCGTTTGTGAGTGGCTTTGGCAATCTCAATGGCTTCTTTCGCGCCCTTATCAGGGTGGATGCGCCCGAAAAAGAGCAAATAATCCTCAGGCTGCGCTTGAAAATCAAACTGTTGCACGTCAATGCCATGATGGATCGTTTTCACGTAGTCCAGCGCTGGAGATCGGTCAGCATCGCTAATAGAGACATAAAACGCCCTGCCGTTGTATTTTTCGTAGACGGGCAAAATCTGCGGCGATGAAAAGCCGTGAATGGTGGTGATAACCGGCGTATCGGTTAACCCGCTATAGGTCAACGGGAGGAAGTCGAACTGGTTATGGATGATGTCGAACTCGTTGGCCTGCTCAAAGACAGCCGAGATATGAAGCGCTTCCCATACCTTTGGGTTGATGGAGCGATCTTCTTCATATCCTTGTGGGCAAACCGCCCGCAGTTTAGCGCTGGTTTCTGAATCCCCCGTTGCGAACAAGGTCACGTCCTCCCCAAGTTTGACTAACCCTTCGGTCAAGAGGGAGGTGATGTTTTCCCACGGGCCATAGTGACGTGGTGGGGTGCGCCAAGCAATGGGGGAGATCATGGCAATTCGCAAGCGGCTTCCCCTTTCTTTAGTGGGTGGGCTGAAGGGTGTTCTCTGAAAGGCGCAACTCTAACCATGACTGTAAAAATGCCAGTGTGGATTCTGCCCCTTGATTTTCATTGGCGCGGTCAGGGTGTAGCCCGTCTCGACATCCCCCGGTAGTGGGGTCATAGACCGCTAGGTTTAAGTCATTACGCCCCAAGAACCATTCAAAGGCGCGCTGGGCTTCGGTGTGCCAGCATTTATCCCCAGTGACGCGGTAGGCTTCAAGGCAGGCGCTGACCATCGTTTGGGCTTCTACAGGTTGTTGATCGAAGTGTGCGCGGTCCCCGTTTTGCGGATAAAACCCATTGGAGCCAATCGGGGTAAAGTGGCCGCCGGGCGAGTCTGAGCGTTGAATCGTTGCCAGCCAATTGAGCGATTCTAGCGCGTCGGCGGTCATGCTTGCATTCGGGATAGATTCGCCGCATACCAACATCGCCAGTGGCAGAACGGCATTGCAATAGGCCAGTTCGCTTTCGTACCAATGCCATCCCGTTTTGCGGTTGGCTTGATATAAGTTCACCAGCCGCTCTGCCAGCGTGTCTCGGATTTGGCTGATGAGGCGGTCTCCATTAAATCGGTGTAAATATTCATGAATGCCGATGAGGGCAAACGCCCATGCGCGCGGGCTAGTGGTTTCTACGATGGTAGGCAAGGCTTGTTCAAACAGGCTGCTTGCCATGCTGGCGATGCTAGAGGCTTTAGAGCGGCCAATGACTGTTCCTAGCGCCCACAATGCCCGCCCGTGACTGTCTTCTGAGCCGCTTTCTTCTAACCAGTGATGTTGGTAATCCATGAAGTTACGAAAGCGCCGAGTGTCTGGGTTAAAGGCATAGGCGATAAACGCCAAGTAGCGCGTCGTCAACGTAAGCGATTGCCCGTTTGCCAACTCTAATTCAGAAAGGTGCGTGCTGACGATTAAGGCGCGGGCGTTGTCGTCCACGCAATAGCCTTCATGGTAATTGGGGACGGTGAAATTCGCGTGTTGAATGATCCCGGTGCTAGTGGTCAGGTGATGCAGATGATCCAGCTTTAGGGGGGGCAATTCACCGGGGCGTTGGTCTAACGGTTTAACGACAAACGGCGTTTTGGCGGTGTGCCGCCGTTCGGCACGCGCCCGTTCAAAGCTCGCCATATAGCGTTGCGCCACTTGCGGCCAAATCATTTCTCGGCCAAACAGATAGGCGCGCTTCCGCATGGCGTCGCGCTTGGCTTCATTGTCTAGCAGGTCAATCACCGCATCGGCCAGTGTCATAGGGTCGTGGAACGGAATCAATACGCCGCGCTCGTCGGCCAACAATTCTTGTGCGTACCAATAGGGGGTAGAAATGACGGCTTTCCCCGCCCCAACGGTGTAGGCCAACGTGCCAGAGGTAATTTGAGCGACGTTTAAGTAAGGCGTTAGGTAGATGTCTGCCGCGCTGATGAATTGGTTGAGTTCTTCTAGGGAGACAAAGCGGTTATAGAATATCACATGGCTTTCAACGCCTTTTTCGCGGGCAAGCCGCTGCAAAGACAGGCGGTAGCTTTCGCCTTCGTTGCGGATCACCTGCGGGTGGGTTGCCCCCAGTACCAGATACACGACGTTCGGGTGTTTTGCCACAATCGCGGGCAGCGCGCTGATGACATCTTCAATGCCTTTGCCGCTAGAGAGCAGGCCAAAGCTCAATAGCACCATTTTGCCTTCTACGCCGAACATATCTTTGTGAAAGCTGGAATCCGTAAACGGCACATCGGGGATGCCGTGCGGGATGAAGTCGAGTTTATCTGCCGGGACATGATAAATGTCTTGCAGGAAGTCAATGCCGCGCTCACTCATCACGACCAAGCGGTCAGACCGTGCCGCAACCTCTTGCAAAACGCGCAACTGGTCGGCGTCGGGATGCTCTAAGACGGTGTGCAAGGTGGTGACAATCGGCATGTGCAGTTCCCGCAACAAGGCCAGAATATGACTGCCGGCTTGCCCGCCGTAGATGCCGTATTCATGTTGTAGGCAAATCAAATCCACGTTGTTGATGTTGAGGAAGTCCGCCGCACGGCGGTAAGAGGCGATGTCTTTTTCTGCCAGTTCAAAGCGCACACGCGGCGGGTAAACATAGCCCGCTGTGGTGTCATTGACCGGCAAGGCGATGCAGCTTGTTTCTGGGTATTGGGTGGCGATGGCTTCGCACAAATCCGTTGTAAAGGTGGCAATCCCGCACTGACGGGGCAGGTGATTGCCAATAAACCCAATCCGGTTAATGGAGGTATGGGATAGTGTGTTTTCCATAAGGCGTCCTTTGGGTAGTCATCCACTGGTGTTTGAACAGGGCGTTGGTGCAACCGAAGCGCCGCAGCGTTTGCGCGCACAATAGGCGTTTGGGGGGGATTTCACGGCCAATAGATCGGCCACATGCCTAGCAATAGATGGGATGAAGCAAATTCAGTGAATCACGGCATCGCCAAAACCCAAATGGGTTATAGGCAGGACAAGGGTGTTTTTCCAAAATCACGCGATGACATCCGTAGGGGCGCAGCGCGCTGCGCCCCTACAAGGTTCACAACGGTTCTGTAGGGGCATGATGTATCATGCCCCTACGCTACGCCTCTAACGCCCATTTTCCTTCGCACACCCTTCGACTGGCATGGG
>JBMOFU010000276.1:0-5351 GCA_049318725.1 Phototrophicaceae bacterium | reverse complement strand
CCCGCTAGATTCACCTCTACGTCTTTTGCGGGCAATCGGGGTATGATAGAGGCGATCAATAGGCAAAATCAGGAGCAAGGCCAATGGATTTCATCGTCGAAACCCAAAACCTGCGAAAGACTTACGGCAAATTCGTTGCCGTTGAAGACCTCACATTGCAAGTGCCTGCGGGGGCGATCTACGGCTTTGTTGGCCCCAACGGTGCCGGCAAAACCACCACGATGCGGATGCTGACCACGCTCACCCGCCCCACAACGGGCGAAGCAACCATCAACGGCCATTCGGTGACGGCAGAACCGCGTGCTGTGCGCCAATCCATTGGGTATATGCCAGACAAGTTCGGCGTGTATGAAGACATGCGCGTCTGGGAATATTTAGACTTCTTCGCCGCGTGCTATGACATCCCCGAACGCGAGCGTAAAGCGTTGATTGGCGACCTGCTGCAACTGGTGGATTTATCCCACCGCCGCGACGACATGGTAGACAAGCTCTCTATGGGGATGAAGCAACGCCTTTCTTTGGCGCGGACGTTGGCGCACGACCCAGCGGTGTTGATCCTTGACGAGCCGGCCTCTGGGCTAGACCCGGCTGCCCGCGTCGAAATCCGCGAGTTGTTCGTAGAGCTTTCCAAGATGGGCAAGACGATCTTCTTTTCTACGCATATCTTGGCCGACGTACAAGTGGTGTGCAGCCATGTGGGGATCATTGAAGGCGGCAAGATGATCGCACAAGGCCCTTTGGCGGATTTATTCAACGCCAACGCCGCCTTAGTGGTGATCGTCAAAGAGGCCGCAGATGCCGAAAAGCTGCGCGCCTTAGTAAGCGGTCTGCCCGACGTGCAGGGCGTCAGCGACCTTGCGACAGATGCCGCAGGCCGTCAGCGCGTGCGGATTGAGTTCACAGGCGACGAAGATGCACTGGTCACGCTGCGGCGCAAGCTATTTGCCGCTGAGGACATCAACATCATCAACATTGAGGAAGAAAAGCGCGACCTTGAATCGGTGTTTATGAGCATCACCAAAGGCGGCGTGACGTAGTATTGCCTAACCCCTATCCCCAACCCTTTCCCCCATCGGGAGAAAGGGAGAAGGGCAATCCACGCGGGTAAAAAGTCCCTCTCCAGTTGGAGAGGGATTTAGGGTGAGGTGAGAATGCAGTTTTTACAGTGGTGGGGTGCAGCGCGCCACCAAAAATTCGCATTGGTATTGTAGGGGCATGACATGTCATGCCCCTACGGTCATCAACAGAGGAAGGTAACAACCCATGACCTTTACAGACATCTTCCGCATTGTGGTGCGGCGCGGCTGGATTGTGCTGCTCTTGGCGGTATTGGCCGCTGGCGGCGCGTATGTGTTGAGCCAACGGCAACAGGCGGTCTACCGCGCCACGCAGACCGTACTGATTCAGCCGTCACGGATTGACCTCGGCTTGACCGAAGGCACCAACCGCACAATGGAAAGCCTTGTGCAATACATGGATAGTTCTTTGCGGGCGGCGGTCGTGATTGAACGGCTCAACCTTGATATGACGCCGCAACAACTCAAGGGCATCACGACTATTAGCTCTAACCGCAATAACTTAACCATTCGCATTGACGTTGACCTTTATAGCGGCGAACTGGCAAGCGACATCGCCCGCGAATGGGGCAACCTGCTGATTGACTATCGCAACCAGCAAAACCAAATCGCCCGCGTGGAAGACCGCGTGAACGCCGTCCTGCAAGATAACCCGACCTACTCGCTATTGCGCCCACGTCCGGCGATCAACGGCGTGGCAGGCGGCGTATTGGGGCTACTGCTCGGCAGCGTGATCGTCCTCATCCTAGAGTTGATCGAAAACAGTGTGGTGCGTTCCCGTGAGGATGTCGAGCGTACGCTGGAGATGGTCGTGCTGGCGTCCATCCCCGAAAATTAACCGCGTCTGCACCGGCTTTAGCGAGGAACCGATGTGTTCCTCCGTTTCAGCGTAGCAACACATAATTTTCCCCCTACACAATCATTCTCATCTGCTGGGCGACACATAAGTATCCCCCTACAGAATCATTAAAATTTGTAGGGGCATGATGTATCATGCCCCTACAAATATCACCGTATGCAGCTTCACTATGCAAATCCCTGTCTTTGACGCCATCGCCCTGTGGCTACCTTTCATTGTGGTTTGATATATAATGAAATCTTGTAGACCACACTGTTGGTCTCACTGTAGAGATTATGTTAATAGGCAATTTTCGGAGACCTGAATCATTATGCCCCAGACGGAATTCCCTTCATCACTGTACATCAACGGCAAATGGGTTCCGGCGATCAACGACCAGACGTGGACGCTCATCAACCCGGCCACTGAAACGCCCATTGAAAACGTCCCCTATGGCGACGGTCAAGACGCGCAAGCGGCGATAGATGCCGCTGCCGAAGCCTTCCCTGCATGGAGCCACAAAACCCCTTACGAACGTGCCGAAATCCTGTTGCGCGCCGCACAGGTGATTTTAGACAACCTAGACGCCTTTGCCCGCACCACGACCGAAGAAAGCGGTAAGCCGCTAAAAGAGTCTTTGGGGGAATGGCGCAGCAGCACCAATTACTTACGCTTTTACGCCGAAGAAGGCAAACGGCTGTATGGCCGTACGATCCCGGCGATGCAGGCCAACCGCCGCATTTCGGTGATCCGTCAGCCGTTGGGCGTGGTCGGCACAATCACCGCATGGAACTTCCCCATATACAATGTGATGCGGGCAGGCGCGGCGGCGTTGGCGGCAGGCTGTACAGTGGTGGCACGCCCAAGCGAATATACCCCACGTACCGCCATGCGGATTGCAGCGGCCTTTGCCGAAGCCGGTTTGCCCGCTGGCGTGTATAACGTTGTCAACGGCGAGCCAGAATCCATTGCACAGGTGATGCTCAACGACCCGCGCCTGCGGAAGATTCACTTCACGGGCAGCACGCGCGTCGGCAAGTTATTGATGGACGGCGCTTCTGCCACCCTCACCCAACTGAGCCTAGAACTGGGCGGGAACGCGCCCGTCCTCATCATGCCAGACATCAAAGATAAAGCCCTGCGGGAAGCCGCCCGCCGCAGTGTGATGTGGAAGTTCCGCAATGCCGGGCAGGTGTGTATTGCGCCGCAACGCTTTTTCGTGCCGTTCAAGCAGTCTGAAGCCTACATCGAGCATGTGATTGATGCTGTGAAGGGGTTGCGGGTGGGCAATGGCATGGACGACGGCATAGACATGGGGCCAATGATTAACGCCCGTCAGCGTGACCGTGTAGATGAGATGGTCAAACAGGCGCACTTGATGGGCGCAAAGCTGTTGCGCGGCGGCGGTATGCCCGCAGGGGTAGATCGCGGGTATTTTTACGCGCCAACCATCCTGAGCCACGTCCGCCCAGAGATGACCGTGTATCACGAAGAAATCTTCGGCCCTGTCATGCCCATCATCAGTTATGACGACCCCGAACAAGCCCTAGCGATGGCAAACGATACGCCCTATGGGTTGGCCGCGTTTGTGCTAACCAATGACCTCAACACCTCTATCATGGTGAGCGAACAGCTACAGTTCGGCATGGTGTGCATCAACGATTGGCTGCCCGCCACGCCCGAAGCGCCGTTCGTCGGCACCAAGCAGAGCGGTGTCGGTGCAGAAAGCGGCCCAGAAGGGGTCACAGAGTACACCGAACTGAAAACGATTTACATCGGGAATGTAGGATGACAGGGCAACCCCTCCCTAAATCCCTCCCCCTACAGGAGAGGGACTTTTCATGGGGCATGGCGCGCCATGCCCCTACGGGGAAATGCCCATGACCCGCGTTGATGTGTTGCGTTGGCCGCTGATCGGGCGGGCGTTGCGCTGGCGGTATGGTCGGCTGGCAGTACAAATCCCGCTGGTGATTTTGGCCGTCTTGATGCTGATAGACGGCTTTTACGGCTCACGCTTTATCACGGGGGATAACGCCCCAGAAAACCTAGCGACTGTCGCGGCGTGGGTACACTATCGCGGGTTGGTGATTGTGGCGCTACTGCTGGCGGGGAATCTGTTTTGTATGGCTTGCCCGTTCACGCTGCCGCGCACGCTTGCCAAACGGCTCTCGATTAGCGGGCGGCGCGCCCCGCGCTGGATGCGGAACAAGTGGTTTGCGGTGGGCGGGCTGTTTACGCTGTTCTTCCTCTATGAATGGCTGGATTTATGGTCAAGCCCAGTCTTAACGGCGTGGGTGATTGTGTTTTACTTTGTCGCGGCCTTTGTGCTAGAAGCCGCCTTTAAGGAATCGGCGTTTTGCAAGTATATTTGTCCGTTGGGGACGTTCAACTTTGTCTATTCGACGGTCTCACCGACGCAAATCGGCGTTCACAGCGCGGATGTTTGCCGTACCTGCGTCGGCAAAGAGTGCATCAACGGCAGCTATAGCCCGCAGCCTGTGATCTTGATTGACCAAATCAGCACCGAAGGCCGCCCGCAAAAAATCCACCAGCACACGCCGCAAGGCACGCTAGGGTGTGGCACAGACTTATTCGCCCCACAGATCAAATCCAACCTTGATTGTACGCTGTGCCTTGATTGCGCCCGCGCCTGCCCCCATCAAAACGTCGGGCTGTTCATCCGTCCGCCTGCCCGTGAATTGACCGACCCCGACGCATGGCGCAAACGCTGGGATATTGCCTTTTTGGTGGTGGCGCTGGCGTTCATGGGCATCACCAACGCCTTTGGGATGGTATCGCCAGTTTACGCCTTGATGGAGCGGCTGTATAACGGGCTGGTTCCGTTGCGTAGCGTTGGCCTATCGCCCCAGATGATTGAGGGTGTCGTGTTGTTGTTGATCTTCGGCACAGGGAACCTGCTCATTCCAGCGGCGGTGATGGTTGGGTTGGCGGGGCTGGTACGTTGGCTGACCGCCCGTAAAGAGACGCTTCAACAGGTGGCCGCGCGCTTTGCACCCGCGTTCGTGCCGATTGGCTTTGGCGTGTGGGGCGCGCACTATCTGTTCCACTTCTTGATTGGGGTCTGGTCAATCGTGCCAGTGATGCAGGCGTTTTTCGGCGCACGCCCTAATTATGCGCTGGTGGGGATTGCGCCCGATTCGCCCGTGTTGGCGCTGGTCGAAATCGTGTTTTTACTCGGCGGGTTCTTGGGGAGCTTGTGGGTTGCCCAACGGATTGCGCTAAAGGCTTATCGGCGCGGCGGAATGCTGGCGTTTATGCCGTATGCCTTCATCTTTTTGGTGATGATGTTGGTCGCGCTGTGGATTATGGGCTTACCGATGGAAATGCGCGGCACGTCGGCCTTATTCGGCTAACCGCGCATATACGGGTAATCGAGCAGCATGACCTCTAGCACAAGGCGCGCGTTGGTATTGGTG
>JBMOFU010000275.1:0-5387 GCA_049318725.1 Phototrophicaceae bacterium | reverse complement strand
TGGCTGAAAGGGTCAGCGGAGAGTCTACTGTGTCCATCATATCAGGGGCATACCATACGGCCCTAACTCAGTGGAAATGTGTTTACTCAATGCAAACTATAACGCCTTTTTGTTTGACTATCTTCTGCGTAACTTTTTGACTCAAGCGAGCATCCCCACAAGCACTTTTGAGCAAGTAGCGAGCATCCCGCCACACACCTACACCCCCACACTACTGGATTTCATCGTCCCGCGCGTGCTAGAACTGACCTACACGGCATGGGACTTGCAGCCGTTCGCGCAGGATGTCGGCTACCACGGCGCGCCGTTCCGCTGGGACGATGAGCGGCGCTTCCTCATGCGCTGCGAACTCGACGCGCTGTACTTCCACCTGTATCAGATTCCGCGCGCCGACGTGGAGTATATCCTAAACACCTTCCCCATCGTCAAGCGCAAGGACGAAGCCGCCTATGGCGAGTTCCGCACGCAGCGGGTAATATTAGCGATGTTCGATCAACTAGCGGGGCTACCCTTTACCGCTGTTCCCGCGCCGAAAGACGCCAGCGCCACCTATGCCGTGCCGGATGTGTCCGCGTGGCAAACGTGGCTGAATCCAGCGCCCGCCAGCGCGGATGTCGCACATCCCTAGGCTTAAGAAAACGAACAAAAGGAGCTAACGATGTCTAGTGTTCCCGACAGAATCATTCGGCGAGTGCCCGAACATGCAATTGCGAAAATCGAGAGCGGTGAATGGTACATATCGAGTGGTTCCATCCGGTATTCGAACACTCATAGAATTGCCGCTCATTTCGTAGAAGGTGATGCTGGTTGGTCAGAGACAGTAAGAAAACTTATAGAGGTTGGGGCTGAATTGGTAAGCACCAACCCAGATCTGGTTGCACGGCCAATCAGCTTAATATTTGAACGCTCGGCCATGTTGTTACCTCCGACCATAAGTACAACAACCATTTCAGACTTAGCAGATCGATTTGAGAATTTAAATGCAGAATTATTAGCCGTGCAGTCTAACCTGCGTGCAGAGTTTCAGCGCAATCGGCTTAACGACTTTAACAGCGGTTTGATGGCTGCGCGTGATGTGCGTAGCATTAAGGATAGTGTGACGAAATCTAACCGTTTAAATTCTGCGTTAGATAAGCTCTTTACAGCAAGGGAAAATCAACTTCAAGATTTTCAAAATGCGCTGCACAATTCAGAAAACTTATCAGATTTACAGGATGCACAGGATCATTTGCTGCTGGCAATGTATGCGCAAAGTATGTTAATTCGCGCTTATTTTGACGGCGATGAGATTGCAACGGCAAGACAACGCCACAATGAAGTAATTGGTAAATTTGGTGAGTACACTCGGCAATTGATACGGTACTGGCTAAACGATAAGTATGCCCCTGATAGAGCGATTGATCCCAGTGGTGAATTGCTTGAGCGCTATATTCAAATCCAAGTTTGGTTAGAAGGAAGGTCACGTGAAGAAGCGCTTTTTAAGATCATACTAGACGGTCAACACGCAACCGCAAAACTTCCCCCGCCAGCACCACAAACTGAGCAAGAGGATATTGCCGAAAAACAAACTATAACATCAGACAAAAACAAGACAGGCTGGGCGTTCATTCAGATAGGGGCAGCAACGCTCGTACTTATGTCTCTTGCAGGAGTTGCTTACACCGCTGGGCGTTCACAACGTAAAGGTTTATCCCTGTCAGAACTTTCGGAACCCATACGTGAAAACCTAGCTACACTCAGCAAACAAATCGGTGGTTGGGCAAAGAGCTTTTTCAAGGATATTACACTCAAAGACGTGTTGAATTCAGCGCCATTTGTGGTTTTTTTAGAGAGATTTCTTAACTCTGGCCAACGCGCATCAGACGGTATTCAATTTTCGCAAGAGTACGATCCCCATCTCCAGCCAGAAGTGAATGAGAATACTGAAGAAAATACCTCTCCGATATTTGATTATGCGAAGATAATCGAACGTTCACAAATCATCATTGAAAATTTCCAACGCCTTGAAACGTACCTCGCTGAAATGGCCCTATCAGGAGATTCAATTGATGAGTGGGAAGCACAACTAACTCGTTTGAGGATCGACGATCATGGGATCATTCTCACGCCTGAAGTGTTCAATGAGATAGAACAATCCTTATCAGGAAAATCTTAAGTATGCCTATTCCCCTGCAAAACGACTTCCTGCTCCCCTTTCTGACGCTATTGCAAGGCGGTCAAGCGCACGAATAATGGTAAACTAAGGGGACAAATCACGGAGAACGACCATGTTTCATGCACCAGTGCGTACCGTTTTTGATGTCATTACCGACTTTCTCGCCACCGAGCCATCCCCGCAACAGATCATTGATTACTATATGCCCGATGACCTGCAAGCGCGGTTAGATGACCTGCTCGATAAAAACGGCGAAGGCGAACTCACGCTGACAGAACGGGAAGAGCTTCAGGAATTCCTGAACGCCGACGATATGTTCTCCCTGCTGAAGTCTAAGATGAAGCTCAAATTGAAACGAGCAGCGGATGTGGATTCAGAGAATGGCATACTAACAATCGTTCAATAGGGAGTAAAAGTTATGGAAAACGCCCAAGTCCTCACCGTGTTTGATGCCATCACTGACTTTCTGGGCGCAGCCCCCACCCTAGAAGAAATCGCCGCGTACCGCCTGCCAGACGAATTCCAGCAACGGGCGCACGCACTGCTTGATCTCAACCGTCGGGGGTCGCTTTCGCCCACCGAACAGACCGAACTGGAAGAATTCCGGCAGGCGGATCACCTGCTCACCTTGATTAAAGGCAAGGCGCGGCTCAAACTCAAGGGTCAAGCATGAGTGAAAGTTACATCAGCAAGGCATTGCGCCGTGCAGTTAGCGAGCGGGCTGGCGGATGTTGTGAATACTGCCTCACAGATACTGATGGCCGAGGTATTGATCCAGCGATTGACCACATCATCTCTGAAAAGCACGGCGGGCAAACCCTATCTGATAACCTGTGCCTATCGTGTTTCTGGTGTAACAGCTACAAGGGCAGCGACATTAGCTCAGTGGATTGGGAGGGCGGCGGGACAATCATCGGGCTTTTTCATCCCCGCCAACAGCACTGGGATGAGCATTTCACCCTAGATGGCCTACGAATTGTTCCAAAGACCCCCACCGGGCGCGTGACGGTATTTCTGCTTCAGCTTAACGCACCAGAGCGCATCAAAGAGCGGCGAATGTTGCGCGAGCTGGGCGTTTATCCCTGCCAAAAGGCCTAATCCTATGCCCATCCCTGCCCAAAATGACTTCTTGCTCCCCTTTTTGACGTTACTCCGTGACGGCCAAGCGCTAGAACGCGCCCAGTTGACCTATCAACTGACGAAGCACTTCGCCATCACGCCCGAAGCAGCCCAACAGATGAGCGGCAACCAGTTCACGCTCATCAGCCGCGTGGCATGGTGCGATATTCACTTCGTCAAGGCAGGGTTCGTCCACAAAACCCAGTCACCGCATGGCTCTGACCAAGACACCTTCCAGATCACGCCACTGGGGGTGCGCGAACTGCACAAGCGCCCGGCACAGATTACAGTCGGCTACTTGCAAGGCTTCTATCGCGGCAACATCCACCGTGGCGCCGGGTCTGACGACACCACCAGCGACGCCGAACTGCTGCTCTACAGCCTGCTGGACAAGCTCCCCGCGCCGTTTAGCGTATTCCACAGCATCAAGTGGTTTGGCCGCCATAGCGGGACGATTGGCGAGGTGGATTTCTTGATCGCGCATCCCAGCTACGGCATATTGGTGCTAGAGGTCAAAGGCGGCGATATTCGGCTACTCAATGGTGAATGGAAAAGCGTTGACCGCAACGGACGGATTCACGACATTCACGACCCGTGCAAACAAGCAGACCGCAACCGTTGGGCGCTCCATGATTGGCTGAACGACCAACCGCGCACGCGCGGCCTGCGCTACGCCATCTTCCCGGCAGTCGCCGTACCAAACTCGGCTGCCGTTACAGACATCCGCCCCGACTGCCCCAAAGACATTTTCATTGACCTGCGCCACCTTGATGACTTGGTTGGACGCTTGACCCACATCTTCCAGTATTGGGCGCAACGGCGTGATGAGCGCAACGCCCACATGGACGGTAAAGCGGCGGTTGAGGCATTGACCGCACTGCTGATCCCTACGCGCACGCTCCAGCCCGCCCTAGCAGACCTGTTCGAGCGTGAGCGGCGCAAAATCAACGAACTGACTGAGCAGCAATTCCGTGTGTTACGGATGCTCCGGTCACAGCGGCGGGCGGCGATCATCGGCGGGGCAGGCACAGGTAAAACGCTCTTAGCGATGGAAAAAGCGACACAACTCGGGGGGGAGGGCTACCGTGTGTTGCTGGTGTGCTTCAACAAGCCGCTTGCCGACTGGATCGGGAGCCAGTTGCAGTCCGCAAATATTGTGGTGGCAACGTTCCATAGTCTTGTGGGTCAGGCGGTCAACTGGGCGCGCATTCAGCGCAACACGCGCAAGTCAGATCAATTCTACGAGGAGGCAGGCGAATGGTTAGCCGATGCTGCCGACATGATCCGCAGTGACCCAGCATTGCATACGCTCCAGTTTGACGCGGTGATTGTGGACGAAGCGCAAGACTTCGACGAAACATGGTGGATCGGCCTGCTTGACCTGCTGCGTAACCCAGAATTAGGGGTGTTCTACGTCTTTTTCGACGACAATCAACGCATCTACCGCCAGATCAGCAAGATTCCTATGCAGGCCGAGCCGCTCCACTTGGACGAGAATTGCCGCAATACGCAACACATTTACGCGGCACTCGCTCCATATACGCAGGAACAAGACCTCGTGTGCCTCGGCCCAGAGGGACGCCCTGTGGAAGTCATCCCTGCCAAGACCAAACCGGACGCCAAACGCGCCCTGCAAAACACCTTACATCGCTTGGTTAATGAAGAAGGGATCCCCGCCAAGGATATTGTTGTGCTTACGCCCGTCGCCGAAGGGCGCAGCCAGTGGAAGGTCAACGACATGCTGGGTAACTTCATCGTGACATGGGATATGCAAACCGAAATGCCGCTGGCCGCCAGAATCTCCACGATTCAGCGGTTCAAAGGGCTGGAGGCCGCCGTCGTGATTCTTACGGAACTGGGTCAGTTGCCGGATGATACCCGCGATACCCTGCTCTATATCGGGCTATCGCGGGCCAGAAACCATGTTATCGTGATTGGGGAACTCCCGACGGGCGATGTAAAGCCCTAAGTCAACCTACTGCGCGGGCATCAACGCATCCACCGGAAAGCTATTGCCGCCGATGATCTTCCAGCCGTCCGTTGGATCCAGCCACCATGTATGACTGTAACGGTCATGCAGCGCGAAGTCGCTACCGTCCTTAAATTCCGCCGC
>JBMOFU010000274.1:0-5423 GCA_049318725.1 Phototrophicaceae bacterium | reverse complement strand
TGCGGCGGGGTATCAATCACACGCCCATTTAGCAACTCGACCAAATCATCTTTTTTATAGGTCTTGATGAATTCTTCAACGGTCATTTTCACGGGTTGGGTCATCATTGCCTCAGCAGGGCGGGCGAGACAGGTCTCGCCCCTACGAATCGTGATTCTTTGGGTTAGAGCAACGGACGCCCCGGTGGGTCGTCACTACTCATCACTGTTTTTCCTGCTTTTACTGCCCTTATTCGTTGTGGGTGAGGTCGTCGCGGGTTTGCAGGAATAGCGCCTTCTTCATGCTCGGCAGCGTGAAGTCGAAGCCGCACGAGGCGAAAAATTCCTCAGAGCGGGTGATCGCCATCACTTCGAGGATGTCGCGCTCGCGTGCCAGTTCCACGCAGGCGGTAACTAAGCGTTTACCCACACCTTGCCCCTGCACGGTGGGCGAAACGCACAAACTGCGGATTTCGGCCAGCTTCCAGCTATAGACTTCCAAAATGGCCGTACCGACGATTTCGCCGTCATATTCAGCCACGTAACAGGTGGGGTACAGTTGTTCTAGCTCGCCAAGCGTGCGCGGGAGTACATCGCCAGTGGCGACAAACTGCTCGATAAACACTTCAATGGCATAGAGGTCTTGTGCGGTGGCTTTACGGATGTTCACTGCGAGTTTCTCGGTGGTTGTAATCTTTACGGGGACTTGCGTCGCCATAGCCCAATGTTTCCAATCTGCGTGTCGCGCGTATAGTTATAGATCAGCCAGTTGTTTAACTCAGTATACTCTTGGAGGAGCATATTGCTGTCCGCGTCCAGACCTGTTACCCAAGGCATGAAATCACCTTGTACGACCAGCGCATACGGCGGCAGACTTGCCCACAGGAGATTTACATTTTCCTGTTGCCACTGTTGGGGATACCAACTTGCGACGAGCGGGAATTGAAAGATAAAGCGGGTTGCCGGGCGTAACCCCGTCAGATAGTACAACTCTGGGCGGAACCCCCACACGTATAGGGTGTCCCCGCGTACAACCCTTGCCCGCAAGTAATCAGCCACAGCGACCGATTCCCACGCAACAAATTCCCCCCCGACGAATTGCGAGGTATAGCCTTCCTCAGAGATTTGCCCTAACCAATAGGGCAGAACCTTCCCCCATGTGAACAGGCTGAGGTACAGCACCCCACCCCCCACAAGGAGGCCAACAAACCACATTTTGAGTTTGAAGCCCAACGACCTCGGCAGAATCGCTGGCAACGCATCCCACAACCCTACACTAACGCCCGCCGCGATGAGACAAAGCGGTGGGAGGATAGGTAACCAATGGTAATCATAGGCTTTTGCTTGAATGAGCATGGCAAGTAGTGCGCCCAAAAGCCATAGAAATATCATACGCCATTTTGCCGTTTTTGTCATGGCTAGATTGTGGGATTGTGTGGGATTTTTATCATTGGCGGCATCGTCGTTTGTGGTCATCCGCCCCCACAGCAACGGAGCCAACGCCAACAGCCCCCACAAGATGTGCCAGCGGCGCAGCCGTTCTAGGCTGTAACGCCGCAGTTCAGGCCAAAACTCTGCAATCCCCTGCGCCGCGTAGCCGGTGGTCACGGCAATGCTTTCGATCCATGCGTTGAACGCGCCCGCCCATGCCAAGAGCGCCATACCGCCTAGCCCAATCAGTAGCCCGCCACAGACAAAGGCCAACGCCGCCCGTACAGGGAAGCGCCCCGCCCCCCAGATCACGCCAATCACCAGCGCAATCACCACCGTGATAAACGGATACTTGAACCACAGCGTCAAGGCGCAGGCCGCGCCTGATGCAAATGCCCACGCTAACCCCTCCCTAAATCCCTCCCCCTGCGGGAGAGGGACTTGATTTTCCCCTCTCCGCTTGAGGGGAGGGGGCAGGGGGAGGGGTTCCAGCCATGCCAGCGCGCACCACACCGCCAGCGCCATCGGCAACATGGCGATGCCGTCGTTCTGCGTCAACGTCCAAAACGTTTCCGTGAAGTAGAACACGCCCAACAGCCCGCCCGCGATCAACCCCACCGCACGGTTGTGCAGTTGGCGGCCAATGGCATACATCACCCCCGAAAGCGCCGCAAACAGCAGCAAATCTAGCGCACGTAGCGCCCACACCGTTTGACCGAACAGCGCCATTGCCCCGGCGTAGACGTAAAACACAGCGGGCGGCTTGGGGTTCCACACATCTATATACGGTACGCCGCCGCGCAAGATCACCGCGCCGATGGTGGCAAATTCGCCTTGATCGCGCCCTAGCGGATACGCCAGCACCGGCAACGCCGCCACCAAGATCAACGCCGTGAGCAGCGCCCATGCCCACCATCCGCCTTGTGATACCCTGTGTAGGGGCATGGTGTGCCATGCCCGTTTGGTAGTGTTCATGCCTTACCCCTGCCCTAAAGCGCGCTCATCGGCAAACAGCCCATCAAGGTTGGCGGGATGTTCCCCCTAGCCTAGCCCTGTGTGGGGAGTGTGTCAATTGCAGCGGCAAAAATCACACGGATCATGTAAGAATTCGTTTACACGGCCTTAACCTTCATTATATACAGCGCCTGTTATAATCCGTAAGCGACTTATCATCAAATCCGATTGAGAGACGCTATGCCAATTCATACCCTATGGCTTATTCCAGAGCGCGTGGTCTACAGCCGCATTGTCGGCGAAGAGCCTGATGCGGTAACAGTCGTCTACACGGCCATGCAAGAGATTGGCAAAACTAGCCCGCACATCGTCCATGCCATCATTGATGATAGCTACATGACGGGGCGCTATAACTTGCAAACCATCACGCAAACTAAAATCATCCCCAACCCGAATGCGGGCTGTGTAGTGGTGGTCGGCAGCAATCAGTTTGCGCGCATGGTCTCTACGGCCATAGGCCGTGCAGTTCGGCTCAAGTTCAGCTATGCCAATACCCTTGAACAAGGCGAAGCCTTCTTGCTGCAACAAGACCGCATTCTGACGGCTGACCAGTTTACCGCAGGCCGTGCGCTACTGAATGCCTTGCCCACTGAATAAGCAGGGCGATTGCATCAAATTCGGGATTGACACCCTAAAACCGCATACGGGGTATTTGTAGCGGCATGAGTTATCATACCCCTACGGTGGATAACGATTCTGTAGAGGGTGACCTATGTGTCACCCCACCGAAACGGAGGAACACATAGGTTCCTCCCTACGTAAAAACGTTTTATGACCTTTTAAGTAAAATCTATAAAACCGCTATAAAGATTGTCGGTTTTACGGGCGACATAGGTGTATCGTTTATCCCGCTGAAGGATGCTTTGCTGATATGAACAACCGTGCGCTGACCGTGCTGTTCGCCCTGATTTTGGCGCTTTCGGTGGCCTCTGGCATTTTCTATAGTAGCGCCCGTAGGGTGCAAACCGAACTGCAATTTGCCCAGTCTGCGGGGACGACGGTTGCGCTTGATTTGACGCAAACCCACCTCAACCAAGCCGCCGCGATGGAACAAGCGACACAAGGCTATACCCGCGAACTGACCCGTGAAGCCGAACAGATCACCCGCGACCAAACCGCCACAGCCGCAGCAATCGCCTTCAATGCCACGCAAGATCAATCGGCCACCGAAGTGATGTTTGGCATCTATACGATTGCCACCAGCACTATCGTACAGGCCACGCTACAGTCCCAAGCCGATGACGCGGTAACGCAAGTGGCCTTGCAAAGTACCCAGTCCGAACAGGCCATTCGCACGCAGGCGGCGCAAGTGTCACAACTCAACGCCGCTGCGACGGAATCTGCCAGCACGCAGGCGGCGCAAGTGTCACAACTCAACGCCGCCGCGACGGAATCTGCCAGCACGCAGGCGGCACAACTGTCTGCGGCCAACATCACCGCCAGCGAAGCGTTTAGCACGCAAGCCGCGCAACTCTCTCAACTCAATGATGCCGCGATACATGCTGCCAGCACACAGGTGGCGCAACTGTCTGCGGCCAACATCACCGCCAGCGAAGCGTTTAGCACGCAGGCGGCGCAACTCTCTCAACTCAATGATGCTGCGATACAGGCCATCAGCACGCAGGCGGCGCAACTGGCTCAAGTGAATGCGGCTGGTACACTTGCCGCCAATACCCAAGCGTTGCAAGCGGCGACGATCAACGCCCAAGCGACGCAGATCGCGCTGCCGTTTGTCACGCCTACGCCGCGAACCGCACAAGCCAACGCTGGCGAACCGCTCTTGATTGGGGTGGCCTTGCCCCTCAGCGGTGAACTCACGCTGATCGGCCAAGAGGCACAGCGCGCCGTTGAGTTTGCGCTCCGTGAGCGGCCAACGCTGAACGTAGACGGCCAAACGGTGACGTTACGGCTACAAGTGGAAGATACAGGTTGCGCCGCCGCGCCTGCCGAACGTGCCGCCCAAGCGCTGGTCAGCTTACCTAACCTTGTGGGGGTGATTGGGGACGTGTGCAATGTCGGCTGTCAGGCGATGCAGCCGATCTTTGCGGCGCAAGCAGTGAGCGCCATCAGCCCCGCGTGTTGGCAAGATAGCCTGACGGCTAACGGGGATGAAGGGTTCTTCCGCACAATTCCGCCCGCACACTATCAACATGAGCGCGCCGCTGACTATCTCTATCAACAGTTGGGCGGGCGGCGGGTGGCGGTGATGAGCCAGCAGCCCGAAGCGGCAGCGGCGTTTGCGGCGCGTTTTTCCGCGCTTGGCGGGGAAGTCGTCTACAGCTACGTTAACGATAACTTTGATCCGTCAACAACCAACGCCTTTACAGAGGCGGCTACGGCAGGCGCAGAAATCATCTATGTGGCGGGGAACACATGGGACGGTCAAGCGGCGTTGGCGCTGGCGGAAAACTGGCAGAGCCGCCAACTGGAAAATATGCTGTTTGTGGGCGATGCCACCTTCTTGCAGGATGACTTTATCGCCCTTGTACAGGGGCGTAACCCCACCAACCCTTTAGACATCACTGTCATAGATTATCCCAAGCCAGCCTTTGCGCCCGCAGCAGCCTTTAGCGCTACCTTTGCCGCCGCCAATGGGGGCAACTTGCCCAATGCCTACACCATCAGCGCCTATGAGTCCGCTACGTTGTTGCTCAACGCGCTGGCGGATGCCGCAACGGTCAACGCCGATGGGGATGTGGTGATCGAACGCGGCGCGTTACAGTTCGCCATTCGTAATCAACGCTATGCAGGGGTGACGGGGGACATCGGCTGTGATGGGGTGGGGAACTGCGCGCATTATGAGGTCAACGTGTGGCGGCTGGTGGCGGGGAATTTGCGCCTGCTGGCAACGCTCACGGATTAAGGCGGCGAAAATCCCCTTGCTGTATCACCGTAGGGGGCATGAACCATCATGCCGCATCGCTGTCAAAAGTGAGTTCTCAGCGTTGCATAACCCCTCCCTAAATCCCTCCCCCCAAAAAGGGAGAGGGACTTTTCACC
>JBMOFU010000273.1:0-5439 GCA_049318725.1 Phototrophicaceae bacterium | reverse complement strand
CTACAGCATCAACGCGCTGGGCAGCGGATTTGCCGAATGGGTCAGCGCAGATACCGTTGCTGTGTACAACTTGGCCTTTGACTTTGAATCCGGCGGGTTTGGCGGCCTATTCGTCCAGTTTGGCGAAGATGGCGAAGTCTTGGCCGAAGAAGCCTTCGCGCTAGAGGTTGGCGCAACGCTCATCGTGCGCCCGTCATGGATGGAGGAATAGCAGCGCGGGGAACGACACCCCTCCCTAAATCCCTCCCCCTAAAGGGAGAGGGACTCTTTGCCTTCATGAATTGCCCCTCTTCCTTTCCCTTGTGGGGGAAAGGGGGCAAAACGGACAATAAACGATCCCTTTCGGAAAGATTAAACCCTGTTTTTACAGGTGTGGGGCGCAAACTATTGCGCCTCTACGGATTTATTACCAATTGTTGGGGAATCACCCCTGCTTCCCCCATCACGGTTTAACAGGCAAACTTAACCTAAATTATGCTTGACTTTTAATGTAAAATTAACTTTCTGTAGGTAATATCAAGTCTCTATGATCTAGTACCCTTTAGAATAAGTTTGCCGCACTGAAAGGCAATCTCGCATGACCCCCCAGCGCCCACTCATTTTGTTTACTAACGACGACGGGATTCTCTCCCCCGGCCTATGGACGGTGGCAGAAGCCTTTGCAGACATGGCGGATATTCTCATCGTCGCGCCTATCAACCAACAAAGCGGCACAGGCCGCAGCCTACCAAGCAGCAGCACAGGCGCAATCGTCCCGCAAGAGGGCAAATTGTTGCCCGCCTTTGCCGTAGATGGCACACCAGCGCAGGCCGTGCAACACGGCATTATGGAAATCGCCACGCGCCGCCCAGATTTGGTGATTAGCGGCATCAACTACGGCGAAAACACCGGCAACGGCGTCACGATTTCTGGCACAGTGGGCGCGTCGCTAGAGGCGGCCAGCTTTGGCATCCCTTCGATTGCGGTGTCTCAACAAACCGACCACAATCAACATTTGTCTTACTCCAAGCTGGTAGATTTTACCGTTGCCGCGCAGTTCACACGGCGCTTTGCCGAATGGATGCTTGGGTCTCGGTTGCCTTCTGACGTTGACCTGCTCAAGCTGGATGTGCCAATGGGCGCCACGCTCGATACCGAATGGCGCATGACCCGCCTGTCTAAAAAGCGCGTCTATTGGCCGACGGTGCCAGACCGCACCACATCCTACAGCCCCCAAACGTTGGGTTACACCATGACGCTGGACGCACGCGACGCCGAACCCGACAGCGACGTGTACGCGGTCTTTGTGGATAAGGTCATTTCGCTGACGCCGATTAGCCTTGATATGACCGCACGCATTGACCTTGCCGAACTGCGTACCTCCATCAACGGCAGCGTTTCACACATGTAACCCCTGCCGATTTTGCTGTAGGGGCGCAGCGCGCTGCGCCCCTACACGACCACGCCCCTACGAACCCTGCGCCCTACACCACTGCGGATTTTGCCAAAATACCCTGCACGACCTCTAGTAAGTGTTCCTTCTGCACAGGCTTGGTCAAGTAGTGCGACGCTTGGCGGAGCGTGGCTTGCCCTTTTTCATCAGCCAAGACCGAAAGCATCAACACCGGAATATTGCTCGTGAGCCGATTTTCCTTGAGCCTAATCAGCACATCTAGCCCGTTGAGTTGCGGCATCATAATGTCCAGCACAATCAGCACGGGCTGGTAGCTTTCTGCTAGGGACAGGCCGCGTAAGGGGTCGTTGGTACACATTACGCGGTAGTGGTCGCCTAAGTAATCTTGCGCCAACTGAAGCGATGCCGGGTCATCGTCAATCACCAGCACGAGGAATTGATCTTGACCCCCAACCTCAGATTCAAGCAATTCACTGCGCCGTGCGGTCAATTTTCCCGGCAAGATGAGCGTGAAAGTGCTGCCCATGCCCAAATCACTGTTCACCCACAACTCGCCGCCGTGTAATTGCACAATCTGGCGGGCGATGGCTAACCCTAACCCTGTCCCCTCATATTGGCGTGAGCTAGAGCCGTCTACCTGCCGAAAGGCGTCAAAGATCAGCCCTTGATCTTCTGGTTTGATGCCAATGCCCGTGTCGCTGACGCTGATAGTCAGCCAACTGCCATCCTTAAAGCTCATTTTGGGGGGCGGGGCGGTGACATGCCCTAACATGACCCCATCAATCACCTGCGCTGGCGCCACCTGCAAGGCGATTTTGCCATCGCTCGTGAACTTGACGGCGTTGCTCAACAGGTTCGTGACCACCTGACGGATGCGCGCTTGGTCGGCAGTGACTTGCGGCAAGTGCGGGCTAATGCTCACTGCCACACTTAAGCCCTTCTTTTCCGCTTGGGGAGTGACGTTCAAGACGGTATCTTGAATCAGCATGTCCATGTCTAGGGGGGCAAGCTCTAGCGTGAACTGCCCGGCTTCGATCTTAGAGAGGTCTAGCACGTCGCTGATAAGTTCCAGCAAGTGCGCCCCGCTACGGTTGACCCGTGTGAGGCGGTCTTGTTGTTTGACGGTCAGCGTCCCATATAGCCCCTCTAAGAGCATATCGCTGTATCCGATGATGGCGTTGAGCGGCGTCCGCAGTTCGTGGCTGACGTTGGCTAAAAATTGGCTCTTGAGGCGGTTGGCAATCAAGGCTTCTTCGTACAGGTCTGCGTTATAGATGGCAATCGAAACTTGGCGGGCAATGGCCGCGTAGGTCTGTTCGGCTTCGGCGTCGGGGGGCGTAGCGCGGTTGCTGGTATCGAGGAAGATCATGCCCAAAATTTGATCGTTTGCCACCAGTGGCGCAATGGCGGCCTGCTGTAGTTGCGTTTGCTTCATCATGGCGGTAAACGGGCTATCTGCCGTAGCTACCGTTAGCGTTTGGATGCCACCTTTGAACAACAGAATGGACTCTAAGCCGCCTTCGCCAATTGGGATCGGCGTGGCGGTTTGTGCCAGTTCCAGCGGGTAGCTGATGATAAGCACCCGCTCCGTATGGCGCGGCTTTAAGACGATGATGCAGCGCTCTACATCCAGCAGGTGTTGCAATTGTTCGGCAGTCGCCCGCAAGACGGTGGCGCGGTCTAGTGCAGAACTCACAATCGTAGAGATGCTGTGCAGCGTTTCTAGCCGTTGGGCGCGCACTTGTAGGTCGTACAGGTTCTTTTGTTGGTGAACGTGCAGCTTGGTGTTTTCTAGCGCTAAAGACATTTGCGCCGCCACCGTCATGAGCAGTGAAACATCTTCGTCGCTGTAGAAGGTTGGTTGCAGGCTGTAGGTCACAATCAGCCCAATGACCTGATTGGCGCTGTCTCTTAGCGGGACACCCAACCAAGAGCGGGCGCTGTGGCCGGGTTCGGTGGGGTGGGGGCGGGTGTTGATAAACACACTGGTGTCGGTGATGTTCAACACTTGCCCGCTTTCCATCAAATATCGGGTAAGGCCAATCGGCTTGACGGGGGGCAGGTCTACCCAGTTTTGGGTTTCATCAGATACCAACGGGTAATGCAGCAGGTGAGTGGCCTCGTCATAGAGGCCGATATAGAGCGGCTTGCCACCAAACAGCGACACAATTTGACGGTGAATTTGACGCCAAAATTCTTGGGCGCCAAAGTTGCGCGCCAAAATATGGCTAATCTCATTGAGGATCGCCAGTTCTTGTACGCGGCGGGCGGTGTAGCTGAACAGTTCGGCATTTTCGATGGCAACTGCCACACTGTTGGCAAAGGTCAACATCACTTGTAGCGCGTTTTCGTCAAAGGTATTGGCGTCGTCGGTTTCAGAGCAAAGCGCGCCGACGATGTTGTCTTTGGCAATCATCGGCACGCCCATGAACGACTGTGCGTGGATGCCTTCCACGAGGAAGTATGGCGCGAGGCTTTCTCGCTCCGTGGGGTTGCGCCAAAACACCGGCGTAGACTGGTCAATGATCTGCGAGATTAAATCGTCATTGGGGACGTATTCGCGCTGTTCACTGGTGTAGTTGCCGCCTTCGGTATAGGTTTCGATTTGCAGCAGGTTGGTAAAGCGGTCATAGACGACAAACTGAAAGCGGTCTACCCGTTGTAGCCGCCGAAAGGCTTCATACACCCGTTGGGCAAGCTGGTCAAGGTCAAGCGTGGCGTTGACCAACAGGCTGATTTCGGTCAGCGCGGCAAGGTCTTGGGCGCGCGCCCGCACTTCATCAAACAGGCGGGCGTTGGCAAGCCCCACCGCCAATTGGTCAGCAATGCTTTGCATGATTTCAGTGTCAGAGTCGCTAAAGCCGTGTGGCTGGGTGCTGGCAATCATCAGCCCACCCAACGTTAATGAACCGCTCAACAGCGGCAAGGCCATGACCGATTGCACGGTTTCGGCGTGCAGGTCTGCCCGATACAGCGGATGCTTGCGCGCTTGGTTGGCGATGACCTGTTCGCTGTGCTGGATGGCCCAAGTAATCATGCTGCGTTCGTTCAGTTGTAGCTCTAGTGGAATTTTAGGGTTCTTGACTGGGCCGCGCTCGGTATAGAACATTTCTAACTGAAGGGCGGTGTGGTCTGAGTTGTAAAACCACACTTGCACGCTATGGTAGCCAAAGCGGTGGCAGAGCAGTTCCGTAACGCCATAGAGCATCTCATACGGTTCTTTGCTGGTGATAATCACGCGCGAAACGCTGGTGGCGGCGTTGAGGCGGTTGGTTTGCTGGGCTAGGGACGTGACAATTTGGCTGTCAATGCTGCTAGGGCTGCCCTCTTGCTGGCGGAAGTGATGAATGCGCGTGATGAGCATCCCGGCCAACATCATCACCGTTTGGGTGTACTGTTGGCGGGTTTCTTCATCAGGGATGTGTTGCCACAACACGCCATACATTTGCCCGCCATAGTGCAACGGCACAATGAGCGCACGGCGGTTTTGGGTCTCTCCGGCTTCGGTCAGTTGATACCAGTCGGTATCTGCCCGCAACCACGCAAGGATCATCGCGTCTGGCGCATAGCGTTCGTTGATGATGATTTCTGGCGTGGGGCGGTTGGGGTGGACGAGCGCAATCACTGCAATGCCCACATGCGTACTGAGCCAGTCAATCACATTTTGCGCTGCCAGCGCTGCGGTAGGCGCTTGGTTCAGGCTTTCAATCAGCCGCTGAATGCTGTGCAAGGGGGACATATTTCCGTCCAAACGGACTGCTCGTGGCGAACGGGATGCTACGCCCTCTATTATGCCACATTTCAATACGGCGCGTGGCAAAATGGGGGAATATATTGTGCCTGTACTTGAGCGGTGTCCTCTGTGGGTTGTTGCATGTGTAGCCACTGAAGGGGTTAACGCGATTGTTTTTGCCTGTAAAACGCGGACGCCACAGGTGGCGTCCCTACTGTTCTTACTCGTCCCTCATCCGCAACGGACGCCCCGGAGGGTCGTCCCTACTGTTCTTACTCGTCCCTCATCCGCAACGGACGCCCCGGAGGGTCGT
>JBMOFU010000272.1:0-5452 GCA_049318725.1 Phototrophicaceae bacterium | reverse complement strand
AAAAGGTCACAAAACATTTTTACGTAGGGAGGAACCCGTGTGTTCCTCCGTTTTGGGTGGGGCGACACATCGCTCTCCCCCTACAAAATCGTTATCCACCGTAGGGGGACGATACATCATGCCCCTACAATTGCGTACGTTATTCAATAATACTATTACATTTAGAATGGGCTTGTCCTACACCGTAGGGCAATCGGTACAAGAATTTTTAGAAATCCCTGTACACTGGAATGCAGCACAAACCGCTAATCAATCACGAGGACTAAAAAATATGGCCTTGACCGCGTTGACCGCTGAACAAATCCAAGACGCCTTAAGCGAACTCCCCGCTTGGGAAACTAGCGACGGCGCCATCCGTAAGACCTACAACCTGACCGCCTACCTTGCAGGGGTGGCATTTGCTGCCGCCGTCGGGACGGTCTGCGAAGGCTTAAACCATCACCCAGAAATTCTCATTGGCTACAAGCGGGTGACAGTGACGTTTACCACCCATGACGGCGGCAACGTCGTCACCGAAAACGATATACAGGCCGCCAAAGCTGTAGAGGCGTTGGGCTACCCCAAAAGCGTCTAGCGCCTGCGGTGGGGTGGGGCTGCACTTCAGCCAAAGAGCGTGTGCAGGTCAAAGGCAGGCCCCTCTGTACAGGGCAGCTTATTGCCTTCGCGTGTGGCGATCATGCACGCTTCGCACGCGCCCACCCCACACGGCAATAGCCCCTGAAAGACCCCGAACAAGTAATTTTTGCTGATCTCGCTGCGGCGCTCACTGAAGCGTTGCCACAATTCACGGAAGGCACTCACTTCATCGCCGCGTGGGACGACGGCAAACACTTGATCTGCCCAGCCGATGCTGACCACTTGGTTCGGCCAACTGAGCGGCGTTTTGGGGTCATCTCCGTGAACAATTTCCACCTCTGGTGGCAAAAACGTTGTGGGGTAGGCGATGGCGCTACCAAGCAAGACTAACGTCACCGAGACCTGATTCCCTAGCAGTTGCGGCACAGTCATCATCAGCGGGATGGGCGATGTGTTCACGGCCAATAACAATACATTCCGCAGCGATGTACGGAACTTGAACGGCTGGCCGATTGGCCCGATCAGGTCTATCACGTCGCCCGGCTCTAGTCGTAGCCGTGCCGAAAGCTCTGTTGTAATGCGGCGGTTGCTCACATAGGTGGGATGCCACACCTCACGCAGGTAGGGTTCCCATTGTTCGGTCAGGCGCATTTGGCGCGGGCGGGCGAGTAAGGCTTGCCCGGCTTTCATCTCGTCGAGCGCTTCATCGCTGGCAAGTTCAATTTGTTGATAGTCGGCGTTCATCGCCCGCACGCGCTGGACGATGGCTTGGGTTTCTTTCATGGGTGCTTCCCCGTGTATAATCTCAGTAGCAACCGCCATTTTAACCCACAGAGGCCATATTCACCCATGTTTATTTTGCTTGGCACGCGCAACCGCATCACCAAAATGGAGGAAGGCAAGTTCCATTGCCCAAACTGTAAAGCGGAACGCGCCTATCACCGTAACCGCGTGCGGCAGTGGTTCACCGCCTACTTCATCCCCATATTCCCAATTGCTGCGCCGCAAGAGTTCATTGAGTGCCAAACCTGCCATATGGCCTTCTTGCCAGATGCGCTGACGACGCCTGCTAAGTTTAAGCGCGACGTGCGCCCGCTGGCCGAACAGTTAAACACACTACAAGCGCGGCTAGAGGGCGGCCTGTCTTTAGAGTACGCGCTGGCAGATTTAACCGCCGCTGGCCTAGATCGGGCGGTTGCGCTGGAAAACGTTCGGCGTGTGATTGGTGAAGAAAGCACATGGCAAACCTGCCCGACCTGCCACTTGACCTATGCCAACACGCTGGCAGCCTGCCCCGACGACAATACAATGTTACGCGCCAAAGCGTTGTAGCGCGGCGACCGTCTGCGCGATCATTTGGGTATGGTCGAAGCGCTCTAGCCCAACGGACGTATTGGCCGCCAGTGATGCCTGTACACCTTCCTCAAAGGCCATCGCCAACGCTTGACGGAGCGCGTCGGGGCGTGGATATTCCACCAACAGCCCGTTGACGCCGTGCGTGACGACTTCTGGGTTGCCCCCTTTGCGGCTGGCGATGACAGGCGTCCCCATGTGCAGGCTTTCCAGTAAGGTGTGCGATAAGCCCTCATAGCCGCTGTAGAGCGCCACATAATCTGCGGCGCGCATATAGCGCAGCGTTTGCGCGTGCGGAACCTTGCCCAAAAAGCGCACTTGGTCGCCGCGCCCAAGTGACTGGGTGAGCGATTCTAGGGTAGCGCGGTCTTCGCCGTCGCCTGCGATCAGCAATAAGGCATTGGGTACGGCATCTATCGCCTCAATCAGGGCATCAACGCCCTTCCACGCCACCAAACGCGCCACCGTCAACACAATCGGGCGGTCTAGTGGCAATTCGAGTGCGGCGCGGGCTTCTGCGGGTGATTCGTTTGGCGGCGGCTCAAAGGGCGGCGCGTTGTAAATCACCTGTACGCGGCTGAGGGGCGCGCCCCAATGCACCACCATATGCTTGAGGTAGAGGCTTGGCACAATCACCCCTTTGACGCGCCGAATCTCGCGGCGGTTAAGCCACTTATTGCCCATCAGCAACGGACTCCAATAGCGGCTGAACTGATAGGCGTCTATGTCGCTGGTGGGGGGGAGCCAACCTAAGCGTATGGCGCGTTCCCACGCTTGGTCGCCCACAATTTTGACGATTAGCGGCTTCGGGATCGGTGGCAGCGGCAGGTTGAGCGTGTGCAGGTAGACGGCATCCGCCCACAGCATCAACGGCAGGGCGGCCTGTGCATAGCGCGCATTCCGCACAAGGAATGGCGCTGTGCGCGAAATTCGCGTGATGGGGTAGGGATAGGCGCGGTCACGCTCGGCGTCTGGCTCGCCAAAGGTCAATACCCGTATATCATAGCCGTGTGCCTGTAAGTGCGGCAACAGGTGATAGAGGTAGGTGGCGGGGCCGCCGCTTTCTGGGTGAAAGATGCCGCTGGCGATCAGGAGTTTGGGCATATTTACCTGATAAACTCGATCATATTCATCATTTGATCGGGGCTAACCAGAGTGTGAAGCAATTCAAGAAAGTGTACCCAGTCCCCGATATGATGTTTGCGTGCTTGGCCTTTAACAATGCCAAAATGTCCTATCCCTTGTTGAGCCAACAAAATGAAATCGCTGTCATAGGTACACAGTACACAACTTAAACTTATAGCACGGTTCAAGTGGTTCATGTCACTGGCACTGAGCATCTCTATTTCACGGGGCAGTACAACTTCGATATTACGGCGGCGTAGCTGATAGCCAACTTCAAGCGGGATATGCTCATCAAGATAGAATTGAAGTTGTTTTAATACCAAGTGATTGCTCCGCAAGTTGCTCATCTTGCATAATTTGCTGACGAATATCTGCATCTAGTTCGGATTTATGATCGTAATAATATGAGAATATGGCATAAACTTGTGCCAATGTAATCCCATAATCGGTGGCAAGTTCGCTAGGGGTGCGGGTATGAAATAAATGTGCCATGATAACGTCAATGACACGTAGCCCTGTTCCAACGAGGCAAGGACTACCCCCCCGCACTGTGGGATTAGAGCGAATCCAGTTGATGCTGTGTACTGTTTCCATAATCACTGCGTCTCACACCTGAACATATAGTTGCTATGATAGAACTTTACCGAACAAAAAACAATTCGTTTGAGAAAATTAATCAGGGTGATTTATAGACTGCTCAACAACCCAATGGGCATCAAAAGCGTATAGCATCTATGTTAAGATAGCATCGTCATGATTCAAGCGCTATAACTTTCAATGAAAAATTGACTAAGCACCAAAGGAATTGCAGATGAAGCCTTACAACCTGCGTGTCATTTTGTTGATGGCTGTACTGTTGCTGGCGGCCTGTGGCGGGGGCGGCGCTGCCGCAGTGGATGTGCCAACGCTGATTAACGTGGCTGGCGCTAACATCCAAGCGGCGCAGAGCTTCAAAATTGAGGTGCGCCGTGAGGGTGCGCCGTACTACATCACCACCGAGCTACAAGAGATTGCCCAAATTTTGTTTAACCGCGCCTTGCTCCAATACCAAGCGCCAGACACGCTTCAAGGCGATGTGCGCGGGGCGGTGGCGGGGGTTCCGTTCAATTTGGGGGTGCTGGCACGCGGCGACCTCCAATGGATTCAGTTGCCGGGCATCGGCTGGACGAACCAGTATTACTTTGCCTACGGCTTTAACCCGCAAGACTTGATTGCCGACGGCAGCGGCTTTCAGGCGGCGCTCAACGCGCTATTAGATATTGAACTGGTCGGCACTGAGCGCCTCGAAGATGGCACGGAAGTCTATCACTTGCGTGGGCGTGCCAGCGGCCCTGCTGTCACGGATTTGCTGGTCGGGTTGATCTGGACGGACGACGATGTACTGGTAGATGCCTACATCAACACCCAAACGCAGTTCCCCTCGCGCATGATTATTGCCATGCCCGGCACAGAAACGGCGGAGTTCCCCGAACCGACCACATGGATTGTGGACGTTTACGATTATGACCAACCGGTTGAAATCACGGGGCCAACGCCAGAAGCCACAAGCGCTGAAGGTTAACCTTCAGATTCGCCTATGTCTATTTGCGGGGGCGTCTGCTAAAATTTTTCCCGCCGCCGTGCAAAACACACCGGATGCGGTGGCGACAACAACACACAGAGAGAGAGAAGTAAACCCTATGGTCAACAAGATTGCTGACGGCGTGGTGGTCGAACTGGCCTACACCCTTACTGTAGACGGTGCTGTATTTGAACAAGCCACCGCTGAGGAGCCGCTGTACTACCTGCACGGGCAAGAGAATATCGTCCCGGGCCTAGAGGCCGCCCTCGCAGGTAAGAGCGTCGGCGATTCCCTCACCGTCACCCTTGACCCTGTGGATGCCTACGGCGACTATGATCCTGAAAATGTGATCGAAGGCACACTTGAAGAGTTCGACCTACCTGCTGGAATCAAGGTGGGTGATGAAGTCGAAGTTGAGGATATGGACGGCTACCTAGAGATTGCCAACATCCGCGAAATTTCGCCGGATCGTGTCGTTCTTGATTTCAATAGCCCACTGGCGGGCAAGCAAGTGACCTTTGCTGTTGAAGTATTGGCACTGCGTCAAGCCACCGAAGAAGAACTTGAAATGGGCGAGCCAGAAGAAGTCTATGCCGCCTATGATGAAGAATTTGAGGACGAAGAATAATTCGTCCGTTGCTGTATTTTCGGTAGGGGCAGCGGTTTGCCCCTACTGGAATTTGTCATCATTGCATTTTCACGGCCTCCCCGCCCAAACACACCGGAATAGGCGTACCCACATTGCGCCGTTTGTAACCCACCAGAAAGCCACCTTATGCTGACCTTTATTTTAGCGTCGGGTTCCCCGCGTCGGCGTCTGATCTTAGAGGATATGGG
>JBMOFU010000271.1:0-5541 GCA_049318725.1 Phototrophicaceae bacterium | reverse complement strand
CTAGCCCACATCCCTGAGTTATTACAGCAAACCGTAGCACCGTCTGACACGATATGCAATAGATTGCCCCCTGCGTTAACCCGCATATGGGTAGCACGTGCTTACCCACTACACCCCACTAAACGCAGAAAACCCGCCGTCCACTGGCACAATGATCCCGGTCACAAAGCGGCTGGCATCACTGGCTAACCACAAGATCGCACCGCACAAATCTTGCGGATCACCAAAGCGCCCCATCGGGGTGTGACTGATAATCTGTTGGCCGCGCGGCGTTAAGGCGTGATGTTCGTCGTAAAGCAAAAAGTAATTCTGTTCCCCCACGAAAAACCCCGGCGCCACCGCATTGACACGGATGTTAGGGCTGTAGTCCATTGCCATCATCACCGCCAACCACTGGGTAAAGTTGTTCACTGCCGCCTTTGCCCCGGCATAGGCCACCACGCGGGTGAGCGGACGAAAAGCGGCCATAGAGCTAATATTGATAATTACGCCGGCCTGTTGTTGCGCCATCACTGCCCCAAAGACCTGCGAGGGCAGCAAGGTTCCCATCAAGTTAAGGTCAACAACCCACTGGAGCGCATCCTGTGGCAAGTCGAAAAATGGGCGTTGTGGGGCTATCGCCGTGGCTTCGGCGCGGTTGCCGCCTGCGGCGTTGACCAGAATATCTAGCCGCCCGTAGCGCTGGCGAATCTGTTCGGCAGCCGCCAGCAAGCTGTCTTTGTCTAGCACATCGGCGGCGATGCCAAGCGCCGTGCCGCCAGCACTGCGAACTTCCTCTACTGCCAGCGCTAATTTGTCAGCATCACGCGCCATCAAGACGACCGTTGCCCCCGCCTGAGCCAGCGCTAAACAGATCGCCTTCCCCAATACGCCGCTCCCGCCCGTTACAATGGCGATTTTATCGTTTAGTTCAAATAAGTTGTTCATTCATCCCCATTCAATATCTATTCACCTAGCCGTGAATTGCAACAAAGGCTAGGGGTGTTTCGTGATTTACTGATTTTAGTATGTACCCGTTATAATTAGAGACTAGACCAATAGGGCAAGATTTTCAAGCAGCAAATGGAGCTTTTCTTATGATTCCCAGTTTTCGATGGTTCGGCCCCACTGACCCAGTTCCTCTGCAACACATTCGCCAAATTCCGGGCGTACAGGGCGTGGTTGGGGCGCTTTTTGAAATCCCTGTGGGGGAAGCGTGGCCGCTGGCGGCCATCCAACAGCTTCAGCAACAGGTTGAATCTGCGGGCTTGCGGCTGAACGTGATTGAGAGCATCCCCGTGCATGAAGATATCAAGCTAGGCCGGCCAGCGCGTGACGGCTACATTGCCGCCTATCAACAGAGCATCCGGCACTTAGGGCAGTGCGGGGTAGGCGTATTGTGCTACAACTTCATGCCCGTGTTTGACTGGGTACGCACCGACCTTGCCATGCCGCTACCAGACGGCTCTACCGCATTGGCTTACGACGAAGCGGATTTACACAAGCTCGATTTTTCGGACGGCCTGCCAGACATGCCCGCGTGGGCAAACCGCTATAACCGTGAAGAATTTCAGGCCGTCATGCGCGCCTATCAAAGCATTGATGATGAAATGTTATTTCAAAACCTTGTTTACTTTTTGAACGCGGTCATTCCGGTAGCGGAAGCCGCCAACGTGAAATTAGCCATCCATCCAGACGACCCGCCGTGGTCGGTCTTTGGGTTGCCGCGCATCGTGCGGGATTCTGTGACCATCCAACGCTTGCTTGACGCCGTGCCAAGTCCCTATAATGGGCTGACCTTTTGCACTGGGTCTTTAGGCGCACAGCCCAACAACCCACTGATTGACATGCTTCACCAGTTTCACAGCCGCATTCACTTTGTTCACTTGCGGAACCTGCTCCATACTGGGGCGCGTACCTTCCATGAAAGTGAGCATCCCTCGGCCTTCGGCCATGTGGATATGTTCGGCGTGGTACAGGCGTTGATCGAACACGGCTTTGATGGGCCATTCCGCCCCGATCATGGGCGTATGATCTGGGGAGAAACAGGCAAAGCGGGCTATGGGCTGTATGACCGTGCGCTTGGGATCATGTATCTGCAAGGCCTCATTGAAGCGATCTCACGGGGGGACTATGGCACAACACAGCAGGCTTAACGTCTATCAGGCGATGCTCCAGCAGCGGGTGATCCCTTTGTTTTACAGCCCAAACGCGGCCACTGCCCAAACAGTGGTCAATACCTGCGTGAGGGGCAACGCGGCGGTGATTGAGTTTACCAACCGCGGCGACGGCGCCCTAGACGTATTTGCCGAACTACGCCGCAGCAGCGATGCAATTTTAGGCATTGGTACGATTGTGGACGCGCCCACCGCCGCCATTGCTATTGCTCACGGCGCAGATTTCATCGTTAGCCCGTCGTTTAACCCAGACGTTGCCAAGCTATGCAATCGGCGCAAGGTGGCGTATTTGCCCGGCTGTATGACCCCCACTGAAATTAGCCAAGCCGAAGAACTCGGCGTAGAAATCGTGAAGTTGTTCCCCAATACGGCCATCAACGGCCAAGCGTTTATCAAGGCGTTGCTTGCGCCTGCCCCCTATAGCCTGATTATGCCAAGCGGCGGGGTATTGGCCGAACGCCAAAACCTGCATGACTGGTTTAAGGCCGGGGCGTGTTGCGTCGGCATGGGGTCTAACTTGATTCCGGCGCAAGCGTTAGCAGACGGCAACATGACCGTTATTCAAGACACCTTAGCCCAAGTGTTGGCATGGGCGCAGGAGGTGCCAACCCATGTATGACGTGATTACATTGGGCGAAACGATGTACCGCCTGACGCCGCCAAGCTTCCAACGGGTGGCACAGGCCACCCAGTTCAACATCGAAATTGGCGGTAGCGAGTCCAATACAGCCGTTGGGCTGGCGCAGTTGGGGATGACGGTGGCATGGCTGTCTCGGTTGACCGATAACGCGCTTGGGCGGCGCATCACCCAAACGCTACAGGGCTACGACGTAGACACGTCGCATGTGGTCTGGACGGATGCCGACCGCGTGGGGCTGTACTTTATGGAAGAAGGTCAGCCGCCGCGCCCCACCCAAGTGACCTATGACCGCGCAGGCAGCGCCATCAGCCGCATGACGGTTGCCGACCTGCCCCAACCGTTATTCACGGCGGGGCAAGCGCGCCTGTTACACCTCACGGGGATCACTGCCGCCTTGAGCGAGAGCGCCCATCAAGTTGTGCATCAGGCGATGGTGTGGGGCAAGGCCGCTGGCTGGAAGATCAGCTTTGACATCAACTATCGTGCTAAACTGTGGAGTCCACAGGCCGCCGTCGCTGGATGCGAAGCCTTGGCACAATTGGCGGATGTAATCCTGCTGCCGTTACGGGACGCGCAGTTACTCTATGCCGCCCCAAGTGACCCCGTCGCCTGCCTCGATTATCTGCATGGGCGCTGGCCGCACGCCCGCTTAATTCTCACGCTTGGGGCAGACGGGGCAATGGCCTTAGACCACAACGGCCAACACATCCAACAGGCTGCTTTCCCTGCAACGCCCATCGGGCGCATTGGTGGCGGGGATGCCTTCACAGCCGGATTTTTATACGCCCTGTTGACCGACCCCGACGACCTACAAACGGCGCTCCGTTGGGGCGCGGCGATGGCTGCCCTCAAATATACCTTGCCGGGAGACTTACCGATTGTCCGCCGTGACGACGTGCTTGCCCTGTTGGGACAAGGCAACGACGGGGGATCGGTACATCGTTAGGTCATTGGGTCACATGGAATTTGGCCGAGCGCGATTTACGCATGATGAAGGTCAACCAGAAGGTGTCTGGTTGCTTTCGCACTTGGCGCGGGGCAGAGGTCTTTGCGGCAGCGTAGCTATACCTGAGTCGTTACTCCGTAGGGGCGACCCGGCGGGTCGCCCCTACAGGGTTCACAACGGCGCTGTAGTGGCATGATACATCATGCCGCTACGCCTCTAGCGCCCGATTTTCTTCTCCTACCCTTCGACGGGTATGGGTGTAACGATCTATACCCTAACCTGTGATTTACTGCTACTCTTACCGTGAAATCGTTGATCGGTGTCACAACGGGCTATTTTGAAACTTGGAATAACCGTACTGACTAAAGATTCACAAGGACGCCTCAATAAAAATGGATCGTTATTTTTCATCTGACCCTGCACAACGGCAAACTGCCCGTGCGCTTTATAGCAGCATCCAAGATTTACCGCTGATTTGCCCGCATGGGCATGTTGACCCGCGCCTGTTTGCCGACCCCCACTATCAATTTGGCACGCCTGTCGAACTGCTCATCATCCCTGACCATTACATCTTTCGGATGATGTACTCGCAGGGGGTTGCGCTGGAATCACTCGGTATCCCGCGCAAAGATGGTGGGCAAGTTGAAAGCGACCACCGCAAAATTTGGCAAACGATTTGCGATCACTGGCACTTGATGCACGGCACCCCGACGTATCTGTGGCTGCGCGATGAACTGAGCGGTGTTTTTGGGGTTGACCTCAAAATCAACAGTGCCAACGCGCAAGACATCTACAACGCCGTAGACGCCCAACTAAAGCAGCCCGAATTTAGCCCGCGCCGCTTGTTTGAGCGCTTCAAGATTGAAGTGCTGGCAACCACAGATGCCGCCACCGATACTCTCAGCCATCATCAGGCCATCGCCGCGTCGGGTTGGTCTGGGCGGGTGATCCCTACCTTTCGGCCAGATGGCGTAGTCAACTTAGATACGCCAGAGTGGACGACCAACATTGAACGGCTAGGGGAACTGACAGGTGTCCCGATCACGGGCTACTCGCACTACATCCAAGCGTTAGAGGCGCGGCGTGCCTTCTTCAAGACGATGGGCGCAACCGCCACCGATCACGCCGCCGTCACTGCCTATACCGAATGCTTGAGTCTCCCAGACGCCGAAGCGATCTTCCAGCGCAGATTAACGGGTCAGGCCAGCGCTGAAGACGTGACCCGCTTCACCGGGCATATGCTGATCGAAATGGCGCGGATGAGCAGCGAAGACGGTTTGGTGATGCAGCTACACATCGGCTCATACCGCAACCATAACCCGCAGATTTATGCTCAGTTTGGCCGCGATATGGGCGCAGATATTCCCGTCAGCAGCGAATTTACCCGCAATCTTAAACCCCTACTAGACCGTTACGGCAACCAGCCGAATCTCACTATTGTCTTGTTCAACCTTGATGAAACCAATTACAGCCGCGAACTTGCCCCGCTTGCCGGCCACTACCCCATTTTGCGCTTAGGGCCGCCGTGGTGGTTCTTCGACAGCCTCAAGGGGATTCGTACCTTCTTAGAGGATGTGGTCGAAACGGCGGGCATCTACAACACGGCGGGCTTCAACGACGACACCCGCGCCTATGCTTCCATCCCTGCACGCCATGATGTGTGGCGCAGAGCCAGCGCTGATTGGTTGGCAGGACTGGTCGTGCGGCAGATGATTGATGAAAACGACGCATATGCCATGATCCGCGTTATGGCGTATGATCTGGCAAAGGCCACTTATCAGCTATAACCGCCTTAGCCC
>JBMOFU010000270.1:0-5636 GCA_049318725.1 Phototrophicaceae bacterium | reverse complement strand
TGCCGCGCTCATCCTTTGCGCCGTCTATTTTGGTGGCGCGCAAGCTGGAAAACTGAAGCGCTTTTTCCCGCAAGGTGCGGCGGATGGACGGATGATCGCTGATTTGTTCGGCGATGATGTCCTGTGCGCCGTCGTAGGCCGCCTCAATTGTCGGGACGTTCTCATTGACGAATTGGCGGGCAAAGGCTTCATCGTTGTTCTTGCGCGAATCGGCTTGGCGCAAAATATATTCGGCCAACGGCGCGAGTCCGTTTTCGAGGGCAATCGTCGCGCGCGTGCGGCGTTTGGGCTTGAACGGCAGGTATAAATCTTCAAGTTCGGTGAGGGTGGCGGCGGCATTCAGTTGTGCTTCAAGCTCTGCGGTGAGCTTGCCCTGCCCTTGAATCGAATCTAGCACTGTGTCGCGGCGATCATCCAGTTTGCGGAGTCGCTCTAGCTCATGGGTGACTTGACGCAATTGTAGTTCGTCAAGGCTACCCGTCATCTCTTTGCGGTAGCGGGCGATGAACGGCAGGGTATTGCCTTCATCCAGCAGTTGAATCGTCGCAGCGACCTGTTGCGGTTGCAGGTTTAGTTGCGCGGCAATGGTTTTATCATAGGTACGTGGGCGTGTTGGCATGGCGTTCTTTCCCCATATCTCATCTTACGCGGGGGGATAGTCTGCCAGAAAGCGAACGGATGTTCAAGGCTGGCTTATCCGCCGATGTAGTACATTTCGATCTTATCGCCCGTGTAGGGGATTCCAGCAGCGCGGTCTGCGCTGTAGCGGTCTTTGCGGTGTGACCATGTGCCGCGCATAATCGCCTCTAGCTCGTCGTCGGTCGCGCCTTCGCGCAATGGGGTTTTCAGGTCAGTTCCCTGTGTGGCGAACAAGCAGGTGAATAGCTTGCCATCGGTAGATAGGCGCATCCGCGTGCAACTGCCGCAAAATGGCTTGGTGACCGACGTAATTACACCGATTTCGACAGCACTGTCGGCGTAACGGTAGCGGTGGGCAACTTCGCCGTAGTAGTCCGGCGCTAGGGGTTCTAATGGAATCTGTGCCGTTAGCCGTTCGATGATCTCATCCGCCGGAACGACATACTGCATATCCCAGCCGTTGCGTGTGCCAACGTCCATGTATTCGATAAAGCGGAGCGTGAGGCCGCGCTCCTTACAGTAGAGGGCTAAATCCACAAGGGTATGGTCGTTCACGCCGCGCTGCACCACACAATTGATCTTGATCGGTGTCAGCCCTGACTGTTCAGAGGCATCAATGGCAGCAAGCACATCGGCAACATCGGCCTTTTGCCCGTTCATCTGACGGAAGATGGCGTTATCCAGCGTGTCTAGGCTGATCGTGACCCGTTGCAATCCAGCGGCTTTGAGTTGCGCTGCCTTTTCAGGGGTGAGTAGCTTTCCGTTGGTCGTCATGGCAAGGTCGTCTACGCCGTCAATCGTCTGGAGTTGGCTCACCAGTTCTTCTAGGTGCTGCCTGACAAGCGGTTCTCCACCCGTGAGGCGTAACTTGACCGCACCCAGCCGCACGATGATGCGCGTGATGCGGGTGATTTCCTCAAAGGTCAGGATTTGATCCTTCTTCATGAACTGGTAGTGTTCGCCAAAGATTTCCGCAGGCATACAGTACGGGCAACGGAAGTTACAGCGGTCTGTAACAGAAATTCGCAGGTCGCGCAGCGGACGGTTAAGGCTATCGGTGATGGGGGTCATGGGCAGTGAATTTCGCTGATGGACATGAGGGTAATTCATTTCATTATGCGACTAAGCCGTGAATCTGTCTATAGGGTGGGTTACAATGATGGCTGATAAGTCCGTGAGGGAAGCCGTAAAAGATGACCGATGCCTTAACCCACTTAGACCCCACTGGAGCCGCCCGCATGGTGGATGTAGGCGATAAGCCCGACAGTGAACGGGTTGCTATTGCTGGCGGGTGCGTGACCATGCAGCCCGAAACCCTGCGCTTGATCCGTGAGGGGGTGCTCAAGAAGGGGGATGTACTCACCGTCGCCCGCATTGCCGGGATCATGGCGGCCAAGCGTACCAGCGAGCTAATCCCGCTCTGCCACCCCATCCCACTCACCCACATAGACCTTACCCTCACGCTAGACGACAATGCCAACGCGGTGCAAATCCGTGCCAGTGCGCGCACGACAGGTAAAACAGGCGTGGAGATGGAAGCGCTTACCGCCGTGACGGTGGCGGCCTTAACCGTCTACGATATGGCAAAGGCCGTAGACCGCGCCATGCGAATTAGCGATGTGCGCCTGATCGAAAAGCGCGGCGGCGTACATGGCGACTATCATGCAGAGGATGACCCGAATGCAGGTTAAGATACTCTTGTTTGCCACCCTTAAAGAATTGGCCGGAACCAACCGCCTTGTGCTGGAATTCCCCGGCGAAAGCGCGCCCTTGACCGAAGTGCGTTCACTGCTTGCCGAACGCCATCCAGCAATGCGCCGCAACATCGAAATCGCCATTGCCGCGATCAATGAGGAATACGCCTTCGGGAGCGAAAGCGTCAAGCACAATGATGAAGTCGCCTTCTTCCCCCCTGTGAGCGGTGGCAGTGGGAACTATCCGACGATTTGCCGCCTTGCCGATGCGCCGATCAACCACGATGAACTGGTGCAATCCATTACTTTGCCAGAAACGGGGGCAGTAGTGGTGTTTAGCGGCATGGTGCGCGGTGAAACGACCAAAGACGGCGAGATACTGCATACGCAACGCCTAGAGTATGAAGCCTATGAGCGGATGGCCGTCAGCAAAATGCAGCAAGTGGCCGATGAAATCCGTGAGCAGTGGTCAGGTGTGCAGGGGATTGCGTTGATTCAGCGCGTTGGCGTGCTAGAAGTCGGCCAGAATACCATTGTGATTGCCTGTTCTGCTGCCCACCGCAATGCAGGATGCTTTGAGGCGGCCAAGTATGGGATCGATCGCCTTAAGGAAATCGTCCCTGTGTGGAAGAAAGAAGTCCGCCCGAACGGGGAAAGCTGGGTAGAGGGCGGTTACATCCCCACCCCAGAGGATCGCGCATGAGCGGGATACACCTTGCCGAAACTTTCCAAAACGTTCCACCCGCACCTAAACAACGGCTTGCCTTGCATGTGACCCCTGCTGCCGAGCGTGCGCTCAAAGAGGGTCATCCGTGGCTGTTTGAAAGTGCCATCACCAAGCAAAGTCATCCCGGCGAACCCGGCAGCATTGCGGTGATTTTTGACCGCAAAGATCGTTTTTTGGCCGCTGGCCTGTATGACCCGCATTCAGAGATTCGCGTGAAGGTACTACAGCATCATACGCCGTCGGCCATTGGGCGGGCGTGGCTGCAAGATCGCTTGCAGGCCGCTGTCAATTTGCGTGCGCCGCTTGCCAAGAGCGGGCATACCAACGGGTATCGGCTGGTGTATGGTGAGAATGACGGTTTGGCCGGGATTATTATAGACCGCTACGCCGAAACGCTAGTTGTGAAAGCATACACCGCCGCATGGATTCCACACCTGTTGCCGCTGTTAGAGGCGTTATTGGTTGTGCAACCTGCCGAACGAATTGTGATCCGTTGGAGTCGTGGGGCGGTAGGGGTGCCGCCTGCACTGGCTGATGGATCGGTGATCTACGGTGCGCCGTTGACTGGGGATGTTGTGTTCCAAGAGAACGGTCTACGCTTTGGGGCAGATGTTGCGCACGGTCACAAAACCGGATTCTTCTTTGACCACCGTGATAACCGCCAACGGGTGAGTACGCTCACGAAGGGCGCGCATGTGCTGGATGTGTTCGCCTACAGTGGCGGCTTTTCGGTATATGCCGCGCAGGGCGGTGCAAAATCCGTGATGAGTGTGGACGTTAGCGCGCCAGCGTTGGAGACCGCTCAACAAAATTTTGCCTTGAATCCACAGCTTGCGGGCGTTACCCATGATATCCGTGTGGGGGATGCCTTTGAAATCCTTGAGCAATTTCAGCATCAGCGTCAGCAATTCGATGTGGTGGTGATTGATCCACCGTCGTTTGCCAAGCGACAAGCAGAAGTAGACCGAGCGCTCTATGCCTATGGTCGCTTGGCACGTTTGGGCGGTTCGCTAGTGCGTTCGGGGGGTTGGCTGGTGATGGCATCCTGCTCGAGCCGTGTGAGTGCAGAGGCGTTCTTCCGCATGGTGGAGCGTGAATCTGGGCGTGGGCTGTTAGAGATCACTCACACCGCCCATGCGCTTGACCATCCCGTGCGCTTTGCCGAAGGCGCCTACTTAAAGTGTTTATTTGCAAAGGTGGGCTGAAGCACAACGCTTGAGTTGTAGTATCATTAACTAGAGTGAACGACGATATTTTGATGGTATCGGCTTACAATTAAAGGGGTATTTGCCTGTGAAAACATTGCATCGCACGTTATTGCTGTTGATCTTCGCCGCAGTGCTATTCTCAATCGGGCTTCGTGAGCCGGCTGTCTATGCACTGGATTACGTACCCGTGAGTGAACTTGATACGCAACCAGTGGTTGCATGGATGGAGCTATTTTACCGCCTTGTACAGGATGAACGGGTGAGTGCGCCCGCTGCCTCGCGGTTGTACGGCTACATGGGGGTGACGGTGTATGAGTCTTTGGTGCCGGGGATGCCAGATAACAACACCCTTGCCGGGCAAATTTGGCACATGCCCGACATGCCCCTACCGGACGACGCGATTACCTATGATTGGCTTTCGACCTTCAACGGAGCGTTTTCTACCGTAAGTCGTTCAATCTTCCATAATCCGTCAGTTGAAACCATTGAGGCGATTGATGAAGCCCGCGCCGCGATGATCGAAAGCCGTAGCGTTGAAGTCGGTGAAGATGTCGTATCCGATTCTGTGGCTTACGGGGACGAGATTGGCAAAGAAATCTTGGCTTGGATCGCTGACGACAACTACGATAATGTCATGGCGCAGGCCGATAGCTACGAAATCCCCGTGGGTGAAGGCTTATGGGAATTAACCACAGAGGGAACGAAACCCGCAGGCCCTTACTGGGGGATGCTCCGCCCGATGATCCTTGAATTTGCCGAAGAATGCCACATCTACCCGAATATCGAATACAGCACCGATGAAGATTCTACGTTCTACCTACAAGCGCAGGAAGTCGTAGATACCGAGCGCAATTTGACCGAAGAACAAGCCGAAATTGCCCGCTTTTGGGTAGATACGCCCGGTGTCACTGGGACGCCTGCTGGTCACTGGGTTTCGATTGCCAATCAGTTGGTAACCCAACTTGAATTGCCGCTAGACCGTGCCGCAGAAATGTACGCGATGTTGGGCATCGTCCTCTACGACTCGTTTGTTTCAGCGTGGGACTTGAAGTATGAGGTGAATTTGTTGCGCCCAGTGACCTATATTCAAGCCAACATTCGCCGCAGTTGGGCGCCTTACATCGAATCGCCGCCCTTCCCCGAATATCCATCGGGGCATTCGGTGACATCCGGTGCTGCCTACACGGTGTTGACTGGGTTATTCGGTGGGGTAGCCTTCCAAGACGACACGCACATTATCTATGACCATGAACCGTTGCGCCGCTCATTCTTGTCGTTTGAACATGCCGCCAGAGAAGCGGCCATCTCGCGCTTGTATGGTGGCATTCACTACCGCTCCGCCATTGAAAATGGTGTGAAACAAGGCGA
>JBMOFU010000269.1:0-5646 GCA_049318725.1 Phototrophicaceae bacterium | reverse complement strand
GTTAAATAACATCTTTTTACACTTTTCACTTCTCAAAATGTGTAAGGTTATGATACAGTAAAAGAATACAGCGTGTTGTCATACCTTAAAAATATATCCCGCAGCGCCCACAACACTTGAAACCTAAAGGGACAAACCTATGCCAACCAACAGCCAATTCGCCGTAGCAACCCATATTTTGGCACTGCTTGCGGTTCACAATACTTCTTTGACTTCTAAGTTCATTTCTAGCAGTGTCAACACCAATCCTGTCGTGGTTCGGCGCATCATCGGCGCGCTGCAAAACGCGGATTTAGTCGCTACAACAATGGGCGCTGACGGCGGGACGATCCTCAAGCGCAAGCCAGAAGAAATCAGCCTGTTGATGGTCTACCGTGCCACCCATCAAGGGCGGGTATTGGTCTTACACAGCAATGAACCAAGCGAAGATTGCATCGTTGGGCGCAACATCACCGAAACGCTTTCGCCCGTGTTTGACCGCGCACAAATTACTATGGAGCGCGAACTTGCCAAAACCACCATTGGCGACATCCGCTTGACGATTTTGCGGCGGGAAGGCTTGGTCGCAGAGGCAGGCAACGCATGAGTTGGCCGCACCTGTTGGCTTCCACTGGCTGGCTGGCGGAACACTTACACGACAGCACCTTACGGATTATTGACATACGCGGTTTAGTCAAGCCGGCCACCGAGCCGCCACCGCACTACTTTAACAAGCATCAAGACTACCTAACGGGGCATATCCCCGGCGCAGTATTTATAGACTGGGTGAAAGCCATCACCGACCCTGCCGACCCACGCCACGCACAAATTGCCCCACCAGAGCGCTTTGCCGCGTTGATGTCTGGGGTTGGGATTGACGGCAACAGCTTCGTCGTGGCCTATGATGACGGTGAAGGGATATTTGCAGCCCGCCTGTGGTGGGCGCTTCACTATTACGGCCATGACAAGGTAGCCGTGCTGGACGGCGGCTACAGCAAATGGCTGGCAGAAGGCCGCCCAACTGAAACGGACATCCCCACCCACACCCCGACGACGTTTATCCCCAACATTCAGGCCGAGTGGCGGCGCACGGGCGATCAAGTGGCGGCAGCGATGCACAGCCCAACGCAAATCGTGGATGTGCGGACGCCCGCCGAATATCGCGGGGAAGCGAGCCGCGCCGAACGCGCTGGACATATCCCCAGTGCAGTGAATTTGCCGCGCACCGTTCACCGCCAAGCCGACGGCACAATGTTCCCGCCAGAGGCGCTACGCGAGCAGTTCGGCGCGTTGGGGATCAACGTGGATACGCCAGAGGTGATCTTTCACTGTAACGGTGGCGTTTCGGCCAGCTACAGCCTGCTGGCGTTACAAGTCGCTGGGCTGAACAACGGCACACTGTATGACGGCTCATGGAAGGACTGGGGCAACGACCCCACCAAGCCAACCCACACGGGGGATGAACCTTGAGTGTGCCAGAACCGACTCCCCCAGTGCAGCGGTCTGCGTTGCCCGCCTTTGCCATTGGGCTGACGGTGGTCAGCCTTTCGATGGCGCTGGCCGTCTGGTTGGCAGGTGCAGACCGTACCCCCGCCAGCAGCGCGATTGCGCTCACACGTCCGGCTGCTGTCGCGCAAGGGATCAACGAAATTGGCTGGCGCGTGCCAGATTTCACGCTCAATACCTTAGCCGGGGATGCCGTTTCGCTCAGTGATTATCGCGGCAAAGTGGTGTTCATCAACTTTTGGGCAACATGGTGCGTCCCGTGCCAGCGAGAAATGCCTGCCTTTGATGCGTTCATGGCGCAAGACCCGCAAAACGCTGTGATTCTTGCCATCAACAACGGTGAAGCGACCAACCTCATTCAAGACTATGTGCGCCTGTTCCGTTTAGAGCATGTGCCGATTTTGCTAGACACAGACTTCACCGTCAGTGACGGATTCGGCGTGTTGCAATTGCCCATCACCTATGTGCTAGACGGCGAAGGGGTCGTGCGGGCGTTCAAATTGGGCGAAATCAGCGCGCAAGAGATACAATCTTACGTAGACGAATATTCAACGTAGGGGTGACATCGGTACATCCCCTGCGGTTATTGGTATATATCTTCAGGGGGAAGCATGTTGCATTCGTTAGCCGAACAAATCCGCCGTGTAGAAATCCAGCCGAACAGCCTTGCCGTGTGGGGGATGGGGCAAGTTGGCGCCCTGCTCAAAGGGACGGGGGCAATTGTGGGCATTGACCTGTACTTGTCTAACTATGTGTATGACATCTATGGTGGGGAAAACATCCGCAACTTCCCGCCACCGCTGGAACCCCAAGACGTTCCAGCATTCGACTACTACTTCATCACCCACGAACACCTAGACCACTACGACCCGAAAACCATCGCGCCGATTTTAGCAACCAACCCCCACGTCGTCTTTGTGACGAATGGCTGGTGCAAGCAACTGTTGCTGGACAACTTGGGCGTGGCAGAAGCCAACATCTTAACGCCGACTGCCCTAGAGCCGCTTCACCTGCCGCATAACATCCGTGTGACGGCGGTACCCGGGGCGCATTACGGCAAGGACTATGACGCCACCAAAGGCTATCGTTGGCAGGGCTTCTTGATTGAGTGGAACGGCGTGACGTTCCTACACACTGGCGATACGCTGTGGTATGAGGGGTATGAGGCAATTTTGCAGGGCTTACCGAAGATTGACCTTGCGCTGATCCCGATGAACGGGCGTGACTCGTTGCGCGACGCCCAAAACATACTCGGCAACTTCCATCCGCAAGAGGCGGTGACGCTGGCGCAATTGCTCGGTGTAGATACCGTGATTATCGGCCACAATGACCTATTCCCCAACAATCGGATTCCGTTTAGCCAAGTGATCCACGCGCTAGAAACCATCCATCCGCGCCAGAAGTACAAAGTCCTGCAACCGGGGGAACTGCTTTACTACGTCAAATAGGGGATGTGTTGTATGGGGGAACCGATGTGTTCCCCCACAGACGGGGTAGCGCTTAGGCGCGGGAGCTATACGAGCCGTCGCGTGTGTCTACCTTGATCTTGTCGCCAACGTTGACGAACAACGGCACTTGTACCTTCAAGCCCGTGTCGGTGATGGCCTGCTTGAGGACGCTACCAGCGGTATCGCCAGCAACGGCGTTTTCAGAATCTACCACGTCGTAAATCATCGTGGTGGGCAGCACATAGTCAATCGGGCGGCCTTCATACACGCGCAGTTCAAGCTGCATCCCTTCCTTGAGGAAGAAGACATCGCTGTCAAACAAAGAGCGCGGCACTTCATATTGGTCAAAGCTGGTGGTGTTCATGAAGTGCAAAAAGTCTTCGTCGCCGTACAGGTATTCGCAGTTTTCGGCTTCGACGAAGATGTTATCAAGGCGTTCTTCGATGCCGAAGGTGCGTTGGCTGGTGATGCCCGTTGCGATGTCTACCATAGTGGCACGGATTTGCGCGTTCCCACGCCCCGGCTTATTGTAGACCGTCCCCGTTACACGGAGCAGTTTGTTATCAAGGCTAAGGGTTGTTCCCTTTTTTAGTTCGCTGGCGATAATCATAGAGGGTGCATACCTTTTGAGGATTCCATATTTCGTGGCTAAGATTTTACCACAGCGATATTATTTGTGATGGGGCAAATGCACAGGGCATATCAAAAGTTTGTTAAATCTTTGGCTTTCCATACCTCTACTGCGGCGTCCCCCACACGGATCACATGGCGATAGTCCCCCCAGTCTACCCAAGAGGCGCCATGCTGCGCCAACCGCACACGGATTTCTGCTACGCAGTCGGCAATCACTGCCTCCGCACGGGCGGTATTGCGTGCGAAGCGCCAATCCAAGCGCTGCCGCCAACGGCCTAAAGTCCCTAATGGAATATTGAGCGAACTACTGCCCACCGTCGTTGACGGGATATTCAACGAGTAGTGCAACGTGCGCTCAATCACCCGCCGCAGGTCGGCTTCGGTGAACACGGGCAATGCCTGCCGATACAAACGCGGATCATGCACCCACAGGCAACGCACGGCATAGCCTGCATCACGGATGGCGCGGTCTAGCTCACGGTCATCTTCCCAGACGAACGTTTCTGCAATCGCACGCACGGCGGCGCACATGCCAAACGGAATCATGCCCATTTTGCCCCAATACGCTTGGAGTTCGTCGCGGGTGAACTTGAGCGGCAACAACAGGTCACGGTTGAAGGCGGCGTTGAGCGTGGCAATCAGGTGCGGCGGAATGTCCACGTTCGGCACGGGCGAATGCTGATAGTAAGTATAGGGGCTGACGGCGGCGGGCAATCCGTTGAGGGTATAGCGGGCGGCGTAGCGTTCTAGGCGCGCCAACAGGCCACGCCCCCATACCGCGTCATGGGCAGGCATGATGAGCCATCCCGCGTACGGCATGGACGCCCCCACTGCTAACGCGGCTTGGATGCGCGCCCAACGGTCAGTCATGGTGTAGCGTTGCCAACGTTCGGGAAAATCCCAACCGTAGCGCGTGGGGCTATCCCCCATGTGGCGCGTCATCGGCGCAGGATTGACGACCATCGCCACCGAGCGCAGACGTGGAAATTCAGTGATGATCGGCGTCAGGCTGTCGAGGATACCCTCATACTTACACAACCAGATTACCCCGCCTGCCACGCGATCTAGTTCGGCCAAGCGCGAACGCAGCGCATAATCGAATACCGCACGGGCGCGGGGTTCGGTGGGGCGCGGCCTGTACATGAATTCTGCGCTGATGTGGCGGCAATCGGTCAACGAATCAGCGGCTTGGGGTGGGGTGTGACATTGGGTGTAGGGGCGCAATATATTGCGCCCCTACAGATGATAACGGTTATAGTGGGGCAATTCATTCATTACCTTTAGCACCGCACAGGCAAGATAGCAATTACGCTTACACGTTACACAAATTAATACAATGCCGCAGCATAACGTAACACTTCAGAAATATCCGCTGCTTCCAATTCAGGGAAGTCTGCCAGAATCTCTGCGTGCGTCATACCTGCTGCAACCATATCTACTACCGTTGCGGCTGGCATTCGTAGGCCGCGAATACACGGCAAGCCATTCATTTTGTTAGGGTCAATGGTAATGCGCTCAAAGGTCATGATAACGTCCCTTGTTTTTGTCTATTATAGCCCCAACACGCCCAAACAAGTTATAATCAAAGTCATACTGAGAAAGGCCGACCGATGAACACTCCCCCCCGCGACACACTTCATATCGCTGTTGAATACTATGATGGGCAAGATGAGGGCGGCGATGGATACCCGTACTATGTTGCATCGTGTACAGAGTTTGTCGCCGTCACCGATGGACATACATGGGGCGAACTCTTGAGGAATATTCACGAGATGATTGCAGCTTCGCTAGAGGGTGAAGATACGGTTGCCGTCTACAACGTTGTACCCCATCCGCAAATTATCATCACACAGAATCATTATCGCGTAGGGGCATGATGCATCATGCCCCTACCCATAGCAACCGCCCCGTTTAGCTACCGTTTCTTCGCCAAATACTCGCTATAGTTGCCCAAATGCTCGCGCAGATTGCCGTTTTCCAGCACCGCTACACGGTCTACCACGCGGTCTAAAAAGTAGCGATCATGCGAAATCGTCAAGATTGCGCCCTCAAACTCGTTCAACGCTTCTTCTAGCACTTC
>JBMOFU010000268.1:0-5688 GCA_049318725.1 Phototrophicaceae bacterium | reverse complement strand
GGGACAAGGCAAGCCTTGTCCGCAAAACAGGCTAAAAACATGACCTCCCAACCACCGTAATGATCTGTTTTTGCAGAACACGATTGCACTAGGGGGCAGTATGGTGCGTTTATTGTGTGGGTTCGCCATGATCGCGCTTGTTGCTTGCCGCGCTACTAGCGCGCCGCCCGATCCGAAGCTGATCGAATGGGGTTGGGGGACACCCTTCCTACAGGATATGCCCAACTTCCTCACGCAGATCCAAACGTTACCGTTCGACGGCGCGATTATAGACATCGCCACGCCTGCTGACGGGCGCGGCCTATCTTGGACGTTGTTCAGCGCGCCGCCAGTTCCCCAATCCACATGGGAAACGCTTGCCCGCGATTATTCCCAGATCGCGTGGGGGCGCTATACCGACAACTTTTTGCGGATGACCGTTTACCCGCCCGCTGACCTGAATTGGGGTGACGACTGGACGCCGATCTATCAAAATGCTGAAGGGCTGGCACGCTTGGCGCAGGAACTGGGCTTTCAGGGCATCTTGCTAGATACCGAGCAGTACGGCGGTGTGAGCCTGTTCAGCAGCGCACACCGCCCATCCCCCTTTACCGTAACCGAATACAACGCATTGGCGTTTGCCAACGGTCAGGCGTTGATGGAGGCCTTCGAGCGCGGCTACCCTGAAGTCACAGTGATGTACACCTTTGCGCTTTCTGTTGAGCCGACCAAGACCCAATTTGAGGGCTACGGCTATGACCTGCTGTTCCCATTCATCGAAGGGATGATGGCGGCAGCCGACGACAACACGCGGCTGATAGACGGCTTTGAGGATTCCTACATCTATCAGCAGGAAGCGCAATATCAAGCGGCGCGAGCGCGAATGGACAACCCCACCCGCTATAACGCGGCGATCCCTAATCGGCTGGAGGCGGGCTTCGGCCTATGGATTGACCCGGTATGCGGCGACGGCGGCTTACCGCCTGACGGTTGCGGGTTCTCTCCTGCGGGCTTTGTCGAAACGGTTGGATACGCGCTGAAGTACAGTGAATCTTATGTTTGGGTGTACAGCGAGCGCATCAACTGGTACACCAATCAACGGATTCCGCCAGAGTGGTGGGCGGCGATGGGCGATCTGTAGTAGGGATGCCACAAGTGGCGTCCGCGTTTTACGGGGAAAAACGATGCTAGGCAGAGGCAGGGTCACTATATGGGGTCATCACCAGCGGCAGCGTAAACCCAAAGCGGCTCCCGCTGTCTGGATGACTTTCAAAGAAGATATGGCCTTGATGCCGCTCGACGATCTGCTTAACGATGTACAGCCCTAGCCCGCTACCGACTTGATCGCGGGTGAATTCGGTTTTCACGCGGTAGAACGGCTGAAACAGACGATCTTGCTTGTCTAGCGGGATGCCATAGCCGTGATCGGTAACCATAATGTGCGCCTGATGGTTTTTCACCGTCAGTTCTACGCGGATCGGGCGTTCGGGTGGGCTGAACTTCAGCGCATTTTGGATCAAGTGGGTCACGACCTCAAACAGTTGATTTTCATCCCCAATTACCCACAACGGCAGCGGATCCATCATCAGCGTAAACGGCAGTTGGCGCTTTTCAGCCTGATAGCGTTGTTCATTGAAGGCCATCTCAATTGGGCGGTGCAGGTCAATGGTATGGGATTGCCCCGGCGGGCTAGAGGTCAAAAGCTCGATGCGCTCTAGCGAAAGGATGTCTTGCACAATGCGGTTGAGTTGTTTGGCGGCTTCCCCCATTTGGTCAAGGTAGTCTGCCAAGCGTTCGGGATCGCCCCCCTTAAAGCGTTTTATCAGTTGCAGGTACAACAGAATGGCATTCAACGGGTTACGCAAGTCGTGCGCCGCCACACGGATCATGTCTGTTTTGATCTGCTCTAGCTGAGAAATCTGGGCGTGGCTGTCCTTCAGTTGCGCCAATTGGCCTTCGATCTGGCGATACAGCCGTGAATTTTCAATCGCGGCGCCCATGCGGTTGCTCAACAACAGGGTAAACTGATAGACATTCTCACTAAAGCGGTTGGCGTAAGGCGTCGCCAAAGACATCATCCCGATGAGTTCGCTGTTGGCGTTTAATAACGGGATGACCATCAAAGAAAGTATATTTTTAGCAATCGGGATGTAATCTGGGTCAAGCGTCACGTCGCGGATGTTTTCTGGCTTGAGCCGTTGGCTGACGCGCCCGAATATCCCCTGCTGATTTTGGATGGCAAGGCTGACCACTTCTGGGTCATATTCACCAATGACGCCGCTCATCTTCCATGTGCCGTCTGCCTGCAAAATGAAGATGATCCCTGCGCTGGCGCCGCTCAAACGGACTGCCGCGTCCAGCGCCAACATCATGACGGTGCTGATATTGAGGGTGGCGGTCAGTTCATCATAGACGCGCTTGAGCGTCGTGAGTTGTTCCAGCCGTAAGCCAAGTTCGTTTTCGATCTGGCTACGGTGGGTCACATCACGGAATTGCACCAGCCGCAGGTTCCCCAAGCGCACTTCAACCGGCTCAACCGTGTGATTCGGTGTAATCAGTTCAATGGGGCTATATTCACGCGGAGAAAGTTTATGGTCATTGACCTTAAAGTACTGGAGGATCGCCCCATAAGGCATCCCCACCATTGGCGTGTGAATGTTGGGCAATAAGTGCTTCATTTGGGGGTTGGCAAACTGGATCGTGTCGTCTTCAGATACCTGTACCACTGCGTCAGGGAGCGATTCCAGCAATTGACGATACAATAGCATTTGTTGGCGGAAGTAAACCGCCAAGCCTAGCGCCACCAACGCGAAAATCGCCAACACAAGCAGCCCAAAAAGCATCATAGAGCGATAACAGTCTTATCAAGTCAACCGCGAATATTTCAAGTATAACATAACATGGGTTCCATTGTTGCGCCAATCGGATTCACGCGGGGGGCGTTGGCATTCTCGAAAACCAGAGGATGGCATCTAGGGGCATCCTACGGGACGCCCTAATGATTGTGGATGGCTGACCCGTCAGCCAACATTCCAGTGCGGGGCGTGGCTGAGGATGTCGTGCAACGCCGGTTGCAAGTGCGGGAACTGGAATTGATAGCCGCTGCCGATGAGCTTGTGCGGTACTACCCGCTGGCTATCTAACAGCACACGCGCTTGTTCGCCCATTGCCGCTTCAAGCGCCCAGCCCGGCACAGGTACCAGCGACGGACGCCCGCACATGTGCGCCAGCGTGTGCATCAGGTCAGCGTTGCGCGCAGGCTCTGGCGCGCTGAGGTTGAACGCCCCCTGTGCGTGCGGATCATTCATCAAGAAGTGGATGGCGGCGGCAACGTCGGCATTATGGATCCATGGCACCCACTGGCGGCCATCGCCAAAGCGCTTGCCAAAGAGCATGGCGGCGGCCAAAAAGCCCGGCATTGCCCCGCCGTGCTGATCTAGCACAATGCCAATGCGTAACAGCGCCGTCCGTATGCCAATGCCTTCAGTAACGGCTTCCCACTTCACACAGACCTCTGCCCGCCAATCACTGGCCGCTGGCGAATCTTCATCCAGCATGGCCTCGCCGCCATCGCCGTAATAGCCCACTGCGGAAGCCTGCATGAGCGCACGAGGCTTATACTTTGCCGCATGGATGGCTTCAACAACGGCACAAGTGGCCGCAATGCGGCTATCTAGCACTGCGCGGCGGTGCTTGGCCGTCCAACGCCAATGGGCGGGGTTGTGGCCGGCAAGGTTGACAATTAGGGTGTCGGGGTGGTCAAGCAAATGCCCCCAACCCTTTGCCGATTTTGCATCCCACCCCACCAACCGCACGTTAGATGGTAGTTGGCAGGTGACCGCCTGCGGGTTGCGGGTGAGGATGACCACATCATAGCCGTCTCGCGCCAGTAACTTGGTCAATTTTTTGCCGATAAGCCCGGTGCCACCGGTAATAATCACACGCATGGTGTTGTTGATCCCAAATAAGCCAAATCTTCTCAAGTCTTTATATTATCTGATGAATCATAACCGCGCATGAGATTTTGCTAGGGAACAACTTATCCGCTTTACGGGGGAGTAAATATTTGGGGGAAGATACAGCAGGGGCGCACCCTAGCGCGCCCCTAAAGGGGGGTAAACTGTGCGGTTTACTTCTCAATCGGTACGTTGACCGAATTGCCCCATTCCGTCCATGAGCCGTCATAATTGCGGACGTTTTCTACGCCCAGCAGGTGCTTGAGGACGAACCAGCTATGGCTGCTGCGTTCCCCAATACGGCAATAGGTGATGATTTCTCCCTGTGACGGGTCAAGCGCATTGTCTACCAAGTACAGTTGGCGCAGTTCGTCGGCGCTCTTGAAGGTGCCGTCTTCATTAGCGGACTTTGACCACGGGATGCTCTTGGCGTTGGGGATATGCCCGCCGCGCAGCGCGCCCTCTTGTGGGTAGTTGGGCATATGGAGCAGTTCGCCCTTGAACTCGCCGGGGCTACGCACGTCTACCAATTGGCCGCCCTTTTCCACATGCGCTAACACATCAGCACGGAAGGCGCGCACAGGCGCGTCATTGCGCGTGGGCAACGGGTAGCTGCTGGCGGGGTAGCTCGGTACGTCGCGGGTGAATTCGCGGCCTTCATTCTGCCACTTCAGCCGTCCGCCGTCCATTAGCTTGACGTTGGTGTGGCCGAACAGTTGGAAGACCCACAACGCATAGGCCGCCCACCAATTCGATTTGTCCCCATAGAACACAACGGTCGTTTCTGGTGTGATCCCCAAGCGGGTTGCCAACGCCTGAAATGCTTCAGCGCTGATGTAGTCGCGGCGCACGGGGTCGTTTAGGTCGCGCGTCCAGTCAATTTGCACTGCCCCGGCGATGTGTCCGGATGGGTAAAGCAGTTCATCTTCATTGGATTCTGCAATGCGGATGTTGGCGCTGTTGAGGTTGGCCGCCACCCAATCTGTACTGACGAGTATATCGGGGTTGGCGTAGCCGCGTTCGTTGATCTCTGGCATGTGAAAAGCGTCTCCTCAAAACATAGTTGGATGGGCTGTGCATGGTTCAGCCGCTTGTATTATAACGATTTTACATCGCTGAACATAGCCAAATGGATATATCCAGCGTGGCTATCCGATTTTGTGATAGGTGAGTGGTCTGGCGGGGTTGGCAGGTAAGGAAGGCGCGGCGGGTGCGCTCAACTGGGGCGTGACTTCTAGCGGCGTCGGCGGGGAAATTTCTAGCGTGCCGTTGATGTGATCGAGCGTGAGCAAGCCCTGCTTCATCCGTAACATCAAATGGGTGTCTTCTGGGAGGAAAATCACGGCAGTGGCGCGGGCAAACCGCCCGACATCCAAGCGTTTGACCACCACCAGATACACGCCGTTCTCGTCATAATCGGTTGCCACCCGCCACGCCAGCGGCGGGCGTACCTCCAGCGTGATTTCCACCTGCGGCTTTGACCAGCGTACCACGCGCAGCGCAGTCGCTTCGGTGTGGGCGTAAAAGGTAATCGTCCCCATCGCAGGCAGTGTGTAGGTCTGTTTACGGCGGGTGAGGTCGTTGATGACAGCGGCGGCGTCAACCAGCCGAGAAAGTTGGCTCAAATGCTGCACAGGTGGCACTCCCCTAAACTCACGTCAGACGTAACGCAGAGTATAGCCGATCTGTGGCAAATGTGTACCTTGTCTCGTTAGGGGTATCAGGGCAATCGTGTTCTAAATATATGGATTAT
>JBMOFU010000267.1:0-5741 GCA_049318725.1 Phototrophicaceae bacterium | reverse complement strand
ACGGCGCGGTAGACAGGTAATAGAGACGATCTGCGCCGCCGTTTTCATGTTCCTTGAGGAAGGCATCGAGCGCTGCCATCGCTTCGGGTTCTTTGGCGTCGCCCGCCACATACCAGATGTGCGCGGCAAAGACGTCGTACTGTTCAGCGGTATAGCTGCTGGCGCTGTGTTCTTCTACTCCCTTACGGAGCTTGTCGCGGTAAGCGTCGTGGGCAAACTCACTGCGCGAATTGCCGATGATGTTAAAGTCCTTCGGCAGGCGGTCTTTCACGTATAGGTTATACAGCGCCGGAATCAGCTTGCGTTCGGTGAGGTCGCCAGAAGCGCCAAAAATCACGAGGGTTGTAGCGGTCATAGGCTTATTCGCTCGCTTTCTTCACAGCATGGCCGCCAAACTGGTTCCGCATGGCCGCAAGGATGCGGTTGGCAAAGGTATTTTCCATGCGGCTGGTAAAGCGCGCAAACAACGAACTGGTAATCACTGGGGCAGGTACGGCAAGGTCAATTGCCTCTTGCGCCGTCCAGCGGCCTTCCCCGCTATCGTTGACGTAGCCCTTGAGTTCGCTCAATTGCGGGTCATCTTTCAGCGCGTCAGCGGTCAAATCCAGCAACCACGAGCGGACTACGCTGCCGTGCCGCCAAATTTCGGCAATCTGCGCGGAATCTAGCGCGAAGTCAGTTTTGGCGTGCATGATCTCGAAGCCTTCGGCGTAGGCTTGCATCATCCCATACTCAATGCCGTTGTGAACCATCTTGACAAAGTGGCCGCTCCCAGATTTGCCCACATGCCCCCATCCGCGTTCGGCGGCGGGTGCCAGCGTCTCGAAGATCGGGCGCAGACGCTCTACCGCGTCGGTGTCCCCGCCGATCATCATGCTGTAGCCCTCTTTCAGCCCCCAAATACCGCCGCTGGTGCCGACATCCACAAAGAAGATGTTGCGTTCCGCCAATGTCGCTGCGCGCCGCATAGATTCCTTATAGTTGCTGTTGCCGCCGTCAATGATCGTGTCGCCTGCTTGGAGCAACTCTGACAATTGCATCACCGTAGATTCAGTCGGCGCACCTGCGGGAACCATCACCCAGACCGCACGCGGGGCGCTGAGTTGACCGACTAAATCTGCTAGTGAGCTTGCGCCGCTGACGTTGGGATTTGCAGCCGCATGGGCGACCGCCTCTGCGCTGAGGTCTGTCACGACCAGTGTATGCCCGCCGTCGGCAAGGCGCTCTGTCATATTGGCGCCCATCTTGCCAAGTCCTACCATTCCGAGTTGCATCAGGTGTTACCTTTCAGAAGCTATAGATGAAAAGTTTTCGATTTTTCGGGGTCTTGCGGACGAGGCAAGCCTCGTCCCTACAGGTCACAACAGTTTTGTAGGGACGACCCGCTGGGGCGTCCGCGTTTTACGAGTGGGGGCGCAATAGATCGCGTCCCATGCCTGTAAAAACTGGATTCTCATGTGCGTTGTCTGTACTTACCCCTCCCTAAATCCCTCCCCCTGCGGGAGAGGGACTTGGTTGGCTCCCTTTCTCCCGACGGGGGAAAGGGTTGGGGATAGGGGTAAACCCGTCACCAAACGATAACATCCCAGATGAGCCTTAACTTTTGACAGCTATAGGGCTACAAGCGAGATTGAGATTTACGTCCCGGTGGCGCCGCGCCGATCATTGCCCTTGATGAGCGCCTGCTCGGTCTCGGTCTGGATTTGGCTGGCCTGCTGCTCCCAGATGTCGCTTTCCTCACGGATGATGTTCTCAATACTCAAGACGAAGTGAGCCGCAGTTTCTTTACGCTCGCGCTCGGTATCGTTCATCGCCTGCCAATGGGCAATTTCGGCGTCGAGTTTGCTCACCGTCAAGTGATACAGGCCATAGTTGCTGCCGATCAAGTTCAATTGAATGTGGGTGCTAAAGGCAATGCTGGCCGCCGTTGTGACCACAATCCACGGTTCAAAATTGGCGGCAGCCAGCACCGCACTGACAATGCCAATGCTCAAAATCAAGATGCGCCAGTCCGCAATGCGGTTTTGGTCTTCGGCAATCTTGTTCACGTACCAGTCGCGTTGTGGGGTGACACGCGCCGCCAAGTATTCCAATGGGGTGATCTTCTTGAAGCCGTCATCAATGTCTTTGTGATAACGCCCCGCCCACTCGGATTTTTTAGCAGCGGTCTGGATGGGATGCTCTGGCCGTTTGCGCGTGATGACCTGCATCCACAACGCATAGATGTGCCACAGCACCCAACGGAACGGCGCAGTCAACCCCATAAAAATGCGGCGCGGCAGGGAGGGCGTCCAGCGCGGCTTTTCGCCGTTGCTCTGCAAAATAACGGGCGGGATGCTTTCTTTTTGCTGTACCTGATTGTTGATCGCCTTGAGCCGTTGGAATAGGATATCGCGGCGGTCATCTTCGGTCTGTTCGGGCTTGCTGTAGTCTTCCCCCGCATGAAAGCGATAGAGGTAAATTTCTCGGCGCACATCCTCCGCCCCAACGCGGTAGATGATCCACGCACGCAACGGGCTAAACTGAGTGGCAAAGCTCAAAAATGCCGCCGTTGTGATGGGCAACACGATCAACAACACCTGCAACAACTGTTTGGCATTTGGCGTGGTAAAAATAGCATTCAGCGGAGAGATACCGCTTAGGCTCCGTTCAACCCACTGCCACGCTTCCACTGGGCCGCGCAGGTCGGCCAGTACCGCCAAAAAGCTGGTCAGGAAGATCAACAGAATCACGAACTGGCGAATATTGGTGTTGTTGTCTTTATGGAATTTTGACGCGCTACTGTAACTGGCGTATAAATCCCATGCGTAAACCAGCGCTGGGTCACGGTCAACGGGGGCGCTCCGCTGCGGAAAGGGGTATAGCTTGGCGTCTGCGGCATCTTGAGCCATAAGAATGCTCCATCGGGTAGAGGCAGGCGATGTTTCCCCTCAGTATAGCGCAGACTCAACCGAACGCGAAAAGCCCCTACGAAAAATCGGGATTCTCATCACCCTGAAACTCGTGGGTAGAGATGACATCCGGTTGGCTACCCGCAGCACTGATGCTGCTGTCTCGCAATTGACGGGTGGAGTAGTCTTTGTCCGCCTTTGCGATGGAATGACAGACCACCGGCGAGCTAATGGCAATCGCCACACCCAAAATCAGCAACTTCGGCCAAATGCTTGGGGTGGCAAAGGCCACTGCCAACAGCAAGCCGAAAATCCCCATCGTAGACACTTCCCCAGAGGCGTGCAAGCGCAGGTAGGCTTCTGGGAGCCGCAGCACCCCAATCACCCCAATGATGCAAAACGTCAGGCCAAAAATCAGCCAAAATAGCGCAATCCCATCCAAGATCATCCGCAACATTAGAAGACCCGCCCTTCACCAATAAAGCGCGTTAAGGCCAACGTCCCAATAAAGCTCAATGCAGAAAGCGCTAAGGCAATGTCTAACATCAGGCTTTGACGCTGGATCACCGACAGCAGCAGCACAATCGCAATCAAGAGCGTGGTAATCAGGTCAACCGCCAACAGACGGTCTGCCACACGCGGCCCACGGATGGCACGGTAGCCCACCGGAATCAACAGCACGGTAACGACTGCCAGCGCCAACTCAAACGACACTTGCAAAAACAGGCTATTCATCATCGCCCAACGCCTTTCGGATTCTCGCTAGTCGGGTAGTTTGTTCTTGGTGGATCGTCTTGGCAGACAACCCCGCATTGACGTTGTGGACGATCAACACGGTGTCGTCGCCGTCGCGCTCAATGTCTACAATCAGTTGGCCCGGGGTGATGGTGATGGCATGGGCGCTTAGGGCGGTGATGATCTCGTTATGGGTGGCATCTTGCGTTGGCACACGGATCAACCCCGGGTCAAGGTGGTCTTCTGGGTGGCGCGACAGCACTATCTTAGAAACGCTCACCGCCGAGTTAAACACCTCTTGCAACAGCAGCGCAATATACACGACCCAACCGACCAACACAGACACCAGCCGACGCGGGTGCATCGGTAGCCTCAGCGTATCGGCGCGCCCCATCAACAAGGCCAAGCCGCTCAATAACATCCCCACAATATACCCCTGCCATGTGTATTGGTTGGTTAAGGCCATAAAGACCAATCCACCGGGGATCGCTAACAAAATGACACTTTGCATCGTTTTACCCCCTACGGATTCAGGTCATAACTGACGGATTGCGGCGAATCTGCCAATTGCACAGCTTCGATATACAGGTTTGGCTGGTTGATTTGTTCCACCGTCAACTGTGCCAATTCAAACAAAGGGGTGGCGTTCAGCCCCAAAAACAAGGCAGCCGCAATCAGCAAAGCGGGTGCAAACGGACTATCGTTATAGTCCTTCAAGGGTGTTGTATCGGCGTTAGGCTCAGACTGAAAAACCGTCTGCCACGTCCGCATCATGTACATCAACGTTAAGATGCCCCCACCCACCGCCAAGCCCAACGGTATCCAAGATTCCAGCGCAATCCCGCTGCGAACCAGCGCCAACTTGCTGATAAACCCGTTCATCGGCGGCAGTCCGGCTAAGGCCATCCCGCCCAACAGATACAGCACGCCCACAAAGGCAGGCAGGCTCTTGCCCACCCCGACGACCTCTGTGAGGCGGGCGGTTTTCGCTTTAGTGCGGCTACTGACCACGCCGAACAACATCAACAACGCCGCCTTGATAAACGCATGGTTGAAGGCATAAACAATCGCGGCGGTCAACGCTAAGGGGGTTCCCCAACCTAGCCCCAACAGAATGAAGCCGATCTGCCCAAAGGTAGAATAGGCCAACATCCGTTTGCCGTCGTAGGTACTCAGTGCGCCCAAGCTGCCCACATAGATGCTAATCAGCCCCAACACAAGGAACCAGCCCTGCATATACGTGGCGGCTTCTTCAACGAATAACAGCGTCGAAAGCCGAATTAAGCCGTACACGCCAATTTTGACCACTACAGAAGATAGCACGGCATGGACGGGGGTGGGCGCGGTCGTGTGGAAGTCTGGCTGCCAAAAGTGAAACGGAAACACCGCACTCTTGAGCAAGAACGCGCACATCAACATTACTGCGGCAATGGAAGCCAGTAACGGGCGCTGTTCGGTACTCAGTTGGCGGGCGATGTCTGCCATGTTCAGCGACCCAAAAGACACATACAGAGAGCTAATCCCCAACAACAGGAACAGTGTTCCCATCGAACTGATGAAAAGGTACTTGATGGCCGCCTCTAGCCCTAACGGGTTGTCTGAAATCGCCACCAGCGATACCGAACTCAGTACCAGCAATTCCATAAAGACAAACATCGTGAAGATGTCGCCGGTGTAAAACGCGCCCAACAGCCCAGTTTCCATACACAGGAACATCGCAGTAAAGGCATGAATCCGCACGCATTTGTCGCGGCAATAGAGCGCATAGACCAGCCCGGCAAACATGACCGTGCTTGCCATCAACACAAACATCGCAGACAACATATCCGCGACCAAGACAATCCCATACGGCGGTTGCCAGCCGCCCATCCGATACAGTTGCGGGCCGCTTTGCACGTTTGCGATCAACACAAAAATGCTGGCAAGCCACGCGATGAACGACGCAATCACACCGATCCAGCGCTGGACGGCGTTATTTGGCACGCCAAGACTGAGTACCGCACCCACAAACGGCACAAAGACCGCCGCTAATATGAAAACGTTGTTTTGCATCGAATACCCCCTAAAAACAGTAAAAGAAGTAATGAGTAAAAACAGGAAGTGCAGTAATGAGTA
>JBMOFU010000266.1:0-5743 GCA_049318725.1 Phototrophicaceae bacterium | reverse complement strand
TTACGGCCTGAAGTCTGGCGTGACGCTAGGCAACGGGACGGCTTGTGAATTCGAGGTCGTTGTCCCATTGTCAAACGGGAGCAGGGTGGCCTGCTCAAACGGAATGGCCGTACTGCCGATGATCGGCGGGCTGGTCGGGATGGCAGGCATCGTCGGGGTGGCCGTTGGCAACGGCTTGGCGAGGTTGATCTGTACCGAGCGGAAGGCGTAGCCGCCGCTGGTGGAGTTCATCGCTAGGCGTAGGTCATACGTGCCGTTGGGGAAGCTGCTGGCGTCCCATACGCCCAATGGCGCGCCCCCCACGGGCAGGGTAGTAAACGGCCCGGCGACAATTTGATAGTTGCCGGTGCCTGCTGGAGCCACCTGAATATCGTAGCTGGCGACGTTGGTCACCCCGCCGATGCTCCCTTGAATAGAAACTTGCACCTGTTGCACCGTTGCCCCATATTGCGGGCTGGTGATGCCAGCGCTTAAGCGTGCCGTGTTGATGTCACAACTGGCGCTAGGGCGTTGCGGCACAGGAACGGATAGGCCAAGCTGTTGCGCGACCGTGCGGCCTTGCGCGGTCGTGTTGAGCCAGTTAATGGCCGTATTGTCGGTGATGTTGCTCACCGTCACCACAGCGATGTTGTCTGGGCAGAAGTTCGGGTCGGCCAGTAGCCCCGTCCATGTGTCTACCTCGATAGTGGTCAAGGCGGGGCTGTTGGGCAATTGGTTGTCAATGAAGTATTCGTTGCGCGTCGCTGACGGACAAAGCGTCCCGGCTTGCGTGTCTACCAGTTCGCCAGTGGCGGCACACACAGGGCGGATTACCACGCCGCCCGGCACATTGAACTCGCCGGGGGCTTGGTTGCGGAGCGCCTGCCGAATCACCTGATTCCACAGCGGCGCGGCGCTTTCATAGCTCCCCGTGTTGAAGATTGGATTATTGTCGTGGCGGCCTAACCAGACGACAGCCACCACGTTATTGCTGAATCCGACCGTCCACAAGTCGCGGTTTTCGTTGCTGGTTCCGGTCTTAGCGGCAATCTGGTTCGGGAACTCGCGGAAGGCCAATTGCGTATTCACCCCAAATTCGGGCTGACGTGAGGCATCATCAATCAAGATGTTCTGCATCAAGAAAGCGACTTGCTGGGTGATGGCCTGCGTCGGTTCGGGCTGGTTTGGCAGCACAATCGGGTTGCCAAGCGAGTCTGTAATGGTTTCGATCACGTACAGCGGCACGCGGCGGCCATCATTCGCCAGTGTGCCGTAGGCTTGCGCCATATCAATTGGGCGGACTTCGGTCGCGCCGATGCCCGTCGGTAGCCCGAAGGTGGCATCATCCAAGAAGCGCAACCCCATGGCCGTTGCAATCTGCTGGAAGGTTTCATTGCCCACAAAATCATAGGCTTTCACAGCAGGGATGTTGTAGCTGTTTTGCAACGCAGTGCGGAGGCTAACCGGGCCGTGAAATTCGTTGTCCAAGTTACGGATCGCCGTACCGTCGGGGTAGCTGGTGGGGACATCCCACAAAATGCTAGACGCAGTGAGGTAACCGCGTGGCGAGCCGTTGAGCGCGCCCGTGTAGACAATCGGCTTAATGGACGATCCCGGCTGTTGATAGCTCAGGGTGGTATTAAACTGGCCGTCTATTTCTTCGTTGTTGTAGTCTGGGCTGCCGACCATTGCACGGATTGCGCCCGTGCGCGGGTCAGTGACGATAATCCCGCCCGTGTTCATCCCGGTTGTGGAACGGCTTTCGACGGTTGACCGCAGTTGTTCTTCGGCAAAGGTTTGCAAACTAGGGTCAAGCGTGGTCGTCACCACAAATCCGCGACGGAAGATTTGCTCTTGGGTGTAGTCCAGTTGTAGGCGCTGGAACACGTAGTCTACAAAGTGCGGGTGGTCGCGCTCTACGTTGGCGGGGGTGTAACGGGTGAGTTCAACATCGGCAATTTCTTCGCGCACTGTCCCACGGAAGAACTCCGTGTCGTAGCACACCGGTTGCGCCTGATAGGGGATGGGCAAGCAACCCGCGTCTATCATTTGGCGCTCTACCACGTCAATGCGGTCAAAGGCCGCTTGCGGGTTCGTGACCGGATCATAGGCCGAAGGCGCTTGGATCAAGCCCGCCAACATCATCGCTTCGCCCGTGTTGAGTTCCAGCGCACGCTTGTCAAAGTAGAACTGGGCGGCGGCCTCTACCCCGTAGGCTTGGTTGCCAAAGTAGACCTGATTTAAGTAGGTCTCTAAGATTTGCTCTTTGCTGTAGACCCGCGAGATTTCTGCCGCGACGATGATCTCGTTCAGCTTACGGTCTGCTTCGTTGGCGAACTGCGAATCCGCAGTAAAGACGATGTTGCGGGCAAGTTGTTGGGTGATGGTACTGCCGCCGCTGACGACTTCGCCGCCGCTAAGGTTCTGCAAGAACGCACGGCTGATCGAAATCACGTCAAAGCCGGGGTTGGTGAAGAAGCGCTCGTCTTCCACGCTGATTACGGCGTGCATCATGGCCGGGGCAACTTGCTGTAACGTGACTTGCGTGCGGTTGCCGCCTTGTTCGCTGCGGATTTCGGCAATTTCTGCGCCAGTCACATCCAAAATCCGCACGGTTTGGAAGTCGAACTCGAACGCGCCGAAGTTGGCAATGCCGTCTTGCCAGCGCTCAGAGATGCTGCGGTACCACAGCGTCCCCACCGCGACCGGAACTGCTGTCGCAATCAAGGCCAGCCCGAACAGCACCACCAAGACGGTAATCAGGGTTTGATACTGGCTCCGTTCACGGTTCCGGCGCGCCCGCGCTACACGGTCACCCACTTCTTCGAGTTCCGTTTCGCCGTAGGCCGGGGCAACTTCGGCAATCGGGGAATCAATCCCGGCTTCCTCGTACCCATCGTAATCGTCGTCTTCGCTGATGGGACGTGCGCGTTGGGTCACGTCAGCAGAGGCCGCTACAGCGCCCATACTCGGTACGGTCTGCTGGCTAGAAGGCAGAATATCCACATAGGCGGCGCTGCCGACCACCGTTGCCCCTAAATCTTGGCGCGCAGACGTAGGCGCTTGATAGCCCCCGGTTTCTGGCGTGAAGCCGGCGGTGCTGCCAAAGGTGCTTGGCGCGGTGTAGCCGCCGTCCCCAAAGCCGACGTTGGGCAACGCTGCCCCAGCAATGACCTGTCGTGGGTCAATGTTGCCTGTGTCGGTGCGGATGGCCTGAATCGAAGGGGTGCCGTAGGTGGAAGGGCGCGGCGGCTCTGCAACTTCCCAATTGTTCATTTGATTGTTCCAGCGATACCATATTTCAGTATCTGGCCCCATCATCCACCACACGCCTGCGCGCTCGTCTAGCACCATCAATTCGCGCAGCAGTTGCTGATATTGATCTTCGCTGATTTGACCGAGTTGGCGCTGTTGGCGCAACGTGCGGATTTCTGTTTCGCGCTGGATGAAGGTTTGTGCCAGCGCTTGGGTTGCCGGGTCAATATTGGTCGGCGCAGTGACAGGGGTTTGCCCTTGCTGGAGTTGGCTCAACACAGAGGTATAGCTGAAGTCGCTGCCGTCGGCGGCCTGAATCGGGCTGGTGGTTGCTGCCGCCGCAACTTCGGCGGATGACGTGCCAACAGGAGCCGTCCCCCCTTGTAGGGCGTCAATTTGGGCGGCGTAGTCAAAGCCGCCTGTGGAGGCCGTTGGGCTAACGGGTGCGGTAGAGGTCAGTTGTTCGGTGTCGCCCGCTTGTTCGGCTTGCAACGCGGCCAACTGTTGGCGCATATAGTCGTCAGCGGCCATCGGCGTAGCCGCTTGTGCAGCGGGGGCTAGTTTCGTCGGTTGTTCGTCCTCAAGGTCGCTTACCCCTTCTTCTTCGTCAATCAGCGCCATCAGCGCGGTTTCTTCGTCAAAGCCAAACGGGTCAGCAAGGTCGTCGGCCACTGCTTCGGCCAACAAATCCACTTCTTCGATGTCTAATTCTTCGAGCAGGTCAACTTCGTCATCAGCCAACGGCGCGATTTCAATAACGGGGGCTTTGGCCGCCGGCTGTGGGATCGAATCTTCAGGGCGTGGGGCGGCAACGCTACGGGGGAGGGCAACTGCATCCTCTGGGCGTGCGCCAAGTGTTGGCGCTGGCGCTGGCGCCGCAACCACAGCGGCAGGCAAGGCGTCTTCTGGGCGTGGGGCGCGCGGTAACGGCAACGCGCTGGTATCGCTGGCGGCGGGTTGATGCCAGCCCCCTACGACTTGCGGTTGGGCTGGCACACTTGCCAGCAGCGATGGGGTACGTTTAACGGCAATCCGCTTAGACGCATGGCTGACCATCGAACGCCAAGCGTTCGGATCCGCCGGGGAGCGCCAGCCGGGTTTGGTGTTCTCTGGACGGTCTGACATGCGAGCCATTTCTCCGGTGAAATTCGGGTGTTAGAAAATTCCTACGCACTTCATTATAACAAAGGTTGCAAAAGGGGGGTAATTTTTAGGATATTCAACTGCTGATGGATTGTTCACACCGATTTCACACAGTCACAATGGCTTTCTAACACAGATTGTGCATAATGAATGATGAAAACCGTATCTGAATTGTGAGATTTACCCATGAACACCCCAACGCAACGTCCAACCCCAAAAGCACCGTCCGGCTTTATGCGCTGGCTCACCTATCCGATCCCTGCCGAACAGCGTCCGTCTGTGACTTTCTATCGTGGGCGCACCGTCTATGCCCAAGTTCATCCCAACCCAGAAAAACCCCGTCGCTAACGCTATTACCCCATCACGACCCATTTACGCTATACTTTGCGGGGGAAAAACCGATTTAGATACCCCGCAGGGATGGCGATGTTATGGCAACCATAGACCCACAAACCTATAAAGACCTTCGTGAGTTTACCGCCCAGTTGATCGCCGCCCGCGATCGGCAGGCATCACGGACATTATTAGAAGGTGAATACTACACCTACGATAAAACACTGCTCCGTAATTTAGACTGGAGCGGCGGCGATGATGATTTTGCTACGCGGCTGGTCATCTTTTTATTAGAGTATGGCAAACTTGAAAATAATATCTTAGCGATAGAGGGCTTGCTACAACTCATTGAAAGGTACGGCGGGCTAGATACAGCCCGAGCGGTTGGGCAAATCCGTACTTCGATTGAAGCCAGCTATGCTGCTGAGGACAAACCCGCGCCCAATATCTATGAGCCAGCGCCGTCGGCAGTGCTGGGGAGTACCACCAAACTCAATCCAATCAGTGCTGTTTTGCCCCAACCGTTTGAGTGGGAACACGTTGATGAGGGGGTGACGTTTGTGGAGTACGGCAGCTTTGAACTCACCAAAGACGCCCATGACGGCGGCAAAGACATCCATATCTGGAAGGCACGAAAACAGGAAGAAGTTGCCGTCCCAGCCTTTAGGATGGCAAAATACCCCATCACGAATGCACAGTTCGCAGTGTTTGCCAACATGCCAGACGGTTATGATAACCCCATCTGGTGGGACTTTTCTGAGAAGGCGCGCCAATGGCGCAGCAAACATTCCGTCCCAGAGGAAGTAGTTTTTAGCGACCCTGATGCGCCGCGTGTACAGGTGTGTTGGTATCAAGCGGTGGCCTTTTGTCATTGGTTAAGCGCGCAAATTGGCTATGAGGTGACCTTACCCACAGAGGCACAATGGCAGCGGGCGGCAGTCGCTGACTTTGGCTGGCGTTACCCGTGGGGCAACGGCTGGATCGCCAGCTACTCCAATAACAGTACAGAGGTGCGTAGTTCAGGCCCAACCCC
>JBMOFU010000265.1:0-5791 GCA_049318725.1 Phototrophicaceae bacterium | reverse complement strand
GTTCAAAGGCCAAGTATTCTTCGGGCGTAAAGCGTGTCTGTTGCGGCTGTGCGACCATTGGATTTTTATCCCCAACTGTGATTTGCTGACGCCCCCATTATACCGCATAAGCGAGGCTCCCCTACGCAAAGGCGGCGCTTTGGCGCATAATCGCCAGCATATCCTGTTCACTGAAAGGAAGCGTCCCCCTTATGCGCCGTTGGATGTTTGCCCTACTCTTGCCCGTGTTGGCGACCCTTGTTATCGCCCAAGATGCACCCGACCCTTACGCCCCTGTGGAATTGTTAGCCCCGCAGGTGATTAACCGTTTTCCACATGACCCCGAAGCGTTCACACAGGGGCTATTGCTCCACAGTGACGGCCTGCTGTATGAATCCACTGGGCTGTATGGCGAATCGGATTTGCGCGCCGTCGAGGTTGAAAGCGGCGAAGTCGTGCGCCAATTTGACATCCCCGAACAGATTTTTGCCGAAGGGCTAACGCTACTCGGCAACCGCCTATTCCAGATTAGCTGGCGTGAGCAGGTGGCGCTGGTCTACGAGATCGAAACGGGCATTGCGGAAGATACCTTCGAGCCGTTGGGAGCCTTTCAATACACGGGGGAAGGCTGGGGGATTTGTGACGATGAATCGTTGCTCTACATGAGCGACGGTAGCCACGTTATCACTGTGCGCGACCCAGAAACGTTTGCCCCTGTGCGGACGATGAATGTCACGCTGTACGGGGCATATGTGGATGAAATCAACGAGCTAGAGTGCGTAGACGGCAACATCTGGGCGAATGTGTGGCAAACCGACAGCATCTTACGGATTGACGCCCAAACGGGCATCGTCACGGGCGTGGTGGATGGGCGTGCGTTGCTCTCGCCAGAAGAACGGGCAGCGCTAGAGAGTGGCGCGGTGTTGAACGGCATCGCCTACAACCCAGAAACTGAAACGTTTTTGGTGACGGGCAAGCGCTGGCCGGCGTTGTTTGAAGTGGAGTTTGTACCAGCGGGATAAAGAGATACGGCTGTAGGGGCGCAATGCATTGCGCCCCTACGGGGATTGGCTATACCCGACAATCCACACGTCATCGGCTGCGCCGTAGCGCGCATATTGCCCGCGATATTGCCCGCCAACATCGCTACGCAGTTCAGCCATGCGCGTAAAGCCACTGTCGGCGCTGTCTAAATAGGGGATCACCTGCGGCGGCTGCAACCACTGGACGACCCAAATCCGTGTGGCGGCTTGCAATTGATCTTCGATTTGCGGTACAACCGGGACGTTCTCATCACGGTTGTTGACGTAGGGTAAGGTACGGATGATGTTGGCATCGGTGCCAAGCGCCTGCCGCATCGCATAGCGGAAGGCGTTATCGTCCCAGCCTGTTTCTAACACGATCAAGTCCCCCGGCTGATATTGTGAGGCCAGCGTTGCCGCTGCTGAGGGGCTATCTAGGCGTGGCTGGAACACGGGCGCTAAAAACAACGACACCAGCAGATAGCCCACCAACAAACTCCAGCGCACCCCAATGCGCTGACGGACGACCCCCGCCGCGACAATCATCGCCAAAAGCGGCGTAAGAAAGACCGTCGTCCGTGCCGAAAGTACGCCGACGAAATTGTTCGCAATCACCAATAGGAAGAACCCGCCCGCGCCCGCCAACATGATATAGACCTCCCCAAGCCATAAGGGATTGGCGAAGCGTAGCCCTAGTGTGGCGTCGGTGCGGTCACTGACCAACGTCCCCCACAACCCAACGATATACAGCCCTAACGTGAGCGCCAGCCCGCCGCCGAGCAACAATTCCATCAAGCGCAACACATCTGTGGCCGATGAGCTAAACGTGCCGGGCGCTGCACCGATCCCGTTGCCGAGTAGCCCCCATTGTTGGCGCGCAATGACGAACAGCCACGGCGCATAGATGACGAGTGCGCCCAGCCACGCCAACCCAACCTTGCCGCGATCTACCCATGTAGTGCGCCACTTACGCAGGTAATTGCCGCGCCACAGTACCAAGACGGTAAACGCTTGTATCAGCGCCAGCCATACCCCGTAATAAAGCAGGTACATCATCAATGCCACGCTCAAGCTGTAGAGGATCAAGCGGCGGTTGGTGGGGGAACGCAAGACGCGCACAAACGCCAGTGATGAAAGCACAGTCGCGGCGGTGAACCATCCGTAGTGGCGGATTTCTTGCGTGTAATACACGGCAATCGGCAATACCGCATAGATCAGCATGGCGTACCAGCTAATATCTTCATGGCCGGCTTTGGCGGTGCGGCCAAAGGTTTCATCGGCCACACGGTAGACTAATGCTACCGTCAACACGCCAACCAGCACGTTCAACAGGCGCAAGGCGATTGCCGATTCACCCGCGACCCGTTGCCACGCCGCCAGCGCCAAAAAGTACAGCGGCGGGTGACGGTCTGCGGCGACTTTTTCCACGACATCTACGATGTTCGGCTCACTGATCGCCCACGTCGTCCAGCCTTCATCGGTGGTTACGGGGAGCGTGGCAGTACCGAACATCCGCACCCCAGCGGCAATCAACAATACCAGCACAATTGGCAGGTAAACGCGCAGCAGGGTATCCAGTTGATCGCTCATGGGGTGGCCTCATCACAGGGGTTGCACGGGCAGAATTGCCGCTCATGATAGCAGAGTTTGCCGCAGAGATTGAGGGCGCAGGGTTTGGCTTAGAACAACATCCCGCGCCGCCGCTGAAGTTCGTCAATGGCGGTGCGGTCGGCCTTGCCAAAGCTGTAACGGTCGAGTTCGTCGGGGAATACCCAGCGCCACGCCTGTACACCAATCGCCTGCGGTGCTGGACTAGCAGCGGCAAGCGTGCAACGGAACAGGTGCAACGTGATTTTGAAGTGGGTGAAGGCGTGCTTGACAACCGTAAACGGCTCGCCAACGATGACGGCTACCCCCAGTTCTTCGTGCAGTTCACGCGCAAGGCATTCTGCTAACGTTTCGTCTGGCTCTTGCTTGCCGCCGGGGAATTCCCATAGGCCGCCGAGCAAGCCTTCTGCGGGACGTTGGGCAATCAGCACTTGACCGTTATCGTTCCAGATCATGCCCGCAGTGACATCATAATGGGGGATGGGCGCACGCTTGGCCTTCACAGGCCGTTCAGAGACGGTTTCAGCGGCAAATGCGGCACACATCGCCTGCACGGGGCAATCTTTGCAGCGCGGTTGCTTCGGGCGGCAGGTCATCTGCCCCAGTTCCATGATCGCTTGGTTGTAGTCGCCCACACGTTCGGCAGGCAATAGCGATTCAGCCAGTTCCCACAAGCGGCGTTGGGTAGCGGGTAGGGTCACGTCGTCGGGAATATCGTACAGCCGCGCCAAGACACGGATCACGTTGCCGTCCAGCACAGCCACCCGTTCACCGTAGGCGATGCTGGCGATTGCCCCGGCGGTATAGCGCCCGATCCCCGGCAAGGCTTGTAAGCCTTCGGCGCTGTCTGGGAAGACGCCGCCGCGCTCGTTCGCCACAATCTGCGCGGCCTTGTGCAGGTTGCGCGCCCGCGAATAATAGCCTAAGCCTTCCCACAGCTTTAACACGTCATCCAGTGGGGCGGCGGCTAAATCTTGCACAGTGGGGTAGGCGCTCAAGAAGCGCGCATAGTAGGGCTTGACGGTTTCGATTTGGGTTTGTTGCAGCATCGCCTCAGAAAGCCAGACGCGGTAAGGGTCGCGGTTGGCACGCCACGGCAGTTCAACGGCATTTTGGTCGTACCAGTGCAAGAGGGCAGTTGCAAGTGTATCGGTCATAGGGGTATCATTCAGGTTGAGTGTAGGGGCAAGCTAAGATTGCGGCCTACGGCATGTTCGTATGGATGGTATAGAGAGAGACTGCCCTATGATAGATCAACTTTCACAGCAAGTCACCGACTTTATTCTGCGTTTGCGGCTGGCCTATCGTTTGATCCGCGATGAGCGCGTTTCGTTGCCTGTAAAGGCGATTCCGCTATTGGTGTTGTTGTACGTGCTGTCGCCGGTAGATTTGATCCCCGACATCCCAGTGATTGGCTGGTTCGATGATGTGGCGTTGGTGGTGGGCGGCTTGCAACTGTTCGAGTCCCTCATCCCAGACTATATCGTCTATGAACACCGCGTCGCGCTAGGGATGGTCGAAGGCGTCGAACCGACTGTGATCGTCGAAGAAGAAAAGCCCAAGAACGTCTAATCACGGCAAAGTAATCTGTTCCAAAATTGCTATATCGCCGCTGTTGACGGGCAAGCGTTGTCCGTCACTGACGCGGTACATCACCACGCCCAATTGATAGTTGCCGTGTGGCACGTTCGCCGGAATGACAAGCGTATGCGGGTCGGCAATGAGGGTGTTCGGCGGCCAAAGCGTGGTCGGGAACTGCCAGCCTTGCGGCTCGCCATCAGATTGCCCCCACAGCGGGTTATTGCTCTGCGGGTTGAACGCTTCCCCTAGCCAGAATACGCTAACCTTATAGCGCTCGGTGATGGGCGAAGCCGTGTGCCAATAGAGCGTAATCGGGTAAGTTTGTCCGGCACGGAACTCGCCAGCCGTGTAGCCTATGAGGGTGACCTGTTCGCCAAACGGGATGTCCGTCGGGGTGGCAATCTCAGCGGCAGTGACGGTGGGCGTTTGGCGCAGTTGCACGACCTCTATCTCCCCCAACAGGCTGATTTCGCCTCCGTTGAGCAGTTCAACTGTATAGCGTCCGGCGGGGGTGTCTGGCAGTAGCGGCAGGCTGATATGCTGGCGGGTCACGCCAACATCACGCTGGGTTTGAAGCGGCTCAACGCTAAAGGGGATCACCTGCTCACCCTGCCGTATTTGCACGGTGAAGGCATCTGCGGGTGATGTATGCCAATAGAGCGCGATGTGAACACTATCCCCAATGGCATAGCGCCGCAGGGGGATTTCACTACCGATCAGATTCACCCCCGCTAAGTACTGATTATGGGGATACCATATCGCTGTATGTAGCGCTATTACAGGTCGATTCCTCACATAGGCCGTGACCGTTGTTTCGTCAAACGTCCAACGATAGCGATCAACGGCGCGTTCGCTGAACCACGCATCAAGACGGCTGTCGGGGTCGCTTTCACGGGCGTAGGGCGTTTCGACCACCCAGACCACACCGGCACGATCCCACCATTGCGGCAACAGATAATCGGCGTATTCCGGCGTCATCGGTTGTGATTGGCGTGTGACCTCAAACGGGCGATCATACGCGGCGGCGAAGGTCGTCCATGTGCGGTCATTGTGCAAGATCACCACGTCGGCAGGCAACCCAACCAAATCATGCAGCAGGCTGGACGCGCTGTAGAACTCATCGCGGCGGATCGCGCCAACGGCAATGTTAGACATCCCCCATAGCGCCACCCCGACCATCACTCCAACTACCGCCCATGTGCGCCAACGGCCTAAGCGCACGGCTCCCCACGCCGCCAACACATAAAAACAAGCGGCCAACATCACCAAGTAGCGCGCCGCCAGTGGCCGCCCAAAATCATGAAACGGCAACGCCAACACGAACACGACTAGCGCCGGCGTCAAAATCCCCGCCAGCAGCAATGCCCTGTAGGGGCGAGCCGTCGGCTCGCCCCTACGATTGCGAAACAGCACGATCACGCCCACCAGCATCACTGCCAGATATAGTCCGACAAACGCCAATTGCATTGAGTCAAAGGTCGGGCGGCCTACGGTGAGCGTGGCAAAGTAGAATTGCGTGAAGAACAGCGGCGGTGTGGCGGCCTCACTGCGCCAACTGAACATACGCGGCGTGGCATACAGCACCCAAGGGGCAAACGCGA
>JBMOFU010000264.1:0-5802 GCA_049318725.1 Phototrophicaceae bacterium | reverse complement strand
TTTTGAGAGACCTTAAGAATACGTCATCCCTTAAGTTGGTGCCTATGGGACGTGACAGGTCACGTCCCTACAGGTCACAACAGTGGCGTCCCTGAAGTTTGGCTGTTTGTGGCGGAATTAGGCTACGCCGTAGGCCGATTTAACCGCATTCTCAACGTTTTTTTAGCCACATTGCATGGTATTCAGTGCAACGTGCTTAGAAATTGCTGACCTATGAAAAACAGTTAGTTTTTTTGATAGCTTTTGAGAGTTTTTCTCACTGGCAAATTCCTAATCTACCTCTGAATCCATCGGCCATTTCAGGGGGGTGTGATCTGTCAACACCGAGTCACAACCTCCCTATGAAATGAGTATGGCAGGTTGAATATGCTTTTTCAAGAAAAGCCAAACTTCAGGGGGCGCCACCTGTGTCGCCCCTACAATCGTTGGCCTGTACGTAAAAACGTGATTTGTGCCGGGATAACCCCACCTTATTTTAATGCGATTGCCCTAACGGGGCTACGAGCCGCTCACGACCAGTGAGGTGATGTATTGGGTTTGGCCTAAGGCGATAATGCTTGTTGTGTCGCTTTCACTGTATACGCCCATCAGCATTGCGTATGTGCCTGCAGGTAAGTCGCACGGCACTTGTAGCTGTTGCTCCAGTTGATAGGGCTGCCCGACCTGCCAATGTTGCGTCTGGATGTTTGGGGCGCGGTCGTCGCGTGCAATGCCGTTCCCTTGCTCGTTAACCAGCACAAAACTCATCTTGTAGTAGTCTTGGGTAGCGCGGCGCAAACGCCAGTTGGTTTCTAGCGCAACCGAATCACACGCCGCCACCGTTAGCGATGTGGGGAATTGCCAGCCCTCCAATTGGAATAAGCCTTCATAGACCAGCGGCGTTTCTGCCAACGGCAACGCACGGCGATAATCGCCGACAAACAGGTCGTAGGGTGCGCCAACCTGTGTACGCAGGGCATAGCCGTCTAACCCCACTTGGCGGTTTTCGGCAATCCGCCAAACATTCGCTGCTGCGGGCAGTTGTGCCTCTAGCGCGCTGCGGCTGCTGTAGGCTTCAATCGCTATCGGGAAGCCGTCTGCAATAGATTGTTCGCTGGGTGGAACCAACAGCATGACGCGCATCCCTGACGGCACGAGGAAGTTTTGGATGTGTGCCGCGCGCCATACGCTACGAGATTCGATAATGACCACATCATCCATTGTGTGCGGGGTAAAGATTGGGGTAGTTGGGCGCTTTGCGTATTCTGCAAGGCGGTGTAGGGCAAGGCGGTCTGCAATGGCAATCGTTTTACCGTAGGGAAAGTCTGGTAGGCTGTCGTGAATACAGCTTGCGTCGTGCATGAGCGGATATTCCGCAAGGCAGCGGTACAAAGGGCGTAAGACCTCAATAGAGACCTGCTTGCCCTCCGGCTGAAGGTCTTCAAAGATGTAGGTTACGCTTTTGGCAAGCGTGATCCCATGCCCTACGCCTGCCAAGACCAGCCACGCTAATCCCACATTCACGACCCAGTGTCTTGCGTGGGTATGGGCGTGCGCCAACGTGATAATGGTTAGCGCAACGGCAGCCACCCACAGCAGATTACCTGTGTAGGTGTAGCGGGCGCGTAGCGCGTTCTCTAGTCCCCACTGGGTTCTGCCCAGTGCAATTAGCCCGCCACACGTTAACCCCATGGCGGCCAATGCCAGCCACACCTGCGCGCTACGGAATTGGCCGACACGCCACAGGTAAACACTACAGCCCGCGATGGCGGCCAATACAGCCGTTGCGCCAACCCACGCCAGCGGGATTTGAAAGGCGCTCACTGGCGAGCCGATGTACAACACTATAAACGACAGAAAAAAGGGAATGTTGGGCAGTTCTAACTGCCATTGGGGGATGTCACTAATCGGCGCACTCCCAGAGATTAACGACCCAGAAGATGCCACCACTACCCCCACCCCGACCAGCAGATAGGCCAGCAGCCCCCACCGATAGCCCTTTAACCCTAGCAAAATCGTCCCGCCCACCCATGCCGTTAGCCCAAGTGTTGCGCTGAACATCGCCAGTATAGACGTGGCTATAGCCAGCACAACGGTTAGCCTGTTGCGTGGGCGCAGCGCAATGAGCATAAGGGTGAGCAGGGCAAAGGCTATGCCTGTTTGCCAGAAGCCATAATTCACGATGATCCATGTTTCAAGGCTGTGGAGCGAAAGCATCAAGACAGTAAACGGCACAAGCGCGAAGTGGGCGAGTGTTGGGTGATTTTTGGCAAACAGCCCCAACAGTAGCAATGTGCTGAATGTCCCCACCAAGATCACCCAGTTGCTTTCAGCCGTTAAATCCCACGCGGTGAAACGCGCAAAAAAAAGCGTCGGCAAAACCGTGCCGATGACCCGATGCCCATTGAACAACGTGAATACGTCTCCCCACTGGAAGCTGCCTTCAACGACATCCAGCGCAAACACTGCGTTGAGTTCGACAGTATCAATAAAGGGGATGGGTTCACGGTAGCGCACCACCACCGCCACAAACACGATGTACAGCGCAAGCGCAACGCTGGCACAAAAGAAATGGAGTGGGGTGGATAACCATTGTAATAGGCGTTTCATGCTGTAGGGATCATCCTCTATAGGTCAAAGACGGGGCGGCTGGATTATATCGGTCAGCGTTAGGGCAAGGCAAGCCAGTGGTTTGGGCAATCTTTAACACTTGTGGAAAATTTGCAGTAATTGTGCCATAATCTTTGGTGAGCTTGCCCTGTACCGCTAAGGGGGGCTGTGGTAAATCTAAAGGGCGGTGCTGTGTGTGACCCTATACATAGCCGCAGAAACGGTTTTCTTTCCTAATTTGTCTTTCAGGAGCTTTCGCATGAACCGTAAACTATTGTCGTTGATTTTGGTGTGTGTGGCAGTGTGGGCGCTTGGCGTTTTGCCCATCGCTGCTCAAGAGGGCGAAGTTGTCAAGATTTACACCAGTTGGCCGTTACAAGGCTCGATGCAGCCTGAAGGCCAAAGTATGTTAGACGCCGTGAATTTGGCGTTGGCGCATTACCTTGAAGATAACGAGGGCGTTGGCCCAGCCGGGTTCACCATTGAAGTGGTCGCTACAGACGATGCTTCCCCCACCACTGGCTCTTGGGACGGCGTGATTGAGGCTGAAAACGCCCAACGCTGTGTCAACGACGCCGACTGTATGGTCTATTTTGGCACGTACAACAGCGGTGCGGCCAAAGTTTCGATGCCGATCACCAATGAGGCCGGCATTGTGCAAATTACCCCCGCCAACACCTACCCCGGCTTGACCAAGCCAGTTGCTGAGGGCGAGCCAGAAATTTACCGTCCGTCGGGCGAGGTAAATTACTTCCGCACCAACGCCGCCGACGACCTCCAAGGGTCTGCGGGCGCGGCATGGGCGCAATGCCTTGGCTTTGAGCGCGTTTACATCCTCGATGACCGTCAACTTTACGGTCAGGGCGTGGCAGATGCCTTTGAAACCCGCGCTGGAGAAATTGGCCTAGAAATTGTGGGTCGTAGCGGTGTGGAATCCACCGACATTGACTTCCGTTCGTTGTTGACCGATGTGTTGGCCTCTGGCGCAGACTTGGTTTACGGCGGCTTCGTGATTGACAGCGGTGGCCCGCAGGTCATCCAACAGATGGACGAACTCGACCTGTTCAACTCTGGCGTCGCGTTCATGGGCCCAGACGGTTTGGTTAGCCCGGCGTTGGTCGAACAAGTGGGCGGCCCAGATGTCGTCAGCGGCAACGTGTACCTAACCTTCCCCGGTTTGACCCCGCAACAACTCGACTCTGAAGGCGGCATCCGCTTCCGTGAAGATTTCGTTGAAACCTACGGCTACGAGCCGTCGGCGTGGTCTACTTACGCCTATCAATCTATGCAAGTGATTTTGTACGCCGTCGACGAAGCTGGCGAAAAAGACCGTACCGCCATCCTCGAAACCATGCGCGGGATTGAAGAATTTGAAGGCATCACTGGCACGTTCGGCTTCGATGAGAACGGCGACCCAACCTTCACCACGCTGGCCGGCAACACCATTGATGAGACGGGCGAATTTGTCTTCGACACCAGCATTAGCTCAGAAATGAACACGAGCTGCCCGTCGTCCTAAACCGCTGATCCTGTAGGGGTGTGCCGTTAGCACGCCCCTGAATGCACATTTTGGGTAGGGGTAGCGCGGTAGGGTGTTTGTAGGTACCCGCCCCTGCTCCTACCGCTATGTTTAACACCGGAGAAGTTCTACGTGAATCCAGAATTACTACGCGCCTTAGAAATTTTCATTTACCAAGTCATCATCGGCTTAACCATTGGTTCTTACATCGCGTTGATCGCGTTGGGCTACACCATGGTTTATGGCATTATTGAACTGATTAACTTTGCCCATGGGGACATCTTCGCCTTTGGCTTTTTTATCTCGTTGACGCTCTTTGGCCTGCTTGGGAATGTAATCCCTTTGCCGACGCCGTTGGGGACGTTTGGCCTGTTGGTCATCTTGCCGCTCATCTTGCTGATTTCGATGGGGTTGTCTGGCGGGCTAAACCTGCTGATTGACCGTGTGGCTTACCGCCCGTTGCGGAACGCGCCACGCCTTGCCCCGCTGATTACCGCCGTTGGCGTGTCGTTCGCGCTAGAAGCCATCTATGCAGTGTGGATTGGCCCTAGTCAGGTCAACTACCCGCGTTACTTCCCCAACGTCAATGTTCTGCGCGAATGGTTCGGTTTAGACACGATTATTCGCCTGACGACCAAAGACCTGTTTCTGTTCGGCGTCACCATCCCGCTCATGGTTGGGTTAGCGTTATTTGTCAACCGTACCAAGTTAGGCAAGGCGATGCGCGCCTGCGCCCAAGACCGTGAAGCCGCCGCCATGATGGGGATCAACGTCAACCAAGTGATTGGCCTCACCTTCTTCATCGGCGGGGCATTGGCGGGCGCGGCGGGGGTGGTTTGGGGGCTATACATCAACAGTGGGCGCTTCTTGATGGGCTTTGAGGCGGGCTTGATGGCCTTCACTGCCTCTGTGTTGGGCGGCATCGGTAACATTCGCGGGGCGGTGTTGGGCGCGTTCGTGATTGGGATGATTCGTGCGCTCAGTGACTATTACATCAGCGGGGAATGGACGCGCATTGTCATCTTTGGCACCTTGATCTTGGTGTTGGTCTTCCGTCCTAGCGGGCTGCTCGGCTCCACACAAGGCATTGAAAAGGTCTAGCGTGGCGCAGGTGGGGTTTGCAAAAAGGGATCATCGCTCATGAAGGTTGCCCAATGGGTTCAGCAACGCTGGGCGATGCTATTGTGGGTGGGGATTGCGCTGGCGACCCTCATTAAGTTGGCGGCGGCGCTGAACACCCATGTCATCCACATAGACACACATTTTCACTTGAACTTAGCCAGCAACTATCTGCTACGCGGCGAAATGAGTTACTACTTGTGGCGCGTGAATGATTTATCGCTGTTGGGCGGCAGTGGGAGCGGCTATGCCTACTATCTGCTGACGGCGTGGTTGCAGGTGTTTGGAGTGTCTATTCCTGCTATCCATGCGCTGATGTTCATCTTGGGGTTGTTCAGTCTAGTGCTGATTTACCGGATGATGCGCCTATGGTGGAACCCAGAAGTTGCGCTGGTGACGCTGGCATTTGTCGCCTCTAGCCGCATGTTCATCTTACAATATCATGGGCGGATGGACGCTTTTGGCACGTTGGCCTACTGTGCGGTGTTGTATTTATGGGTGTATGCCCGCAACCGCCCGTTTTGGGGCTGGCACGCACTGGTTGGGGTGTTGGCAATTGTCGCCGCAGAGTTTCA
>JBMOFU010000263.1:0-5814 GCA_049318725.1 Phototrophicaceae bacterium | reverse complement strand
ATTCTGTCCAGCCGTGGGCGATTGACGAGCTAATTGACCTTCCCAAATTTGGCAAATTCGGCGCATAATCACCCTATACATCATCCCTAAGTGCTGAGGAAAGATACTGTTGAGTGTTCAACCGACCAAGATTTGCCCCATCTGCGGGACGGAAAATCTGGCACAAGCCAAGTTCTGTCAAGAATGTGGTGGGGCATTGGGGAACATCCAAGCGTCAAATTCACCTGCAAAGGGACAAGCAGATCACGATCATGGGCGCTTTGGCGGCTCAGACTTAGTAGAGCGTGAATTGCCGTGGGTGCGTGGGAACATCATTGTGGTGGGGGTGGCGCTTTTGCTGATCGGGGTTGTCAGTTACATTTTATGGATCAATAGCCCGTTAGCCAATGTTCCCTTAACGCCTGAAGCCAGCATAACGACCAGCCCTACCCTAATAGATGTTGTTGCAACGCCGTCTGCCTCCCCATCCCCCCGCCCGAACCTGTTTTTGCCAACAGTGACGCCTGCCCCGCCAACGGTTACTGTAACGCCTACATTAGGGCCGTGCGAAATTGCAGTGACTACTGGGGACAGCCTGATTTCTATTATCGGGCGTTGCGGACACCGCGATTTAGACGTGATCGCTGAAGTGCTTGAACTGAATGAACTCAGCGACACAAGCGTATTACAAGTTGGGCAAGTGATACAAGTGCCGCGCCCAACCGCCACTGTTGACCCCAATATCACGCCAACAGGGACACCTGAAGGCGCTGCTGATAACAGCGCTGTGGTTAACCTGCTGTTCGCCGCTGGTGCAGATGGCGTCCCGACCCTAACACCTAGCCCATCACCGACGCTGCTACCGGGAATCCAATGGTATAACGTGCAAGAAGGCGATGACATTATCCTTGTAGCCCTAAGGTTTGGCGCAAACCTTGAGGTGCTTTCTCAGTTAAACCCTGAAATTACGTTTTCACAGTGCGACTTTAGCAGCGGCAGCGGCGGGGAAAACTGTCAAGTGCAGTTGTTTACTGGGCAGCAGATGCGCGTGCCAGCCCCTACCCCGACCCCAACGATTCAACCGACGGCATCCGGCAGTGAAACACCGACCCCCACCGCTACAGCGACCTATAACGCGCCGCAGTTGCTCAGCCCGGGGGATCGGACGTTCTTCCGCCGCACTGATTTAATTACCTTACGCTGGGTTGCCACTGGCACACTGGCTGCCGATGAGGTCTACAGAATCCGCTTAACAGAGGTGGAAAGCGAACAGACCCATTTTTTAGATACACGAGACACATTTGTGATTGTTCCTGCTACGTTGCAGGGGGAAGCAGGCCGCCGCCGCGAATTTAGCTGGCAGGTGAGCATCATCGAAGAAGAAAACCCTGAAACTGCCCGTTTTTTAACTGATAGCCGCCGCTTTACGTGGGAAGATATTCCCCTAACCGCCACCCCGCAGGAGTAATTTTAATGACCGTTTGCCATATGTTGAAGGCTATTGCCCTGTGGGTGGGGTTATCGTTCATGGTCGCAGGGTGTAGCTTCACTCAATTGCCACAAGCCACGCCCACATTGATCCCGGTGACGTTGACGGCTTCGCCCTCACCATTGCCGAGCGTAACCCTCACCCCAACGCCAGCAACGATATTGCCAACGCCTTCTTCCCCCTTTGTGGAGCCAACACCAACATCGCTCCCGCCGAGTGAAACGCCACCACCTAGCCCAACGCCGGGGCCGATTGAGCATGTCATCCAAACGGGGGAGACACTGGGCTATATCGTACAATTGTACGGACATCGCAGTTTCGATGTCATTGCTGAAGTTGTGCGGATGAACGATAACATCCCCAACGCCGATATTTTGCCGCCGCCCGGCACGATGATCTTAGTGCCACGCCCAACGGTGATCGCCGCTGAAGTGACGCCTAACCCGGTGGGGCCAGCACTGGTGGTGAGCCAACTCACGGGGCAACCGAGCAATAGCGACGGGCTGACCACCAACCACATTGTCCAAGAGGGCGAAACAATGGTAGATATTGCCCAACAGTACAATACTACGCTAGAGATTTTGTCGCAGTTGAACTCGCCCGGAATCCCGTTTTTCGGCTGTAACTTTAATATCCCTAGCGGCGGCCCAGACTGCATCATCGTTTTGCAAGTGGGGCAAGCGGTAAATGTTCCCGCGCCCACCCCGACGCCCACCCTTTCACCGACTCCCTCTGGGAATGAGACTGCCACCCCGACGCCGACCCATAGCGCGCCACTTGTCGTTTTCCCGCCTAAGGATGCTGTCGCCGCGCCGGGCGTGTTTGCCTTACAGTGGGTGAGTAGCCGCGTGCTTGCGTCAGATGAGGTCTATTTGGTGCAAATCCAGAATATCACGCTAGGCTTGCCAGCCACTGCGTTTATCACGCGCAGCAACAGCTTTAGCCTGCCCCCTGAATTGATTCCGCGTGGTGACCAAACCCAGCAATTCCAGTGGTCGGTGGGGATTGCCCGCCTTAATGCTGCGGGGCGCTATGAATTGGTCGGGAGCGCGCCACCTACTCAGCAATTTCAGTGGCAAGGGGTACCGTAAACGCTTAACGTGACCCCGCACGGCCAAATTCGCGGGCAAGGTGGTCTGCACTCATGTGCAAGATCGTTGGGCGCCCGTGCGGGCAGGTATGGGGGGATTCACAGCGCTCTAACTGGCGGATGAGGCGTTGCATTTCATCCATGCTCAACACTTGACCGGCTTTGACGGCAGCCTGTTTGCACACCCGCCGAATGATTTTGTCCTCAATGGACTGTTCGCCCGGGTTGACGCCCTGCGCTAAATCGCTGACGATGGAGGCCAACAAGGCTTGTGGGTTGGCGTCGGCAAGCATCGCTGGCACACTGCGGACGGTGAAGGTCTTTGGCCCAAAGGGTTCAAGTTGTAGGCCAATGCTTTCTAGCAACGACAGATTTTCTTCGATCAGGCGGGCATCCAGCGGCGAAAGCTGGACGGTTTGCCCGGCCAAGACCTGTTGGGTCATGGATTCTTGGCGGTGATAGGCGGCCATAAATTGTTCATACAAAATACGTTCGTGCGCGGCGTGTTGATCCACCAAGTACATGCCAGCAGGCCCTTCTGCCACGATATACGCCGCAGAAACCTGACCGACCACCCGCAACATCGGCAGGGTGCGCGGCTTGATGGGGGCATCGGGGCCTTCAGGGATGGCCGTGAGGTCGTCTTGTGCTTCGGCTGTTGCATTGAGCTTTAGCGCGTGTTGGTTGCCGTACAGATCGCGCTGGCGGGCAGATTGTCCGCTTTCCTCTAACGGAAGGTTCAGGCTGACTTGGCTCGGCGCGTCCGCTAGGGTGGATGCCACAGGGTCAAAGCGCCCGCCGCGCATGTCGGTGTGCGGGGAGGCTTCTTCAATGAGCGCACGACGTACAGCGCGCTGGATGGCCGTAAATACCAAGCTGGGGTCGCTGAAACGCACTTCGGCCTTTGCGGGGTGAACGTTCACGTCTACTTCTGACGGCGGGATGGCAATCATCAATACGGCAACGGGGTAGCGCCCGGTCATTAAAAACGTATGATAGGCTTGGATCACGGCATAGCTCAGTTTCGTGTCTTGAATCGCACGGCCATTGACGAATAACAAGATGCGCGAACGGTCTGTGCGGCTGAAATCTGGCGCAGAGGTATAGCCCCAAATTTGTACAGCGCCCCCCGTTTGGAGGTTTTCTTCCCCTTGCACGGCAATCATCTGCCGAAATTCATCCACGTTAAACAGGTTAATCAGCGCGTCAGAAAGTTCGCCAGTGCCGTTGGTATAGAGGATTTCACGGCCATCTTGGGCTAACGAGAAACGCACCTGCGGATAGGCTAAGGCATAGTTCATCACGACGTTGGTGATTTGGCGGCGCTCGGTCTGGTCGGATTTGAGGAATTTGAGGCGGGCAGGCGTGTTGAAAAACAAATGTTCAATCGTTAACACAGTTCCCGCAGGCGCGCCAACGGCTTGGTTGTGGCGGACTTCACCGCCTTCGATCCGCAATTGGGTTCCTGTAAGGCCATGTTGTGGGCGGCTCAACAAGGTCAGGTGACTGACTGCCGCAATACTGGCAAGTGCTTCCCCCCGAAAGCCGAGCGTGTCTATGGTTTCAAGGTCTTCTACGGTGCGGAGCTTGCTGGTGGCATGGCGCATCACTGCCAGTTCCATCTCATCGTTGGGGATGCCACAGCCATCATCGCTGATCCGCATGAAGCGTTGCCCGTTCCCGGTAATTTCGATGGTGATTTGGGTGGCGCCAGCGTCAATGGCGTTTTCGAGTAACTCTTTGACAACGGAGGCAGGGCGCTCTATGACTTCACCCGCTGCGATTTTTGCCACCACCCGTTCGTCGAGGCGTTGAATAGCCATGATCCCTGACCTTAAAACAAAAATACCTCACTGGAATGAGGCATTTTACCACAGATTAGAACGGATTTGCCGTCTTTACCCCTGTCCGACCAAGTTCGCCCCGCGCAGTGGGATCACAATCGAGAAGGTCGTTCCTTCGCCCAGTACACTGTGAACGCGGGCGTCCCCCCCATGTCGTTGGGCAACACTCCGCACAATGAAAAGCCCTAAGCCCGTGCCTTTAATGCCCCGATGTTCTTGGCGGGTAATGCGGCGGTGCCGAATGAACAGGTATTTTTGATCTTCTTCGCTGATGCCGTAGCCGTTGTCGGTGATGCTGATGACCATATTTTCGGCCTCAACGACCGCCGTAATGTCTACCTTGCTTCCGTTTGGTGTGTACTTGATGGCGTTATCCACAAGGTTGGTGATGGCGCGCACCAACATATTTTCGTCAGCGTTGATGATCGGTACATTGTCGTTCACCCGTACTTCTAAGGTGAGTTCTTGTTTTTCGGCGGGGATGATGTGATTTTGCACAATCCGCAGCAGGATTTCATGCACATCTATTTGGGTGCGTTGCATTTCGTAGAAGCCGGTTTCTGGGTCAAACCGCCCGGCGTCTTGGATGTTTTCTACAATGGCGGTCATTTGGGTAATGCCGGAAAGAATCTTTTCTACAAAGTAGATTTGCTTTTCGGTGACCGTGCCGACCAGTCCCATATGGATCATGTCGGCAAAGCCCTGCATGGCGGTCAACGGCGAGCGTAAGTCGTGCGACACAATCCGCATAAACTCTTGTTGATTTTTGTTCAGCCGCTTAAATTGGCTGACATCGCGTAAGGCCAATACCCAGCCCGCAGGTTGCCCCACAGCGGGTTGAATGGCAGACAGGCGCGGCAGGTAGGTCAGCGTGCCCTGTTCATCGGGCGACCACTCTGGCGGGCGACCATCGTCGTGTTGATCTTGGTTGTCAATCAGCGACAATAAGGTGGGGGAATTGACCACATCGGCAAGGGATTGCCCTGCGGCGCTTGCCGACGAAAGGCCAAAGAGCTTTTCGGCAGCCGGGTTCATCTGCACGATATGCCGATCCTCACTTAGCACTAGCAAAGGATCCATAATGCTATTGAGAATCGAAGTCGCCAGCGAATCAGTGGTGGGCTGTGGCTGCATGACCTATTTGCCTCGATAATTTTTGCCGAAGGTGACAACACCCCGAGCAATTAAGGAACGAAACCGTTAGAACTATACCATATGTAGCCAACTTGTGCATCGTATTGCGCTTTGAATGACAATCAATAGTATTCTTAACGGACTTCAAACATTGGCGGGCTGATGCTTGTTGCGTCCCCCTAGTATTCGTGATACACTGCGATCGAAGTAATTTTCCCTTTAGACTCAAGCGAGCTATTCCATGCCTGAAAAAATTCTCATCGTGGATGATGATGTTG